>VGKS01000010.1 GCA_016866935.1 Candidatus Pacearchaeota archaeon
AAAGCAACAGAAAAACTTGAAAAAGAGTTGAAAGAAGCAATTCCAAACCTAAGAGTTGACATAGACACTCGTTCAGATACAGTTCAATCTAAAATAAGAGATGCTGAAATGTTAAAAATAAATTATATTGTAGTTATAGGAGACAAAGAAGAAGAAAACAAAACTCTTGCAGTTAGATCTAGAGGTGAAAAGCCTCAATTTGGTGTTAAAAGAGATAAGTTCTTCAAAGACCTCAAAGAAGAAATTGAAAATAGAAATTAGTTCTAGAAAAGTTTGAGTTTTAACAACTATTCTTTATGAAGAGATTAATGCTCTATCATTAAAATATTAGTAAATTCATGTTCATGGCTTTCTTGATCTTACTTTTAAGAAACTTCTCTCTCTAATCCATACCTAGGACCGAAATTTAATATATTATCAGCATCATTTTGAACATAAACTTCATATATTCCAGGTTCAATTCTTTCAATAAGTAGCCTATTTCCCTTTGATAGCCTTAGGCCTCTTCCTTCAAGTTGAGTCATATCAATAGGGGTATCTCCTCCAGAAACATTCTGAAAAGCACCTCTTATTTGAGCTTCAGTTTTTACTACGTCTAAACCAAGTGCCCCTAAAAGATAAGACCATTTTGTCAATCTCCTTGCAATTTGATGTCTTTGCCCCATATCTAAGCCAGCAGTATAATCTTTAGCAAACATAAAATAATCTCAAATTTAGGTTTTAAAAAACTTTGTATACGGCATAGCCAAGCACTTGCGACATATTTATATATCAATTATCCAATAAATCAATATTAAGAGATAAAATGAAAATTCAACCATATGTTCAAAAGTTACAAGCTTCTAATAAGTATAAAAAGTTTATAAAAGAATACTCAGAATCATTTGTAGTTGCAGGTTTCTTCGTCCTTGATTATGAAACAGGAATGAATATACATCAAATAGACTATTATGTTCCTTCAAAGAAACAAGTAGCAGCATTTAATCTTGATGGGGAAGTTGAAGTGCGTCTTCTAGATATGATGCACAAGGAAAAGAAGCCAGAAAAACTTAACCTTAAAACAAAAATAGATCTTGACGCATTAAAGGGGATATTAGAAGACGAAATGAAAAACAGAAATATTACTGAAACAATAAAGAAATGTGTTGCAGTAATCCAAATGGTGGATGGTAAGAAACTATGGGTTCTAAACTGCGTTTTATCTGGAATGGAAATATTAAAAACTCATGTGGACGACGAAACAAGATCTGTTCTAAAGATGGAGAAATCGTCAATGATGGATTACATAAAGAAGATGCCTCAAATATCTCAACAAGCTCCCAAAGCAGATAAAGAAGCTCTTCAAAAACAATTAGATCAGTTAAACAAACTTAAACAACAACTCGAGAAAGAGAAGGCAAGTCTTGAAAAGCAAGGAGGACAAGTGTCTCCAGAAGAAATCGAAGAAAAAGCTTAATTATTTATGATTTAAAGCCCAGAGCTGTTTAGTATATCCTCGAGCTTCTGAATCTTTATATGTAAATCCTAAAGCATTTCTAACATCATTAATCTTCTTTCTTGCATTTTCTACTTCTTTATGAGAACAAAGGACTTCTAATTCCAAAAACCAACCCAATTTTTTAACATAATTTAATTCTATATTTACTCCATTCTTAGTCTTATATAATTCAGTAGTCTTTTCCTTATGCAACCATTTTCTAAATCCAAAATCATTTATCAGATCAAAAAAACCATTTATATCAGATATCTGAAATTGTACTTCTTTTTTAGCATGTATTCCATTAACAAGACTTATCCTTTTCTTGAAATTAACCTCTCTTATCTTGCCCATATCTCGGACACGCAAACTTTTCTCAGGATATTGAAAGTACTCTAAAGTGTAATAATCATCTTTCTTTACTTGTTTTTTTACAAACTTAGCAATACTTTTTACTTTTGATCTAACTAAAGTCAAATCTTTCTCTTTAAACGGTATTTTTGTTTCAACTTCTATCCGGTTCATTTTTTATCGCTCTGACAAGATAACCTACCAATTCAATTTTAAAAGTGTTTCTAAGTACCATAAACCTTGCAGGCAATTGGAAGCCTAGTAGGGGTACAGACCGTTTGAGATTCTCCAACAACTGCAGCAACAGCAATACTTACAGAATAAGGAGGAGTTATATAACTCAAATTTCTTAGGACATGGCCTTCCATCTCTAAATATCTTTCTAAAAATAAAATAAAACCTGTAATTAAGTACAGGTAATAGGTTGTGAATTCACCTGACACAATTGCCCATTGACTTTTAATACTGTGTTAGCAGTAACCTCTCCGTCAACTCCGGCTGGTAAGGGTAATTCAGGAGGCATTGTTGAAGCAGTTGAAAGCTCATTAAGAGTAGTTATCCCACTCGTAACAGTTCCAGAATCAGTTCCATCTGAAAACAATATTTCTATCGAACTAAAAACTCCTGCTCCAGGATTTCTCTTTACCTTAACAGTAGCAAATCCAGAAACTATAGAACAACTCACAGGCTCAACACTTACTGTAAAACAGTCTGCTTGAAGTTGTTCAAGACTCTTATCTATTGTTGGTCTAACAACAGACCAGATAACAGCAATTCCGATAATTACCAGAAGTACTATGAGGACATTAGCGATAACTTCGCTTACTCCTTTTCTTGAATTAAACATTCTCATAAACCTCCTTTACAGCCAATACAACATAATCTAGTTTATAAATTATTCGCCAAGGCCATCTTCTTGATTATAATAATGGTTAATTTCAGCACAAAGTTGAGATTGAACTGATTCTGATTTTCTCTGTTTTCTTTGATTTGATTCCATATATACAAAAGAAGCCACAATCCCAATATAACCAAGACAAAGAGAATAAGCGATAATATTAGGGTCTTTATGGCGGACTATTGAATGCCCATCATGTGCTAAAACATCAACAGGCATTAGAACTGGCGGGGCAGTAGATAATGTTGTTCCAAGAAAGAAACCATATAAAAGATGTCTATTTACTTTTCTGCATTCTTCAATTTCCCTATCATGGGACTCTGCAAGTTCTCTTTCTTCTAAAATCTGAGGATTTAATGCCATTTTAAGGATGGGAAAACCAAAACTCTGCAACTCCATCTTTAACAGAATCAAATCTAACAAATCCAAACCTCTCAAATTGTATAATTGTTCCAACTTTGACTTTAACAGCCGAAGGTTCGCAAAATCCTTCTATCCAACTTCCATCAGGCATCAATATCTTAGTCTTAACAGCACCAACGGAAACCCAATTTATTTTAGGTATTTTTTTATTATCAACTGAAGTAACGTGAGATTCTTTTCCAATTTCAACATTGAACAAATGAAGCAATCTTACTTCCTTACCATTATGTTTTTCAAAATCTTTTCCAGATATTGCAATATCATCGGAAACAATTACTTCACGAGTTTCTTCAGGTCTATCTGGATGAACTGGAACAACGACTCTATCAATCCCTTTCATTTCTTCAGTTGATAAATTCAGTTTTACAGGATTCTCAACAAATGAGTATCTCAGAGTCTCGGCATCAATTATCTGGCGATTAATGGCATATAAGACCTCAATAGGAACAACAATATCTTGTTTGTTTAATCCAATTCTCTTAACAAATTCGCGAATCGCTTCAGGTCTTATTCCTCTTCTAGCAATGCTCTGAACACTCCAAGTTCTAGGATCATCCCATCCGCTAAATTCTCCGGACCTCACTTCTTTAGCCGCTTTGGACTTAGATATCTTAGCCCCGACACCCTCTAATCTAATAACTCCTACATGAATCAAAACAGGATGTTTCCATTTGAACAAATCCCAGATATATTTTTCCATATCTGATTCAATCATCAATTCATTTCCTCTGATGATATGAGTAATTCCAAGTAAGTGGTCATCAATTGCCCAACACATCTCCAAAGTTGGCCATACGCGGTATTTAGTCCCAACTCTAACATGAGGTCTATCAGCTATTCTAAACAAAACCCTATCTCTAAAAGCAGGATTAGGATGTTGCATATCAGTCTTTAATCTTAAAGAAGCTTCTCCTTCTTTAACTCTAGAAAGGAACATTTCTTTCCAGCGAGCTTTCTGAATTCCAATGGGGTATTGTCTGCAAGAACATTCCTTTCCTTCAGCTCTATTTTGTCTAAGTTCATCAGTTTTGCAATAACAAACATAAGCTTTGTTCATCTCAATTAATTTTTCAGCATATTCATAATAAATCTCAAGCCTATCAGATTTGTAATATATTTTCTTATAATTAACTCCAAGCCATTTGAAAGCATCAGGAATTAAGTCATAAGCTTCTTTTACAATTGGTTTTTCAACACTTCCAATTGTGTCATCCATCACAAATAGTAAATCTCCTTTGTATTTCTCGGCATACAAAGCATTCAACATATAAGTTTTAGTATTCCCTAAGTGCATCGCACCAGAAGGAAATGGAGCTAATCTAAGAACCACCTTATTTCCAATAGGAGAAGGAGGCAACTCAGGTAATTCGTAATCTTCTGTTTTATCATGTTTCTTTACAACATCATTCATCTTAGAAAACAATTCTTCTCTCTCCTTGACATTCATTGAATTCACTTCATCAACTGTTTTTGTAATAACCTTCATAACAAGAGGAATTTCTTTCCTGTCTAGGCCATGCTGAAACAACTTTGTTAAAACTCTTCCAGCATCTGCCTTACCATGTTCTAAGGCATTAGACAAAGCATATGCGAGTATTTCTTTAGAAAAATCTCTCATACAAAATCATCAATTTAGAGATATTTAAAACTAATCATCTCCTTCTGAAAGATTCGTAAGCAATAATCTACAAACGAGATTAAATTCAAGTTGATATAAATTATTCTATGGGAGCGCCAGAGAAAGAACTATTACTCGCTTTTCCAGGCATTTCTCCTCCAGAATAAGCAGGAAGTCCTGAAAATCCTCCACCATATATAGAGTGATGAACTTCAGGATTTATAGGGCCTAGACCTCCAAAGTATCCCCCATCATTCATAACGGCGCTATTCCAGTAAGCACTAGAATCCATGCTAGAACCCATTGAATAAACAGGAGCAGTTAACCCAGAGAAAGCTTCAGTAACTGGAGTCTTAGTCATTCCTAATCCTCCCTGACGTGAAAACCAATCTCCTGTTTCAATTGCTTTCTTCGCTTTTCTGAAATTTTCACCCCATTCTTTATTATTTAATATTTCATCAATTGGAACATTTCCCATTCCAGCAGGCAATTCAGCGTCTTCAAAACCTAAGTTATCTGCAATGTGCATATGCTTGACAAAAGGAGCAATTTTTTTCGCTTGATTAAGAACATCTTGTCTATTGTATCCCCATTTTTGAATAGAGTTAATGTGTCCAACGTCCCAAGTGGCTCCTATTATTTTTTCAGCTGTTTTAGCGGCTTCATTTTTAGACATTAACTTTTGTTTTACTGCAGTATCAACAAATTTCGTTCTAGATTCTTCAACAAGTTCAGCAATTTCTTCAGCCCTAGTTAATCCAGACATCCCTGCAGGAGGATTTTCAATACTTATTATTCCAGGAGCCCTATCAAACTTCTTAGCATTTTGCCAAGCATGTATTGCAACGTTTGAAAATGTATCAGAACTCTTATCTATAGCAAATTCCTTAAGTGGCCTATATATCTCAGGTCTAACAGTTTTCTCTCCAAGTAATCTTGTTCCCTCCTCTATTCTTTTCTTTAACCCCAATATATTAGAGTTTTTTTCGTAATCTTTAAACGCTTCCTTAAGATCCTTAGCATAATTATCAAGTTTTTTCAAAGCATCTGCAGCATTCTTTTCATCATCAGTACCCTTTCTTGGCTTATCCTTTCTTCTAAGAGCATCAGTATAAGCAGTATTATAGAGTTCTTTCATCTGATTATAAGACTCTCTTACGAAAAAATTAGCATTTTGCATGCTAGCCATAACATTGTTTAGTTCCTCGACACCTTTAGGCAGATCTTTTTTAATATCTTCAATTATTTCTTTGTATTCATTGTAATTCTTGTCAAATGTTTTATAAACATCAAGAGTTGAACCGATATTAATCCCTGAACTTTCCAATTCTTTTGAAACTTTTTTTCCCTCAGATAGAGCCTCATAAATTGCATTATTTGCTCGAGTGCTATTAACGAATACAGATTCTATTTGTCCAGTCCATCTTTCCTCATTGAATTTATCAAGTCTATCTTTAACTTTCTCTTTTTCTCCTTCATAAAAGTCCTGTCTTGAAGTAAATGGTAAAGTGCCTATTTCTCCAGTTCTTTCATTATATACAGACATACTTACAATTTCTTCTCCACCTTCAGGGATTGAACCGTCCTTGTTTCTTTTCACAACTACTTTTCTCTCTACTTCAGGTAATCCATTGTTAGAGTGAAATGTCATTACAATTCCTTTAGTTTTATCTTCAGAATTCATTTGCTGGGCAAGTTCAACAGCTGCCTTCATTTGTTTTTCTGCTTCTTTCCTCTGGTCTTCAGACCAGTTTCCGCGAGAAAACCCAGTAGACTCAACAAGAGGTCCGTGAAAAGTCAAGTCAACACCAGTTAATTTTCTTAATCTATCAATTTCCTTCCAATGTTGTTTTGGAATACTTGCTAAGTGCTTCATAGGTCCTGCCCCAGTCAAACCTAAACCAGAGACCTCTATAGTCTGAGCACCAGTACTAATTATATCCGATACTTTCTTTAATTGATTAGCAGTTAAAGGATTCGTAGGAAAAGCTATATCTCTTGCAGAGGGATGATATGCGCTAGCACCTACAAAACCACCATATGGTTTCTCAAAAGGATAACTTGAACCTTCAGAAGGAAAAAAAGTCTCGTAACTAGCCATAGCACCTCGTTAAATCTATCAAAAGGTAATATATAAACTTTTTATCGAGTTATTTGTTTGAATTTGTTTACTATTTTATCAGAACCTTCTTTTTCAACAATTTCCCAGGACCTTTTATAGTCGACAGAAACATTTGAGTTCCACATATCTCTTATCAATCTATCAACTCCAAAAAAGTCAAGATAAAGAGCCATCTGCACGGCATTAAGAAATATATGGCCTTTAGTATTTTTATTTTCGCGAGGATACTTAGAATCAAGATATTTTAACCATTTATCCCATTTTTTATCACTAATTCCTATTTGCAAACAATGAATCAATTCGTGTGTTAAAACATCTACAGCATGAGTTATATCTCCACAAACCTTAATTGTTAATGGCTCGGACATAGGTCTACAAGCTCCAACTATATAACACGAAATACTATTCGTCTTCCATTTAATTCCAGACAATTTACTTATCTCATCAAGTATCTTGTTTCCTTCATTTCCCCATACAATTTCAAGTCTTTCCATAAATTCAATTATTTCGACTGACGAAGGATATCTCTTCCCATTTTTCTTAAGAATTTTATTTAACTCCTTAGAAGATCTGAACAGTTCATCATAGATATAAGAATATTTGAAATTAACTTTAGGTATCATAACTAAACAATGTAATTAATCTATAAAAAGCTTACATTAAGTTTCTTCTTCTATCTTTTCTATCGTTCTGATCTTGTTCACCAGCATAATTTCTTTCCATAGAGTTACCTTGATTATTCATACTATCATCTCTAGTAGATCTATTTTCTCCAAGATCCCTTTCCCCTAAGTCTCTTTTATTTCCACTAGACTCAGCAGAACCTACAGGAGTATAAGCATTAGACTTGTAAGGGTTAGCTCCACTACCACCAGCATAGAAGTTTACCGTAGATCTTTGATCTCTATTATCTGGTCTAGCCCTATCCTCTCTATCTTCAAATGTATCTTGTTTCTCATTACTTGACTCCAAAGTAGAAGTCTTATTTGATCTTCTTATAAAAAAAGACGCGTCGTTTTCCGAGTCCTCGTATTCGTCTTCATCAAATTCATCGTCAATAGATTCTACTTTAGGAACTTCCTTTATTTCCTTACTTAATTTTCTTATTTCTTTAATAGGTGGCATGATAATCTATTAAATCAAAACTTAAATATTTTACTGTGTGTCAAATGGATTGTTGTGTGAAGGCATTCCGTGTGCTTTCTTATACGTATCAAAAACTGTGAAGCACAATGATCTTGATTCTATAGCACACTGCGATCTAACAACTGCCTCATATTCATTATCCGGCTCGGGATTAATTGTTTTCTTTTTATCAAACTTTTCCTTATCCTTTTTCTTAAATTTGAAAGCCGAGAATAAACCCTTGAGTCCAAAATCATCCCCTTTCTCATATTCTTCCTTTTTCTTCTTCTTTTCAGCTTCTTTTTCTTCATCTTCTTTCAATATATCTTCATCCTCTTTCCCTTCAGTTAAAGCTCTAATTTCTTTATCTATTTGGTCGAGACTTTCTTTAGTTGCTCCATCAACTAGTTCTAGAACGCTCTTCAAATCATCTTTATTTATTTCATTTTTTAAAACTTCAAGTTCTTCCTCATTTAATGAATAACTCGTAAATTTAATATCAACTTTTCCACCAAAAGCCCAGTCTCTTTGGGATACTCTTTGAGGAATACTTCTAAAGTCAAATTCAAGAACTAAAACTTTATAATATTTTCTTCCAGTATAATTATTAAATAAATCTGGAACAAGTCCAGCAGCAACATCATCTTTTATATCATAAGGAGAACTAGCAATAAGCTGTAACTCAAGAATCATTGTATTGAAAGCAGTCACAAGAGCAGCATTTTTACTCTCATAACTTTGCTGAAGTCTCTGCGCCGCCACCAAATAAGGTTTAACCCATTTAGCATAAAGTTTAAGCATATTCACTTGAGATTTCAAATAATTCCTTTCAATCTCATATCTCTGTTTCAAAGAAGAATAAGATTCTTTTATCCACAAAAAGAATTCGCTTGCACGTTGTTCTAATATTCTTTTTACTCTTTCATTTAAGTCTAGTTTATCTCCTTTAGCATTCTGCAGTTTATCATTCATAATTGACATAAATGCGTCTCTTAAAGTTACAAAATCTAATTCTCCAGAAGATAAAGCGTTTATACTTCCTCTTCCCTTTCTTATATCTACATTATCAAGCCATATTTGTTTAAGAGAAAGTAAAGCTTTGTATTTTTCATTATCTTTAGATTCTTCATCATGATATGTTTTGTATGGTTTCAATCTAATTCTAAATTCTTTCAAATCGTAAACTAAATTTAGTACAGATTTTAATACGGTATTTACATTTCCCATTGTACGAGAAGCTTCTTGTTGCATTTGGGTTGCCTTCCCTTGCATCTCAGAGAAATGTCCTGAACCAGGAGAAGCAACAAAATTATCTGTAACTTTATCTATTTCTTTATATGGTCCGTTAAGAAAATCAAGAAGCCAAAAATAAACCGGTTCTAAACCTTCAGCAGGAGAATCATAAGTCAATTTATGTTGTTCTATGGGTGATTTTATACCCCATAAATTAAGAGCATCAGCTTTAGCATCATCATAATCATAAGCAGGCATATCTCCTGGTTTTAGAGGCTCCACTTCTTTTAACACACCATCCTTCTTAATTCCCTCGTATTTGATTGTTCTTTTAAGCCATTTAATTAAATCTACATCTTTGCCGTCAATCTGTTTCTTAACCTTCTGACAATAAACATCAGGACTAATAGCAGCAATTAACTTATGAATATCAACCATCTTCTTTTAATTACAAATATTCCCTATTTATTTAAAGGTGTTGGACAAATTTATATACAAGAAATCAGTATATAGTGTATGTTCAAAAAGAGGGAAAGTATAGATATATTAGATATTCCAGAGCTTCATAGAAAGAAATTAATAAAATTGCCAGAAGCTCAAAAACATCAAGAAACAAAACTAACAAATGATGGATATTTTATTATTTCTGAAAAAAGACAAGAAACACAACAAACAGCAGAAGTAAAGCAAGAAACCATAAACCCTGTAAGTAATTTTCTAAGCGATTTTGCGTCAATTGGAGCAACTAATCCCCAAGTGAATCCTGAGATTAAAACAGAATCAAAACAAGAAGATAATACTGAAGTAAAAGACCTAAAGTGGAGATTAGAGAATCTAGAATTTAAGTTAGACCAATTAATCGAAAGAGTTAACTCAATTAACCGATAATATGAGTATGACTACCTTAAGGGAGCAATGTTTAAAACTTGTTTATAATATTCAAGTTTTAAGCTGACAATGTATAAACATTGGCAACGTTTAAATAATACTTCTCCGTAGTGACCTTTAGAGGGTAGATGAAAAAAGAAAAAAACAATTCTAAACCTAAGGAAAAGAAAAACTATTCCAAGTTTCGCACTGATAAAGATATAGCAATGGACTTTGCTACAAAGGTTCAAAGAAAGTTTGACCATCTTGTAAAAGCTACAGTCCTATTTGGTTCTCAAGCTTCAGGAGATGTAAAACCTGGTTCAGATATAGATATTGTAATAATATTAGACGACGCTGCAATAAACTGGGATATGGAACTTACAGCATGGTATAGAGAAGAACTGGGAAAACTTATTGCTGAACAAAACTATTCTAAAGACTTACATATAAACACAATAAGACTAACAACATGGTGGAGAGATTTAATCCACGGAGACCCCATAGTATTAAACATAATAAGACAAGGTCAAGTTCTAATTGATCTAGGAGGATTCTTTAACCCAATAAAGTCTCTTATGGTTCAAGGTAAAATACACTCAACCCCTGAAGCAGTATATGCTTCACTGCAAAGATCTCCATATCATCTAACTAGAAGTAAAATGTCTATGTTAAATGCAGTAGAGGGAGTTTATTGGTGCATGGTAGAAGCAGCTCAAGCAGCTCTTATTACCTTAGGCAAATTGTCTCCATCTCCAGAACATGTAGCAAAAATGCTTCATGAAAACTTTGTAGAAACAGGAGTTCTAAAGTCAGAATTTGTTAAATGGTACTATAATGTATTCACTTTACATAAGCAAATAGCTCATGGGGAAGTTAAAATGGTAAAAGCAGCAGAAATAGAAGCTTGGCAAGAAAAAGCCGAAATATTTATGAAAAAAATGGTAGAAATTATAGATAAATTAATAGAAACTCGTAGATATCAAGATGATCAAAAAAAACTTTGACATCAAAAAATAAAATTAAGCTACTTTCTTTCTCGCTTTTTCTTCTATTTGACCAGCTTTATATATAAGAGTTCTAGCAATTACAGAATCTTCTGGATCTGGATCTTCATTTAATGCTTTCAAACTATCTGTGACATATCCTAAAACAGTCTTTCCACTCTCAGTTTGATAATCCTTAAGTTTCTTTTCAGCATCGCCTACATAGGCTTTTACTCCTCTTTCAACATATTGTTCATTATTAGTGCCTCCAAGTTGAACAGCCACTCTTGCTAGATTCTCAAAAACTTGCAATCTTTGAACGCTGTATTTACCTTTGTTTTTAGCAACAAGGTCTTTAACAACTTCATCAACAACATTTGAAGTAATAGCCTTTCTTTCCTTTTCATCAAGTTTTCCTTCTTTGTATTTTTGTTCTAATTGTTTTGCTCCTAAGTAAGCTTGATAGATTTGAAGTAATTCATCATAACCTTGAACTCCTCCCCTAACAAGTTCTTTTGCAGATGCAAGACCTTCTAATGTTTCAGGATTGATTTCATCTAGAATATTCTCAAGATTTTGACCTTTAAGACTATTACTTATATCGTCTCTAATAGCTTCTTGCCTTTCTGCAAATCCTGCTGCAAGATAAGCTTTTCTCCCCTGACTATCTAATTGAGAAAATTGTTCCGGAGTAAGTCTAACCCCCTCTGGTAAATCTTCTGCACCCCTAAGAGATTGCTCATCTAAGTATGCTTGAGCCTTGTTTCTTTTATCAACATCATGTTCTTTTTGTAATGTAGCAACAGCTAAACCAATCTCTTCTTGGCTTCTCATGTAACTAACAAATTCTGTTAATGCCATAATAATTGTAGAAGTTCGCACTATTTAAAGCTTTCGGTAATGTAGTACTTTATAGTGGTAACTATTAAGCGTCCAACATATCCATATTAGGTGTAGGAGAAGGTTCAAGCATCTTTCTTACAGCAGGATTACTTTCTACTTCTCCATAAACGATAGCATCAAATAAGACATCTTGCTGTATCTCAAAAGGTATCTCGGAAACCTCAATCTTATCGTCTGATAAATCCATTATCTCTTCGGATTTCTTAGGAGAGAAGTCCTCACTTGAAACAGATATAGCATCATTAAGAGCAGGTATATCATTCTTAATTCCGGAAGAAGGATTATACTCATCATTACCCCAATTGTCTATTTGTTTCATTACATCATTATGGTTACTATGAGTAATAATAGACCTCTCAGGAGTCTGTAACATAGGCCTTATAGTTTGTAAACCCATAGAAGAAACATGGGGATTAATAGACGAACTAATCCTCTTTATTTTAATGACTCCAAGATTTCTAACAACCTTCTTTTCTACTCTTTCCACCCTAGGCTCCTTTTCAATTTCATTTATTAAAATAGAAACAGCATGAGCTGCATCAGCATTAACAGATATAGAATCTATGCCCTCAGAAAGTAAAAATCTAACCATTTCGGGATTACTTCCAGCCTGTCCACAAATAGATGTCTCAACCCCATATTTCTTACATCTTCTAATAACATAAGATATGGAATTAAGAACTGCAGGATTAAGTTCATTATACAAATTCTGAACATCCTCATTGTTTCTATCAAGAGCAAGAGTGTATTGAGTCAAGTCATTTGTTCCAAAACTTACAAAGTCAATTCCTTCCTCACACAAATCATTTATTATTTGAACAGCAGCTGGAGTTTCAACCATTATTCCAAACTTAACATTTTTAGGAAAATGAACTTTAGATGCTATCTTTTTTGCAGACTTAACTTCCTGAACAGAAATTATCTGAGGATACATAACACCAAATATCTTTCCAGGAAATTCATCAGCTAGTTCTTTTATTGCCATAAATTCAGCTTCAAGTAAGTCTTCATTCTTTAAACTAAACCTAATCCCATGATCTCCAAGCATTGGATTCATCTCAACACTTTCAGGAGCACCTTCTAAATTTCTATACTCATCACTCCTTACATCTGAAGTTCTAACCCACATCTCATCAAAATGTTTAGCTATTTTCTTCAATCCAGAATTAATAACTGAAACATATTCATTCAATCTATTCTTTTTCACGAACCAAACAGGGTGTTTTCCTGAAGTAGCTATTAAAGTCTCAAGTCTAATTAATCCAACCCCGTTAACTCCAGATAAAGCTGCGCGTTCAGCGTAATCAGGTAAATCAACTATCGTCTTTATTTTAGTATGCTTTGTAGGAACAATTGGCTTAATTTCTACTTTCTTTTCAACAGTCTTACCGTCAAATACTCTTCCTGTAAATCCATCAACAGTTACAAGTTGCCCATCTTTCAATCTTTCAGTTGAATTTCTAGTGCCAACAACAGCAGGTATTCCCATCTCTCTAGAAACAATAGCGGCATGACTTGTTGCTCCGCCTTCGTCAGTAATTATTGCAGAAGACTTGGCCATCGCAACAACCATATCAGGGTTAGTCATTTTAGTGACAAGAACATTTCCTTTGGAAATCTTATGTAATTCATCTAGAGAATGAATTATTTTTACAATTCCAGATGAAACTCCTGGACTTGCGGCTAAACCAGAAAGCAAAATATTTCCCTCAAGCTCCTGCTTATTCTCTTTTACAATAGTTGTAATGGGTCTAGATTGTACAATAAATATCCCATCTTTATCTATGGCAAATTCAATATCTTGAGGCTTTCCATAATGTTCTTCCAATCTCAATCCATATTGCCCTAATACTTTTAACTCATGACCATTCAAAACCTCTCTATTACTTATCTCGTGTGTTAACTTAACTTCCTCTGTTTTACCACTAGACGAACGAGTCAAAGCAATTTTCTTTTCAGAAACTTTCTGCTCAATTAATTCCAATTTTGGACTTAAAACATAATGATCTGGAGAAATCATTCCTGAAACTATCCCTTCTCCTAATCCAAAAACAGCCTCGATGACTATATTTCCATCGTTCTTCAAAGGATTTTTAGAGAACATAACTCCAGACTTCTGAGAATCAATCATTCTTTGAACAACAACAGCCAAATATCCTTTCTCAGTTGCAAATCCTTTCTTTTTTCTATAATAAATAGCTCGAGCAGTAAATAATGAAGCAAAACATTTCTTTACACTTTCAATAAGAAAATCGCTTCCTTTAACATTCAAAAAGGTTTCTTGTTGCCCTGCAAAACTAGCATCGGCAAGATCTTCCATTGTAGCAGAAGATCTAACAGCAACAAAAGGAGGCTCGTGTGAGTTCCTTAATATCGCAAGAGCTCCCTGAGTCATACCTTTTTGATGAATCTTTTCTTTTTCTACATCTAAAACTTGATAAGCCTCAGCAATATCATTTCTCATTTCATTGGGCATTGGAGCATCAACAATTAACTCGCGTATTTTTCTAGCAGTACTCTCAAGTTGTTTAGTATCATCTACATCTATTGAATTAACAAGATTAATTATCTGATTACGCAATCCAGATTTCTCAATAAAATAATCATAAGCTTGGGCAGTTACAATAAATCCTGGAGGCACAGGAAATTTATGATTATACATTTCAGCAAGAGAAGCACCTTTTCCTCCAGCAACTGAGATATCTTTGTTACTTAACTCAGAAAACCATTTAACAAAATGTTTCACATCACCCATAGAGAAAACAAACACATTCAGTTAATAAAGATTATGTAACTTTTACTTAGATATCTTACTTTTAACAAATTCAATAACATTTCTTTTGAAAGTCTCTAAATCTTTCTTCTTAACAGAAGCTCCTGATGCAGGAGCATGTCCTCCAGCCATAGCATTCTCTAAACCAGCTATTCCGGCATTACAAAGTTCATTCATTGAATAAGGGGTAGGCTTACCATTATTTCGAGCATTAACTTTAATTTTATTACCATCTTCTGCAAAGATAATTATTGTAGAGCCTTTATGCCTCAAAGATAACACGGTAGAAATGTTTGACCCTATTGAAATATTTGATTTAAGAGAATAAAAGTAAAGTTCTTTATTAAAGTGTCTTTCAGCATTCTTTTCAAAATCTTCTAACTTATTATCCAATTCTTCAGAAACTTCTTTAGATATTTCATCAATCTTCTTGAAGTCTTTTTCTAAAATAATCTGATAAGACTTTAACGAATCCTTAGAATAATAATTTACAGTATTATTCATCTTTTTAACCAAATTAAGTAATTCGGAGTTAGGATCTTCTGGAGAGTAAGTAGGATTATGTTTTTGTATAAATTCCAGATTATCTTTAGAATGCCAAGAGAATTCAGAAACAGCAGCTACACAACTTAACCAAGTCCAATCTTTAAAATCAACCAATTTCTCCCCAAATAGATATAAAACCAAAGAAGTGCAGTCAAAAGAACGTGTTTTTATTATATAATCATCAATCTTTAAATTTGGATTTAATGGGTGGTGGTCAATTAGTAAGACATCAAATTTACTCTTCATTCTTTCCAATTCGTCTAATAGACTTTGGTCAACTCCAAGATCAACTAAAAATACCTTTTCAATCTCTTTTTTATGGAATATTTTAGTTAAATTATCTAATGATCCGAAAGCATATGAAGCAAAATGAACCTCTATCTCTGGTAAATTAGGATACTTCTTTCTCAATATTTCATGCATAAGTATAGCGCTAGATGTTCCATCCAAACAATTAGCATGACCCACAATAGCTATCTTCTCGTTTCCTTTAATTCCATTCAAGAAATTGTCAAATTTCCTTTTATGTTCTTTAAAATCTTGCATGAAATATTCTAAAAATCAGCGTATAAAATACTTTCTAAAAACAAATTATTTAGAAACAGGACTAGGAGAATGAGCAATATCTTCTACTTTATCAAACAGAACTCTTGTTCTGCAAGGCAATTTTGCTTTAGCCATTCCTAATATTTCTCTAGCAACCTTAACAGTAGACTCAGAGTCACAAGCAACCATAAACAATTCCTGTCCTCCAAGAACTCTAGCGGCTCTTCCTTCAATAATTCCAAATGATTGCTTCATACCAGTAGACAAACGGTCAGCTCCAGCTCCAGCAGCAGCTTTGTTGTTCCTCAAGATATGATGAGGGTGTATCTTTACCCAAAGGTAAAACTTACCAGCAAGTTTTGTCTCAAGATTCTTTGTTAATACTTGTCTAGCCGATTCAATTGCTAGATCCTTAATAACAAGCTGTTCATCTGAAATTAAACTTAATACAAAAGGAAACTTTCCTTCAACGTAAGCTCTTTGGTTTCCAATATTATACTTTACAACTTTATTTGGAGGAACTACTTTAATATAAGATTTAGATTTAACTTTAGAAACCCTTGTGTACGGTCTATTTACTTTCTTTGAATATGATAATGCTTTTCTGATAGCCATGTGTTTAACTTCTTGCCCCCATTACGAGTGAAGACGAGTCAGTTGAAGTTAAACAGACAGAAAAATCTAAAGATTTTTCTTGTATTGAAAATTTATTATTGATTAGTGAAATTTTCATATTTATTTAACCTCTACGTCCGTCGTTACAGCCTGTCCAGGTAAACCGGTCTCAAATATAGCTCTAACAAGACCTTTATTTCCATGAGCATTACTTATCTTTCCATGAATTGCCTTTCCAGCAGTACTCTTCCAAGTAACTTGCTTCCCTACAAGCTTTTTAGCATCATCACGACTAGAACAACCCAAGTCTAACAAGTAATGTCTTTCATGAATTCTATGTCGGCTTCTTCTAAATTGAACAACTATACCTTTCATCTTTCAGACTAGAAAATACGGTTTTTAAATGTTATCAGAGCAAAATCTCAAAATCTCCGAGTTCTTTTTGCAATGCACTTAAAACACTTGAAGGAATCTTAACATCCGAATTCTTCTTATGAGCTGAAAGAGCTTTCTCTAATTCTCTAGAATCAGATAATTTAAATCTTCCATCCGAAATACTCATCACCCTTCCAGATTCAATAAAGAAATTACAAGAATCTGTTAATACAAGTTCTCCCTCTTTATCTCCAAATTTAACATCCACAACTTCTTTTTCTTCTAATACTAAATCAGCTCTCTGAGTATAATTAAGCAATTCCTTGATTAATTCAGTTGCATCACGTCTTAGAACACCCATTTCCAAAGGAGTTACTTTCCCAGACTTTACTTTAGACTTCATTGCAACTATTTCTTTTAATGGCTTAAGAAATCTTGAAGGAAGCTTGCCTTTTCCTATAAGCTCTTTATCAACACTCTTCACAAGCTCATCAATGTTTTTGTCTCCGAATATTTTCTTTAATAGTGAAAAGACTTCCTCATAAGACTTTTCAGCATCATTTACAATGAGCTTTGCTTCTAATTTCTTTCTTATATCTTGTAATTTCTTATCATACGACTTTGATTCAGTTAACAATTCGTCAACAATTTTTCCAGGAATTGTCTTCAAAGTCCCATGCTCATAATCTTTGTAATATTTTATAACTTTATCTAAAAATTTGAGTTCGGAAGCAGACATTACTTTCTCAGAATCAACTAATACTTTCTTAACATCATTTACCATGTGCTTAGGAGCAGGAGGAGCATGACCTGCAAGCATCATCAAAGCTTGAGTAGGAGTTACAACACCCCAATAAATATCTTGCATTGCATCCAACATCCTTCTAGTAACTAAACCTTCATTTTGTTCTCCATATTTCATAAATTTATCAACAGCTTCCTGTGAAGGTTTAACTTTACCCATCTGTAATAATAATTTCCAAGGCAAGAATGTTCCTCTATCATACATTGGAACTCCGTCCCTAATGAACGTAAACATTACAGGATTAGCATCTTTAACATTATCCCAAAAGTCTGTCAAAAGCCATACCTGAACATTCAAAGGATTCTTAACTCCCGCAAGAGCATTAGCCTCTCTAATATAATCATGAATCATCCCTCTCAACTTCTCAAGAAGCTGCATACGAGGCATCCTTTTTACATCAGTGTCATCAATAATCACAAAAGTATCTACGTCTGAATCCTTGCCAGCAGTCCCTCTCACAAGACTTCCACCAATAACATAAGATGCAACATATTTTTCGAATTTTCTTAATACAAGAGTCTTGTGAATATTTGCCAGTCTCATTGTTCCCAACAATCCTTTATCATGTAATGAGAAACTAGAAGCAATCGCATCTATAAATTCAAATTTAGAATCTAGACCATAATTCCATAAATCAACTTCTGTTTTAATGTGGACCCACAATTCCTGTTTGCTTTCTTTAATCAATTTCAAAACTTCAGGCTTTATTTTTTTGGGAATTTCTTTGAACTTATCTTCAGGAATAAGCATCATCAAATGCAATGGTTTTTTTGCAATTTCTTCAGGCAATAATCCTTCATCTTCTTCAAATAACTTGAAAGCCTGTGCAGGTATAACGCTCAAGAAAGTAGTAAAGGGGAATTTCTTTAAAACCTTTTTCTTAAATTCTTCAAGTTCTTCTTTTAATTTATCATTTTTCTTTGAGTCTTCGGCGGAAATCTGAGGCATAGCACCAGGGATCTTTGAAGGTGGAATATATCCAGAAGAAGAAGAAACAGCATCATTCAAGCCATGAGATTTCTTTTCCTGCATATTGTTACTTGTAAATAATCCTATTTAAGGCTTACCAAACGATTAATAAAGCACAAAATAATATATTGTTATGCCACAAGCAGTCACACACGTTTTAGTTTCAATAATACTACTATCAATTTTCAGACATATTTACCATAAAAAAACAAACAAAAAATTTCCATTACAATATGTTCTAATTGGAGGTCTAGCAGGAGTTATTCCTGATTTAGACATAGCTTTATTTTGGATAATATATTATTTAGGTTATACTCTCGAGCAAGTTCATAGAACCTTCATTCACACCTTATTCATCCCATTAATATTTCTAGCATTAGCATTCATATCAAAACTGACAATTAAAAGGAAAATAGGCAGAAACAAACTTTCCATCTCAATAATTTTTATATTATTCGCTTTTAGCAGTTTAATACATCTTATTTTAGATGCAACTTTAGCAGGATACATAATGCCGTTATACCCATTATCCTTAGTCGAAGTAGGAACAGGATTCCCATTCACAATGCTACCAGAGCATCTAGCAATATTCTTTTTGGCAACTCTCGATGGTGTATTATTCATCCTATGGATTCTTTACCTAGAACTAAAACACAAGATATCTGATTTTATATGATTCAAACTCAAGAACAAAAAGAGATAGACCCTAATTATGTTTGTGAAGCCTGCGGAAAAACCTTAGAAGAATTAAAGTGTAAGTTAATCTGCAAGCGTTGCGGATATTTCAGGTCCTGTTCTGATTTGTTCTAACATTTAGTATCAATTCTATTTAAAATTTTTAGATCTTTTATTCAATATTCCTTTTACAGAAGGACTAATAGTCTTATCTTTGCGATGAATACATCCAATCCAACAACATGGCCTACGTTTACCATTAATTAAATCATTAAGTGTTCTTTCAATTCTCTCAACTCTAGTCTCTTCATTTTTAGCATCTTTAATCCAACAAATAAACTCATTTCGAGCAAGAGGAGTAAGACTTTCCGATTGATTAAGAATATCTAAAAAATAGCATTTTTCAATAAGTAAGAACCAACACAATTAATTTTATAATCTCAAAAAAATCTTAATAAGTAACATAAATCAAAAACAAAAATGTCCAAAATGCAATGATAAACTTAGAATAATGAAGGCTAACGGAGAAATTAGCCCTTGTTTTGACTGCCTTCTAGCAGGTAAGCTAGACCAACACGATAAAAACCCTAAAGATTCGGGAATTGCAATTTAATTATAACTTCCCATTCAATGAATAAGAGTAATATGTTTTTCCATTTTGATGGGAACTAGATTTTATTTGTATAAATTCAAGATTGATAAGGTTATTATCTTTTATTATAAATTCTTTAAGATTTGATTAATTTGTGAAACTTCTGCCTGTTGAGTAGAAATAATATTTTTTGTTAGGGTAAGCACTTCAGGTTTAAGATCAAGCTTCTGAGATTGCTTAGCCATCTGAATAGCTCCCTGATGATGCTCTATCATTCCTTTCAAATAAGCTTTATCTCTATCTTTACCGCTAAGTGAGTTTAATTCAGGCATCATATTTTTGTAAGTAGTCTTGTAGTTAGATTCAGGATACCACTCTTTTAACCAATTCTGCATCATAGTTATTTCTATTTCTTGAGCTGAAATAATAGCTTCTGCCAGCGACTTAACCTCTGAATTCTCAGATTCTAGGACAAGCATTGAAGTAGATACTGCTTCTTGATGGTGAGGAATCATCTCAGCTATAAATATCTCCTCACTAGTTATTTGTGGATGATTCATCATACTATGTGAAATATCACTTATATTATGTGATGGATAAATAATCAATACTAATATTAGAACTGCTACAGCAATCAAGGTTATGATTAGTGGTTTTTTCATTAAGTATCTTAGACCTATCCGCTTTAAAAATCATTTCATTGAATGAGTCACTAGGATATGACGAAGATCTCGATGCGCGGGCCGGGAATTGAACCCGGGCCACAACATCTTTGCTTTCTTTAACGAAAGTGGCAATGTCGTATACTAACCACTATACTACCCGCGCTTAATTGTAGTGAACAGAAAGGTTTTATAAAGGTTTATTTTAATCTCATTTAGATCAAAAGGCCCCATAGTCTAAGGGTTCAAACGACTCGTTTACACCGAGTAATTCGCAGTTCGAGTCTGCGTGGGGCCATTCTAGAAAAGTAAATTATAGAAAGGGGGTTTGGATTTAGGCAGACCTAACTTTTGGTGTAGCAAACAGTTTAGATTTAGCCATTTTAGGTAAATACATATATCTAATTCCTTGAAATTCATGTTCTTGAACAAAAAAGGGCAGATCTATAGTATAATTTCTATCCATTGAAGTATCTTCATCTGCAATAGTAGCAAGCCTAATTCTATCTCTTTCACATGCATCAACTTCAAACTCTCTTTCGTATTCTAAGTTCATAAAATAACTCCAAAGTAATGATTTATAAGCTTTTTCAGTCTAGTGACTTTATGGATTTTAAACAAAAGTTAAAACTTCTAAGCCCAGAACTCAAAAAAAACATGGGAGCTCTGTTAAAAAAAATAGAAGAGAATGTAGATACATTATATGAATTAGCTACTATCGATGAAAAAACAGGAGTATACAACAATAAATTTTTCATTCATATTTCCGAAATGGAAATAGACAAAGCAAAAAGAGGAATAGGTCCATTAAGCTTTCTAATAATAGATTTAGATAATTTCAAGAAACTTAATGACACACAAGGGCATATAGTTGGAGATTATGTACTAAAAAGATTGGGAGGAGTATTGAAAAAGTTCACAAGAAAATATGATATTGTCTCAAGATTCGGTGGAGAAGAATTTATTATCCTTCTACCAAATACCACTATAAAAAGAGCAAAAATAGTTTGCGATAGAATAAGAAGGGAAACGCAAAGAGATAGAGAGATGATTAAGTATGGGGTTACTTTGTCTGGTGGACTAACAGAATACAAAAAAGGAGATAATGTAAGAAAAATGCAAATACGCGCAGATAGAGCAGTATATAAAGCAAAGAAGAATGGTAAAAACAGAATAGAAATTATGTAGACCTTATTCTGTTAATGCCCAAACCTGCTAATCCAAGCACCCCAATACCAAAACAAATCCAATAATTTAAATTATTTTTATCAAATTATGCATTCGCTTCTAAAATCTCGGCTGAATTTTCAAGAAAGTATCTTTGCCTATTACTAACTAATTCGCTTCTAACATTATCCAAAACATTATTTTCTCCAAGACTAAGCCTTCTATCAACATCATTAATTTGTTCTTGAATCTGATTATACCCTCTTATAACTGGTTGATTAATTATGTTTCTCCCTAAAATATGTTTATAAAGAGCTCCGCTAGCTCCAACTAAAAACAAAGATACAGAAGCTATATTTACAAGCCTTCCCATAAAAAACTTTTATTAGAGAGATTCTTAAGTCTTTCTAAGAGTCGAATTTATATAGCCCCTTTAATTAAATATAATATGAAAAAGATGGTGAAAAAAGTAGAAAAAAAGCAGGTTAAAATAAGAAAAACTCATCCTAAAATTGTTGTAACTGCAATAATTGCTCTAATTTGTGTTGCACTCGCATTCTGGAAGTGGATATTTATCCTTCCAGCAGTTTTGCTTTGGTGGATAAATAAGAGAGCCATAAAGAAGCATTTCGGAGTTTAATCTAACCCAACATAAGGATTTGGTCTTATTTCAGGAGTTTTAGACCCAGAAGCGGCTAATACATCATCTATTCTCAAAATCATTGTAGCAACCTCTGATGAGGATGCCACAGCCTGTAATTTAACTCTGACAGGCTCAACAATACCAGCAGCAAGACAATCCTCAACCTTATTAACAAATAAATTGATTCCATCCCTAGAAGCACCAGATTCATGTCTTTGCTTCAATTCAGTCATTATGTTTACCGGGTCAAGTCCCGCATTTTCAGCTAAAGTCTCAGGAACATATTCAAGTGCAGAAGCAAATTCTTCAACAGCAAGTTGTTCTCTACCACCAAGAGTCCTAGCATATTGACGTAATCTTCTAGCTAACTCCATTTCAACTGCCCCTCCACCAGATACTACTCTTCCGTCTTTAACTGCAGCCATTACATCTCCCAATCCGTCTTTAACAGCTCTTTCCACTTCATCTAAAACATGATCCGTACTACCTTGTAATAATATTGTAACAGCTTTAGGATTCTTACAACCGCGAACATACGTCATTACATCTTCCCCTTTCTTAACTTGTTCAACTAGAGAGGCGAATCCTAAATCTTCCTTACGAATTTCTTGTATGCTTGAAATAATTCTTCCTGAAGTAGCGCGAGAAATCTTCTCAATATCAGATTTAGCAACTCTTCTATAAGCCATTATTCCTGCCTTAGACAAGAAATACTGAGCAACATCATCAATTCCTTTTTGACAAAATACAACTTTGGCACCAGAATTAATTATCTTATTTGTCATATCTCTCAAAGCAAGTTCCTCAGAAGCAATAAAGTTCTGAAGTTGTTCAGGAGTAGAAACTGATATTTTAGTTTCTGTTTCTGGGCTTCTCAACTCAAGAGCAAAGTCAATAACTAAAATAGATGCATTATCAATCTTCTTTGGCATAAACTCGTTAGCAGCTTCCTTATCTAAAGCAATTCCATGAACAAGTTCACTATCTTCAATAGAATTTCCTTTCTGTTTTACTATCTTTATATCACTAATATCAACTTTCTTTCCTTCTCCAACTTGTTCTACCGCAGAAACAATTATATCTGCTAAATGGTCTCTATTACTCTCGGCACCTTTTCCAGTCATTGCAGTCATAGCAATTTGTTTCAAAACTTGTTTGCTATCAGCTGGAATAGATATTTCATGTAAAACAGACTTAGATCTTTCAGCAGCTAGTTTGTAACCCTTAATTATAACAGTAGGGTGTATTTTCTTATCGAGTAATCTTTCAGCATTCTCAAGAAGCTTACCAGCAAGCATTACTACAGTAGTGGTTCCGTCTCCTACTTCATTTTCCTGAGTTTTAGCAATCTCTGCTATCATCTTTGCAGCAGGGTGATCTAATTGAATCTCCTCAAGTATTGTAACTCCATCATTAGTTACAGTTATATTTCCTGCAGAATCAACTAACATCTTATCCATTCCCTTAGGACCCAAAGTAGTTTTAACAATATCTGCAATTATCTTAGCAGCCAATATATTATTGCGTTGAGCATCTTTTCCAAGAGTACGTGAAACATTCTCGGGTAGTATGTAAACAGGTTGTTTGTCAGCCATACAAGTTTTGTTCAATTACACATTTTAAAGATTATTGTGATAGCAAATAAATTAAAAGAATTATATCTGTCTAAAGGAAAGACATTTAAACAATGATTTTATGATAAAAATATGGCTCCTTACACACCTTATGCTCCTACAAGAGAAACTACTTTAGAAGCATTTCGAGAGGGAATAAGAATTTATCGATCAATGCCTAGAGATTCAGCAGTAACCCTATGCAGGCAGAGTAGATATTGGGTTTTTATTCATCCTTTACTAAAACCCTTAGATAAAACAACCCTTATCGCAGAATTAGAAAGAGTAGAGGAAGAAAAAACGGGAACTCCTGCAAAAAGTTTCAGACTTTTATTTGCGAATAGTTAAGTTTTATATATTAAAATAATCTAGGAGAGAAATGAAAAAAGCATTTTGGTGGGGAATAGGGACAATTGCATTATTTATCATAATAATTTATTTTGTAGCAACTTCTTCAGGTTCAGGCAAATATGATGGTCTAGCTCAATGTATTTCAGATTCAGGAGCAAAAATGTATGGCGCATATTGGTGCCCACATTGCCAAGAACAAAAGAAATTATTTGGAAGTAGCTGGGATAGTGTGACATATGTTGAATGTGCCTCTTCTAAAAGCAACCAACAAACATCGGATTGTAATGCGGCAGGAATTAAATCATATCCAACATGGATATTTGGAGATGGGAAACAAATATCCGGAGTTTTATCTTTAGAACAACTAAGCACATTTACAAGCTGTGATCTTCCAATTGAAGAATAAGTTTTATAAAACAAGTTTATCCAAAATTATTAAGGGCCTATGGTTCAGTGGTAGAATGTCTGGCTGGCAGTCAGAAGGCGGGAGTTCAATTCTCCCTAGGTCCATTTCAGAATCGAACGAGAAGAGTTCGTTTCCATTCACTCTTGTGAATCGACTAGTTTTAAAATTATAAAAAAATAATTTCTATTTAAATTTAATTCTCGGTAGTTTCAGCTGCAAATCTTGTGCTGTTTGATAATACATGTTCTCTTTTTCCATCATGATCAAATGAAACACTAGCAGATCCAAGTTCAAAGCTTCCAACTATGTTTATCTTTGAATATATTACATATGAAAACACTCTTTCTTCCCCAGCATTCATTTGAGTAATATCCCATTCTATCTTTCTGTGATGCTCATCGATTCTATGAGGAGGAATTCCAAACTTATTGAATAATTTAGCGTGTCCTGGTATTCTATCCGATATCACAACATTTCTAACAGCAGAACGGGACTTAACTCTCAAATTAACTTTCAAAGCAAGTTCTCCACCTTTTGTTCTAACAAGCGCAACACTCTTATGAACAGAAAGTTTTTTAGTAGCTATAAATTTGGCAAAGAAGCCTACTATTATAACTAATAAAATGATTATGAAGGGGAAGGTGTAATTAGTCTTTACAGTTAATGTATAAGACTCCCCAACCCCCAACTCCTTTTCCCAAGAATAATCAACAAATATCCCTTTACGACTAGATGTAGTGGGTCTATCTGAATATACAGTGAATAGTCTCGTGAAAACATTCTTTCTTACATCAATCACTACAGTTGTAGGAACATTGCCTTCATTTGATTTTGTAATATTTGTCTTCTTTATTATGAAACCACTTGTCGATTCATAAACAGAAACGCCACTAGATTCAAGATAACTTATAGGAACCTTATTTGAAGATTTTTTATCATTAAGCTCATATATAATCTCAGCCTCGTAATCTCCAGCTGATATTTTATCTTCCAATATTATAGGTACTGAGAAAGTTTTAGTCTGTTCTCTGTTTAAATCAAATGTCTCTGAAAACTCAAAGAAGTTTGACTTTGCAACAATCTTTAACCCTGGAATAAATACATCCTCTCTATTATTTACAAACATTTCAACCTCAGTAGCATTTAATGGAATATCTCCTATTGTAACAGTAACTGCATCTTTTACATCAAATAATCTAATGGCTAAGGCTTCCTTGAAGAATCCAGTAGTATCTCCCTTTATTTGATACTCAAAAGCATAAATTCCCCTCTTATCCCTTAATATTTCATCAAAAGGAACTGCAGTAACATCAAGAATAATAGTTTCTCCAGAATCAATTCTAAACTTCCCCTTAGGATACATAGAAACGCTAACTAAAGAATAAATCTGAAAATCGTCTGTATCTCCATTATTAGTAATCTGAAGTTTAAAAGTAGCGTTTGACTTATCGAGCTCAGTAATAATTATCTCATCATTTTCCAGGACGTTAACTGTAAGATCGGCCGCACTTGCAAAAGAAACAAGCAAAACAAAGGTAAACAAGAACACTTTTAGATTCATCACCACGCTGATGGTTATTTATATTTAAAGATTATGTCAACTCAACTACTTCTTTCCACTTAGCTCAAAAAGGGCTTTCATTTCTTCTTTGAAATTCTGAACTATATCCTCAACCTTGTCTTTCATCTGCTCTGTCCTTGATGGAATTACAAATTTATTATAAATTTCCTTAAAAAACTTAGTTGTAGCTGATTTATTCCACTCATTTTTATAATCTTTTACTA
Organism: Candidatus Pacearchaeota archaeon; assembly: GCA_016866935.1. GTDB lineage: Archaea > Nanobdellota > Nanobdellia > Pacearchaeales > GW2011-AR1 > SICU01. The sequence goes on from VGKS01000010.1 coordinate 26,527, forward strand.
AAGTTCCTTTAATATCAATAGCAAGTTCTGTCCATTTATTCATTTTCTTCTTCTTACCATCTATCTCAACCTCAACATCTTCCATACCAAGTATTTTCCACTTAAGATCAAGCTCAATCTTAAAGTAATCAGTAATCTTCTTTGTTGCCTTCCAAACAATATCTAAGTCTTTTGAAGAGCCTTTAACTTTCTCAGTATATTGTTCTTCAACAACAGTGTACTGTTCCTGCCTTAACCAGTCATGAGCATAAGAATAAGCATCACTAAACTTCCCATATCCGACATATTTTACCTTCTCTTTTAGAATTAAGTCTTTTTCAGCCATGCTTTTATTAACCCAGTTCTCTTTATATTATAAATCTTACCAAATGAACCAGCTAATAATAATAGAACACTTGGAGCCAAAATTATGGCCTTGGTGTACCATAGAGTATGAAAGTATAAGCAAACTAATTCCAAAAGATAATTTATGGTTTACAAATATCAAAGAAAATGGCTCAAAATTGGGTAAATTAGGAAAGGTAACCAAAGAATCAGTAATAGATATGAATCTAGAAGATGTATGTATCCTAGATCCTGATGCAAAACTTACTCTAAATCCAGAAGAATCAAGAAAATTCAAATATTTTGTAATTGGAGGTATTTTAGGAGATTACCCTCCAAAAAAGAGAACAAAGGTGGAATTAACAAATAAAATGAAAGGAGTAGCAAGAAATATGGGAAAGAAACAATTTAGCACAGATAATGCAGTATATGTTCTAAAGCAAATAATAAATGGTACGCCACTAAGTAAAATGAAATTCCAAAACAAGCTAAATATCAAAATAAACAAAATAGAATCCATAGATCTTCCATATTATTATCCATTAATTAATGGAAAACCAAGAATATCAAGTAAATTAATCAGCTACATTAAAAAAAAGAAGAGTTTCTAGTAACAGCTTTTACAAGCAAAGTTTCTTCCGCTCGAATCAGCAACCATAAATCTCCTATTTTTAAATTGTTTACATTTAATACAAGTTCTTCCACACTGTTTACATATCCTTCTTTTAGTTACAGCACATATATGTCTTAGACAAGTTTCACAAGATATTTCATCACAATCTTCACATCTAGTTCCACAATTTCTACAAACTAAATGGTTTCCATTACATAATATTATCTCGTTTAATGAACTCTTACATAAATCACAAATAGGAAGATCAACTTTATTTTTCAATGGATCAAATTTAACAACAACTAATCTAGTAATTCCAGAATGAGACTTGAAGAATACTTCTACAGAATAAATAGGATAATCAATAATAGCAGTAGTAATTAGCTTTGTATTTAACCTAAGTGCATGTTTTTTCTGTTCGTTGGCAATAAACAAATCTCTTTCATTAGCAAATTGTATCTTTTGCCTTTCCAATTCAATCGGATCTTTAGACTTCAAAGCTCCAGAGTTTATTCTCGCTATTTGACTATCAATCTCCTTAATCTGCTGGTCATGATATGAATTTATTCTATTTATTTCCTTAGATAAACTAGTATCTAAAGTTGAAGCTATAGAAGCAGTCTTTCTGTTTATAGAATCCTTAATATGCTCTTTAGCAGTAGAATAATAATCTCTTAATTCTGTAATCTCTATATCCTTCTTATTAGTATTTGAAACCGTAAATTTACCCAAATCAGGGTTTACTATTAAACCTTCATCAACAAATATCTCATTAATTAACTTTTCTTCTTCATTAATATATTTGTAAGTGGTTTGAAAAGTGAACTTAAACATGAAATTGTGAGAAGCTTCAGCAGTTGCCTTTACAACAGCACAATTAAGCATTTTCAAATTATCTTTAACAAATGAATCAACATGCAATTTATAATTAAGAGAAGTTAAAACAGCATCACCTGAATTATCTAAATAAGCCTTCATCATCTTTAACATATAACTTTCAGGAGCAACAAGTTCCCCAATAGAAGAGAGATTCTTATCAAAAACTATTTTATATGGTCCATTCTTACCATAAAACTTCTGAAATTTAACAGGAACCTCGCTAACTTCTAGATAATCAGAGTTCTCATTAATCTTAGCTCCAAGTTCTTTAAAAAACTGCAAACTAAATGATCTAAGCTGATCCATCTAATGCCTCCGAACTAACCATTTTAGCCTCACTGTAATCATCAATTCCTTTCTGAATAAGCTGACTTATCTCCTTAACATCTTGAGCAAATATCTCAAGATTGTTTTTAGAATCAATAAAAGAATCCATTAACATTTCTTCTATTTTAGCAAGTCCGGCTTTTCCCTCCCCATCTAAACTTAAATTGAATAATATAGTGGGCAATTCCCCTATTACAAGACCGATACAACACATCTTATTGATAATTAAATCAACAACATGTTCTTCCATTGTATCTTTAGTAGCCAAGCTATAGATTTGCATATCTCTTTGTTGACCAATCCTATCAAGTCTTCCTATTCTCTGTTCAACAGACATCGGATTCCAAGGTAAATCATAATTAATCAAAACATTACAGAACTGGAAATTCAGTCCTTCGGCACCTGTTTCAGTGCTAATCATTATTTGGGCGTCTTTTTTGAATTGAGCTATTTTTTCAGTCTTCTCTTCACGAGTCAACCCCCCAGTAAACTCCACTATTTTAAGATTATAAGGCTCTATCTTCTCTATTATATATTTCAAAGTAGTAGGATGTTTAGTATAAAGTAATATTTTAGAATTTGGATCGTTTTTCAATACTTTATCTATAATTTCAATTAACTTCTCAATCTTAGAGTCCTTGGTTAATTTAGAGTACGCTCCAATAATATCTTCTGCAATTTGCCTAGTTTCAGAATGATATTTGTCACTTTCAGCAATTTTAGTAAGAGACTCTACTGCAGAGCGAGAAGATGAGGTAACTTTAGGCAATATTGCATATATAATCAACTTTCCGCGTAATTCATCTCCATTAGCAGAGAAATATTTAGTTTTAAGTAAGTCACAAATAGAATCGTAAATTTTCTTCTCTTCCTTAGTTAAATGAACAACTTCTATTTTAGGAATTCTTTTCATATATTTTATCCCAGTCTCTTCTCTTTTTCTCCTAAGCATAACTTCTTGCAATCTTCTTCTTAACTCAAGAGGATTCAGAGGCTTACGTTTATTTCCTCTAAACAAGAACTTCTGCCTAAACTCCTGAATGGTTCCCAAATGTCCCCTCCTAAGCAAATGCAACAAATTGTAAAGTTCAAGCAAATCATTCTGAAAAGGGGTAGCAGTTAAAAGTAAGAATCTTTTCTTCTGCATTCTATCTACAAATCTCCACCTAGTAGTATTTCTCTGTTTTAGCTTGTGAGCTTCGTCAACTATCAATAAATCCCAAGCAATATCATGGGCGCGAGAATGTCTAAACTTAGAATTCTCTTTATCATATATCTTAACCTTATCTATAGAAGCAATAGCCAAATCAACAGAATCCCAATCAGCCTCGGTTTCAATTATTTTAAAATTCAAATTAAATTTCTCATTTAGTTCAGCAACCCATTGGTCAACAAGAGAGGGAGGAGTTAATATCAAAACCTTCGAAACAAATCCCCTAACAATACATTCCTTAATTACAAAACCGGTAGTAATTGTCTTTCCCAAACCTACTTCATCAGCAAGTAATGCAGATCCATTCATTTCACGTAATATGTGCAAAGCCCCATCAGTTTGATGAGGTAATTTATATGTCAAATTATCTTTTAC
>VGKS01000011.1 GCA_016866935.1 Candidatus Pacearchaeota archaeon
AAACAATCCAATGACTGCGACAATAACTATAGCAATGATTACAAATATAGTCACCTGTCCAATTCGATTCATTTTCATTTTTTATCTCCTTTTGAAACTTTTTCCTTAACAAGCTCCATCAAAGCACTATTAATATCCTTATCTATACTGTCCTTAAACTTCTCCCATAACTTCTCATCTTCAATAAGTAAGAGATACTTCTTCATTCAACCTCAATAGCATAAAATAAAAACAAGTATATAAACATTATTAGTAACTTAATGACTAACTTACTTAGTAAGTTAAACTGACCTTGACTTAAAATAATCAAGAGCGGATTTAGGAACCATGGAAATGCGGAAAATCTCGGTATTTTGGACAGTTTCAACTGCAGCATTTGGCTCTATCTTATATAATCCCTCTATAAACAAAAAAACCTCATTATGTGAAGGCGGAAGAAAATGCATAATAAAACCAGAGTGGGTCTCAAAAACAAAACCGGAATAATTATTTGAACGCAAATATTTCAATATTTCTTTCTTTTTTACATAGCTAACATCTATTTTAAGAGTATAAACAAAAAAACCCATTTTGAAAATATTTACACCATATCTAAACTTCTGAATAATATTGGACTTTTTGTAAAGCCCAATTTTCTTTTTTATAGTTTTTACATCAATTTTAGTTTTTTCATGTATTGTTTGAATGGGCTCTAGAGGAAAACGTCCCAAATATTCGAGTAAGATGTAATCTTTCTTGGCTAAGGGTAGAGGTTTATCACCCATAAGAGGTTGAGGAGATATATTTAATGAAAACGGATTATAATCATCTGCATAACTATGCATGATTGGATAAATCTCGAGTATCTGGTCAGGCAGATAAGTTGAACAAAATCTCTCTATGTCTTTGGTTACAACATTCAAAACAGAGTTATATTTGCCAAGAGCCTGCATTAAAAAGTAAATTTCACCAGATTCCTCAATTAATTTCTTAACGGTATCTGAAGAGAGGTGGCCCGTAAATATTATGTAAGAAGGAATTCCTAACAAAGGGTAATTGAAAAAAGGGGCAGGATCCAAAATGGAATCAAGGAGGCGTTGTATCTTGTAATGTGTGCGTTGTGGGGAGATAGAAAGATAATGTGCAAGCCGATTTAATGGGGTACGAGAGTCTTGGCTAAGATAAAAAATAAGCTTCTTATCATACAAATCTAATTTCAACTTTTCCTGGGATTTTTCTGATATAAGTGTCATATTTGTATTTTAAGTGCTTATTAAACTAGTAAATACCAATTTATAAAGATTTCTAATCGAATCTTCTAAATAAAGGTGAATACTAAAAAAGACATGGAAAACAAAATATTAGCAACATCAGCAGGGGCAATGGCTGGAAGCTCTCTTATAATGTCAACTTCAGCTGGAGCTATGGCTGGTAGTGCCATCATTGCAGATTCCAGTGGGGCAATGGCAGGCAGCGCGCTTAAAACATTTGAGATACAACCAGAAAAAGAAAAAAGATTAAGGATAGTCACTACTACAGTTAATGATGTGTGTCAGTTGAGATGCCCAGGATGCTATCTAGGAGAAAGTATCCGTAGAGAGTTTATGAATGAAGAAACACAACAGGCACTTCTAAGGGGAGGATATAATCATTTAGTAATAGCGGGCAAAGAGCCCTTTGTAAGCGAGGCACACATACAAAAAACATCTGATTTGATAAGAAGGCTTTCAGATGAGGGGATAACTGTTAGCGCAATCACTAATGGCCAAAATTTGCATATGGTTCCAGCAGATGTTCTGCGTTCTCTGACCTATCTTGATGTTAGCATAGACGGTGGGAATAAAGCATCTTATGAAGCCACACGATTAGGAGGAAACTGGGAAAGATTAGTGAGAAATGTTAGAGATGCAAAAGAAAGGACAGGAGTCAGAATCCACGGATTGCATGTTCTTAACGCCCAAAATACTAGAGAATTAGATCAAATGGCAGGAGTAACTAGCTTAATGCCTTTGGATTTATTACTGTTTTCTCCATTTACCAAAACAGAAAGAAGAGGAGTAGACTATACCACTGAGCCAGTAGATGCTCTGACGATGATCAGAACAGCTAGTGAATCTCCAACATTCAAAGACAACCCTAAAGCATTTCTTTATCTTGGAATATATAGGTTACCGGAGATAGATAAAGAATCACTAAGGGAATGCGTAGCAGAAAAAGGGACACGAGCTATCTTAATAAATGAAAATCCATTCAATCTAGGAGTAATTAGGGTGACCCATGATGGTAAAATAATGACTCCTGATGAATCTTTGCACACGGGAAAATATCATTCCATATCGAGAAAAGTTGCCCTGGATACACATCTTGCAAGAGAATATCAAAAGCTAGTAGCCTGATAAAAAATTATCCAATTACAAGTTTCATTTAAGTTTAAGCTTTTTTGCTACAGATGAATCAATTTTATCCGCAATTTCCCTACCATCTTTTTCAATTTTTACAGAAGTATAATTTTCCATTGTCAAAAACAGCCCATCCTATCTAAGAATGTCAAAATCCACGTCCTCTCCTCTAAAGAGAGCTCTAACTTGCCATTGCTCTTGCATATCTCTCTGATCTTCACTAGGGAATGCATGTAAAAATTTTCTAAATCTAATTTCTGCTTCAGAATTACCTATTGGAGCATCTAAGTCAGATATTTGATCCCTAAGATAAGTGGCATAAGCATATGCCCTTTGAAATGCTCCTCCTCTAAGAACATTACCATAACCTCGGTCCACATAATCTTGATCTGTAAAGATTGGTTCTTCCCTTTCCTCTTTAGTCATTTTAACCTCTGTTCTATAAAATCAAATGCCTCTTGCAGAGTAGTAGAAATATGTAATCCATGAAGGTTAATTGGTCTTAAAGCAAAACCCTCTTTTATAGCATGAATATCTTGAGCTAAAAAATTATTAAAAAATCCATAACAATTAATCAAACTTATAGGTTTTTTACTTATGAAATCGCTGTCTTCTATAATGTCTGTTGCTTCTGCAAGCGTTCCTAATGCTCCTGGTAAAATTATGAAACCTTGGCTTATCTGAGCCATTTTTTCTCTTCTAGACCTAAAATTATCAGTTATTATTACTTCATCTTTTGGGAATTCTTTAAGGCTTGGATGGTCTGCCCATATTTTTGGTACAACACTTATTACTTTCCCGCCATTTTCTCTAACCGCTTTAGCAACTACCCCCATTAAACCATCATTTCCACCACCATAAACAAGATTATACCCCTTACCCCCAATTAACTTCCCTAATTGCTCTGCCACTTTGATGTATTTTTCATTTACCTCTTTTGCTGAGCTATAAGCGCATATGTTTGCCATTTATCGCACTTCGGAGCTTCTTTAAGCCACACTGGAGGTCGGCTATAGAATTTCCGCCTAACATATTTCTCAGAGATATCATACACCTGCCTCATCATTAAGATATCCCTTTTAAGTTGATAATCTGGAGATTTTCTCTTTCTTCTTATCAGCTGGTTCACTATCTTTTCTGCATCTAATTGTTTTAAGTCTGGAAGCAGAGTTAGAACGTCTTGGGTTCTTGCTCTAGTTACAGAAGGAGTGGACTTCCGAGTTTCACGATACCTCTCATCGCCATGATAAATATTTCTAACCCTTTGATTATAAACTATATCTCCAGTAGCAAGATCCACAGCTAAATAGTTCCCAGGAGAACTAGGAGTCCATAAATCAAGAAGTCCGAGCTCATATTGCTTTCCAAATAAACCATGATACTCATCTAAGCTTCTTTCTTGGGTAGCAATTTCTAATGCTAAAAGAGGTATTCTTTGCCAAAAGTCTTTTTTTGATTTGGAATATTTACGTATAGCTTCTGCTAAGTTTCTAGCTTTTTGATTACATTTTCTAGATAAATTGGCTAATTCTTCCATATTATCTCCCAAAAAAATAGGTATTTAGACTTGTGTTGTCCCATCATACAACAACACTTATAAACCTAAAAAACATCAATTTTTATGAAAAAATCATTAATGAAGATAGGTTTGTCAGAAAATGAGTCTGAAATTTACATTTCTTTACTAAAAATTGGAGAATGCTCGGTTAATTCAATAGTTAAAGCAACTGGCATCAATAGGACAAACATTTACGATTGCATATCAAGATTAGTAGAGAAGGGCCTTGTTTCATCAATAATAAAAAACGGTAAAAAGAACTTTAGTGCTACTAATCCTAAAAGGATTATTGATTATCTAAATGAAAAAGAAAAGCAAATAAAAGATGAAAAAGAAGAAGTGACAAAAATAATTCCTGAAATTGAATCTATTATCCCTAAAGTAAATAATGAAAAGATTGAAGTTTTCGATGGTAAAAATGGAATAAGAAATCTTTTAGAATTGATATTGGAGTCTGAAAAAAATATATGCTCTTACGGTTCAAGCGGTAATGAAGGGAATATGTCTATACTTGGTCCTTATTTTAACCATTATGTAAAAAGAATGTCTAAAACTAAAATAAAGGCAAGAATAATATTTGCAGATAAGGAAAGAAAACCTTTCAAATATAATTTCGGAGAAGTAAAATATCTTCCAAGAGAATATGCTACTACAACTGAAACCATGATTTATGGGGATAATGTAGTTATCTTTGTTTTCGGAGACGAACCTAAAGCAATACACATCAACAGTAAAACAGTGGCTAATTCTTATTTAAAGCACTTTGAACTTATGTGGAAAATAGCCAAGAAATTCTAGAAGAATTATATTTTAGATTCTAAAAACTTTAAAATAACCGAAATAGTTTCTTGAGTAGTTTTATTTTCTGTATCAATAATGTTTCCAAAATCAAACTCGCTATTCTGTATCAATAATGTTTCCAAAATCAAACTCGCTAACTTTTTTATGAACTACTCTAGCAGCATCAGCACCATGAGTTTCTCCTCTTTGTTTATCTCTTTCAATACATCTCTCTACCGAAGCCTTAAGAGTAAAAACATAATGAGGATAATTTAGTCTTTTAATTAAATCTTCAATTTGAGATTTCCAATAGAAGTTGCCATCTAAGATAACAATCTTACCCTTATCCAATAGTTTCTTTGCATCTTTAACTGCAATTTCGTTTGCCTTAATGAAGCTCTTTTGCGAAGTGTAACCTTCTTCTCTATACTTTCCAAGATCATGTTCATCTAAAATTTTATCAATAGATATATGAGTAGCATTAAGCTTTTTTGCTAATTCTTTAGAAATAGTAGTCTTTCCGCAGGCTAATGGTCCACGAATTATTATATAATAAATCACCCACATTAAACTTTTTGATAGCTATTAAATTTAACTAAATGGCCCTGCCAAGAATCGAACTTGGGCCTCGTCCACGTCAAAGACATGTTCTACCATTAGACTACAGGGCCATCTCTAATTAATTCAAATAAAGCCTATAAAAAAGTATGTGAGCAATCTTTTTAAACAAAAAATACTTATAAAAAGCATGTCAAAAAAGGGAGGTAAGCAAGATCACAAATTTTGTCCTGTATGTGGAATAAGTCTTCAAATTACAGATACTTTTTGTATAAAATGCGGATATTCCTTTGCAGAAAGAGCAAATAAGAATAAAAAAAGCAAAAAAAGAAATGCAATCATAATAATAACTCTTCTAATAGTTGCTTACTTCGGTCTTCGTTATGCTAACGGTCAAACAATAATTCCAAAATCATTTGCAGATGCATTAAGAACAATTCTTCCAATTTAATCAATCTTTATTAGCACTATATTTTTTATTTAGTTCAATTTGCATAACTTCTCCAATAACTTGAGTTTCAGCTAAAATTTGAACATCTTTTCCATCTTCAGGATGCCTAATTTGATAAACAAGTTTAGAATTTCCTTGTATCTTTCTGACGCTATTAAAAGTATGAGAAGACAAATAAGCCCTAGAATTTGCATAGTTATCTCTTTCACATCTTAAAAATAAATCAACAGTTCCATCTAATCCATTATCTATTAAGTATTCATCAATTTTCTTACCTTCTTGAATAGTGGAAACTAAAATACAATTACTTCTATTTTCTACAATTTTTTCTCTAGAACATCCTGCTACAATCAAGAGTAAACTTAATAAATTTATAAGGCCACCCCTAATCATATTATCTATAAGAAAAGCTCATATAAATAACTTTAAAAACCACTATTTCTGAAGACTAGTAGCATTATCTTTAACTCGTAAGAGTTTAAGATTCATTGCGTATAATACGCAAGGATACCCTCAAGCCCAGTGAGCCGGCAAGAGGTTAGCTAACAAATCTGCTCACTATACAATGAAATTACCAGAAAAAACAAATAGATACTGTCCGTATTGCAAGAAGCAAACATCTCAAAAAGTTAGCGTAGCAAAGCAAAAATCACGTTCATCTGCTCATCCATTGTCAAGAGGTTCTACCGCAAGAATGATGTCTAGAGGATTGCGTAGGGGTACAGGTAACCAAGGAAGAGCATCTAAACCTGCAATCAAATCATGGAAAAGAAAAACAAAACAGACAAAACGTTTACCAGTTCTATACACTTGCACAGTATGTAACAAATCTAAAGGTACAAAGAAAGCTTTAAGAGTATCACGTATTCAAATAGGAGAAAAAATAGCTAAGTAAAATGGCAGAAACAACAACACAAGCAAAAAAAATAGTAAAGAAAAAATTCTTTGAAGTTAATATCCCATTAACATCAACAAAAGTAAAACTTTACGCAACAAACCCTGAAGAGCTTGATAATAAGATAGTCACTTTAGATATGACTAAGATTTTGAAAGGAAAAAATTTAGAATTAAAAGCAAAAACTTCTCTGAAAGAAGGGAAAATAGAATCTGAATTGGTAAGTATGATACTTATTCCAAGTTATATAAGAAGAACAATGAGACGTGGAATAGATTATGTTGAAGACTCATTTAAAACATCATGTAAAGACTCAGAACTTCTTATAAAACCATTTATGATTACAAGAAATCATGTCTCAAGAGCAGTTAGAAGAGAAATAAGAAACACAGCAAGAAAATTCATAGAAAGCCATGCAAGAATAAAGACTTCAAGAGAATTATTCTCAGAAATTATGACAAATAAGCTTCAGAAAGCAGTATCATTAAAAGTAAAGAAAGTTTATCCACTAGCATTCTGCGAAATAAGATGGATGGAAATAGTTGGTCCCGCAAAGAAGCCCCAGTCCACAGAATCGCAAGTAGAAGAACAAACCGAATAATCAAGAATCAAAAGCCTTTTAACCCATCATTTTCTAAAAGTTCTATGCCTCTGTAGCTCAACGGTTAGAGCATCAGTTTTGTAACCTGAATCTACAAAGATTAAGGCCAGATGAACTGAGGGTTGGGGGTTCGATTCCCTCCAGAGGCTTGTTTTAAATTTAGTAAAACTAAATTTAAGCCACTGGAGGCACTAAAAATTTATCAAATTTTTTCAGCCGACAGAGGCTTAAGGTCTTTTCTTAGCGTCCCTCTTAAACTAGAAAGGATACAATCCTCTCCGACAAACTTTATTAGTTAAAGCTCTAACCTGAATTATTCAAATTTCTCAATCAACTTCTAATTTTGAAAAGGCAAATGGTCTTCTATCTTCAGTTTTTCCCAAAGAAAAAATCATTGTTTCTGCTGTAAAATTATCAAATCTCTGAGCACCAGATAAATTAGAAGTATATGTTACAGAAAGACTAGTAGATCTTCTTTTATTCTTACTATCCTTATGATTAGCGAGTGCCTTTTGAAGTTTAGCTTCATCTCCTGCTAGCAAAATACTTCTATAATGACCATTACCTCCAAAAATACTTCTATCCTTAGAATTTCTCTCTTTAACACTAAAGTTTTCAATCCTAAGAACATAACATTCATTGGCTCCTAAGCAATCTAAAGTAAGAGGCCCTATAAATTCAGGATCTGCAGATTTAATTACATATTTCTTTCCATTCATGGGACAATTCCTCTAAAAACTTAGTTTAAAAACCTTTCTAATTTGTAACCTAAAAATAGTATAAATCTAGGAGAATAATAAAGTTTATACTCTCACTGCTTTAGAACTTCCTATTAAAATATCAGCCGTTTTCTTATCAATGCTTACATTTTGCCCCTTACTAAATGGACCTATAAAATCTCCATCCATGCTAACAAAAGACTCAACATCCTCAGTAATAATCAAACTAATATTATCCTTTTCAGCATAACCATTAAGAAGAAGCATAGAAATTAATTTATCAGTTTGCTCAACAGATCTTATTAAAATATCAAACAAATCCTTCTCAAAAGAAAGCATATTCTCAAAGTCTTTTTTCATTATAATAGTCTCATTTGCTACAAATACAAGATTAAGGAGTTTCCTTTTTCTACGAAGCATAAGTTCCTTGAATATAACCATTGAGTTCTCATACTGTTTCTTATCCCTTATTATTTCATCAGCAAAAAAATCACCGCTTTTTGCTATAGCCTTTTTATTATGATGAATAAATTCAGAAAAATCCTTCATAAAATCGCTAGGCAATTTCTGTAAAGATTCGTTTGTTTTCTCCCGGCGTAAAATCTCATACAAATCTTCATATTTTATCATGAGAAAAATCATGATTAGTATTTTATAAAGATATAGCTAATTATCTTAACAAAGTCTTTGAAAGCAATTGTCTTCCATTAACTGTTCTTTGATTAATAGAGTGTCTCTCTGTAAATCTATTCTTGCTCTCTTTTATATCATTAAAATCAAAAAAGAGAGCTGGGACAGGATCAGAAGTATGAGCCATTTTCTTGCATGAAGTAGTATGATCGGCAGTAACTACCATCTTAAAATCTAAATTAGAGTCTCTAAGTTTACCAAAAAAATCTCTATCAATCATTTCAATAAATTTAACCTTCTGTAAGGGCTTGTTATCATGTCCTGGTAAGTCAGTTTCTTTAAAATGAATATAGAAATAATCAACAATATCTCTTTGTGACTTAATCATTTCAATGGATGACTTTATAGCATTACTTAAAACAATCTCGGCATGATCATAAAAATCCGGATCGTGCATAATAGTCTTTCTTAATGAAGAAATCTTCATACCTAATACTTTTGAAACACCTATTTCTAAAGGCATATACCCAAATCCCATCCATAAACCTGGAAGTTTACGAGTCTTAACTGGACCAATTCCAGGATCCCTGCATAGAAGAAAATTAGCAGGTAAAAATCCTTTTTTCACCCTATTGGCATTTATAACGCTATTTTCTAGAATGATATAACTTTTGCGAACAAAAGTATTAACTAAATCAGCAGTCAAAACACTTTTCCTAGAGTCATCAGTAGCCACAGAGAAAGGCACAATATTAGGTGCGGATTCAACAGATAATCCTTCTTTGTAAGATGGATCTACATTAGTAATCTTATCAGAAAAAACCCCTCTAAATATAAGAACACCTCTATGTCCCACAGTATGAACCAACTCAAATCTAAATGGTAGCCTAAGTTTAGAATTAACCTCGTTAGAAAGCTCGATAGCTTCATTATCTGTCAAAGTTCTTCCAGCTCTTCTATCTATTAATTTCATATTATTCAAATTATCAATAGTAGCAAAATTAATCCTCAATGCTAAGTCCCCATCATTCAAATGAATTCCAGCACCCATAGCTTCCAAAATACCACGAGAATAATCTCTGAAATCTGCTCCAAAAAGAGAAATAAGCCCACTAGAAGACTGAGGAGCAATTCCCTCGGCTATAGGAAAACAGTTATAAAGACTCCCATTAGATGCAAAAAAGTCAAGATTAGGAGTTTTAGCATATTCTAAAGGAGTCTTATCATTAAGTTTTATTAGCGGTTCATCAGCAACACCATCAAGCACAACAAAAATACCTTTCATTCATTAAATTTTGTGATAAAAAACTTATAAACCTTCTCAGCGCTAAAAATACATGTTTAAACTATTAAAAGACAAACTTAAATCATTTTTCGGAAAATCTGAAGAATATGATAAGAAAGAAAAGAAGAAAAAGGAAATAAAACAGCCTAAAGAAAAGAAGTCTAAAAAAGAAACTAAAACAAAAAAGGAGAAATCTTCTAAAAAAGATAGTTATTCAAAAATAGCAGATGGTTTTGAAGAATTTGAAGAAGAAACAAAATCAGAAGAAAAAGTAGAAAGTATTGAAGCTAAAAGTGCGGAAGTAGGGGAAGAAAATGTTGAAGCAGAATTAAAAGAAGAAAAAAAAGGCTTTCTTTCAAAACTAATAAGCAAATTTACAACATCTAAAATAACTCAAGAGCAAGTAGAACAAATATTTGAAGAATTAGAAATAGTATTATTAGAAAACAATGTAGCTCTAGAAGTAGTAGATAAAATAAAGAACAATCTTATAGAAAACTTAGTAGGGCAAGAAGCAAAAAGCAAAGACATCAAAGACAGAGTAATAAACTCTATTAAAAAAGCAATAGAAAGTGTTCTAATAGACTCTCCAAACTTAATAGACGAAATAAAAAACCATCAGGGAACTTACATAATACTATTCTTTGGAATCAATGGCACTGGAAAAACAACAAGTATAGCAAAATTAGCAAATCTTCTTAAAAAAAATAACATTTCATGCGTACTCGCAGCAGCCGATACATTCAGAGCGGCCGCAATAGAACAATTAGAAATTCATTCAAATAAAGTTGGAGTTCCCCTGATAAAAAATCAATATGATTCTGACCCTACTTCTGTAGCCTTTGATGCAAAAAATTATGCTGAAAAGCACAAAATAAAGTGTTTACTGATAGATACAGCTGGAAGAATGTATACAAAAGAGAATTTAATAAAACAAATGGAAAAACTAATTAGAGTCATAAATCCTAATAAAAAAATATTTGTTGGAGAATCAACAGCAGGAAATGATATGCTTGAACAAATAAAGACTTTCAATGAAGCTCTTGGAATAGACGGAATAATACTCAGTAAAGCAGATGTGGATGAAAAAGGCGGAACAGCCTTATCAGTTTCCTACATTACAAATAAGCCAATTTATTTCCTAGGCGTAGGACAGGAATATGAAGACTTAAAGCCCTTCAAGAAAAAAGACATTCTAGAATCTTTAGGTTTTGACTAGTCAATTTCCTGAAACATAATAGAATATCAAAGGGTTCATGGAAGGCATGCTTGGCACTAGCCTTCTATCGCTTATTCTATGAGAATAAGGTGTAACATATACTTCAAAAGACACAGATCCTGTATTAGGACTATCATCACAAAGAATTACTACTAATTTACTAATTCCATCCCTGTCTATTCTGCTTTTATAATTAGTTGAATTCAACCCATACAAATCAACAGAAAACCAGTCTACGTTGTTTGCAGGAGTATCGCATTGAGACGAAGTAGATAAAAATGAAGTAAGACCAGCACCATTGCAAGTAGCTTGAAAATTATTACTAGCATCTAAAATCATCTCAGGGCAGGAGAAAGGTCCAACCCTAGAACCGGTAGTTGAGGTAACATGTACTCTAATTCTTTGTATTGCATTGTAGGAAGTAAGAGGGATATATGAAAGCTTCAGCCTTTCAGCTCCATAAGTACCAGAACCAACAAAAAATTCAGCTCCTACCTCTGCTTTAGGAGGATTAACCTCAAGAATATTTACTCTATTCAATAAATTAGAAACATTTTTCTGAATCCAATCACTCCAAACGGAAAGAGTAGGATAACCTGCAACACCTGTAACTTGTATATCATTCCCAGAATGACCTGGATTTGGAGGATTAGGAGGAGTCTGAGCAATTACAAAACCAACTAAAACAATCATTCCTAAAAGTGCAAAAACATCTCTCTTTTTGATATTAAAACTAAATCTCATTTATTCTCTTCCAAAACAAGATAAATCGCATTAATAAACATATCCAAACCCAATCATCTTTTAAAAGCAAAGTCGTTATTGTCTCTTTTTTGAAAAACTAAAATTAGAGATAGGACTGCGTCAAGCATATTTATTAATCAAATTGTCAATAATAAACCATGAAAAGTCAAAAGATAATTAATATAATCATTATACTACTAATTATTATAATAACTTTATTTTTGTTATTTAAAAATCAAAAAAGTCCGCAATCACCACGACACTCTACAGTTTGAGCAGCAACTCCATAACTATCACAATCTTCATCAATATACCAAGCATTCGTACATCCTTTCCCAATAGGAGCATAATTAGCAGGTTGCAACAACGGACCTTCAGCCTGTAGATTTACAATTATTAAATCAGATTCTAACTTAGAATCTTCTTTCAATAAAACCTCAAAATAAATCTCTATACTATCTCCTTCAAACCACTCTTCAAATAAATAAGAAAAATCTTCTCCTATTTCTAAGTCAATCGTAGCTTTATTTCTTATAAAATCTCCAGAAAGTAATACAACCGAATCATCAAACAACCAGTCTTTTTCATATACTTTTATTTCAACACTACGCTGATTACAATTTGTTCCATCTTTTCCATCAACATAAATAGAAACCGTATCTTCCAATCTAGCAGCAGTATGGCTTAAAGATATAGACTCAATATCACAATTGTCAGTTGGACTTAATAAAATAGAATTAGAATTAGAAGGTCTAAAATCCCCTGGTTCTTTTTCAAATTTATCATCTAAAAATATCTGCTTTCCAGGTATCTCATTAAATATTTCATCATGTAAAAATACGCTAAACGAAGCTGCAAAAATCAAAAAAAGTGTCAAACCTATCAAAACACTCTTATTCATGAACTACCGATAGAAAGAAAGTTTATAAGCGTTCTTAAAAACACAACTTTATTAACCCTAAACAGACTCGGAAATATATGTTAGATAAACTATCAAACGCAATTAAAAAAGCAACAGATAAGATAGCAAACGCTATGTTTCTTGATAAAAACCTTGTCGATCAAGTAATAAAAGAGTTACAAAGATCTCTAATAGAGGCCGATGTTAATATCCAATTAGTTCTAGAGATAACTCAAAGGATAAAGAAATCAGCCCTAGACGAACGCCTTAACGGTATAGAAAAAAAAGAACATATAATAAAATTACTTCATGATGAATTGCGTGCAATATTGGGAGAGAGAAAAGAACTCAAAGTAAACTCAAAGTCTCAAAGTAGATTTATGATGCTTGGTCTTTATGGTGCTGGTAAAACTACAACAATATCCAAACTAGCATTATATTATTCAAAAAGAGGGAGTAAAGTATGTGCAATAGGGCTTGATGTTCATAGACCTGCAGCCTCAACCCAGTTAAAACAGTTGTGCGATAAATTGAACATTGCATGTTTCATAAACCCAGAAGAAAAAGATCCTTCCAAAATTTGGAAAAAGTATAGTAAAGATATAGAAAATTATGATTTAGTTCTAATAGATACAGCTGGAAGAGATTCTTTAGAAAATGATTTAATTAAAGAAATAAGATCAATAAATAAAATAGCGAAACCAACCGAAACCTTCCTTGTAATACCAGCAGATATAGGCCAAACAGCAAAAAAACAAGCAATAACTTTCAAAGATGCAGTGAATATTACGGGAGTAATAATAACAAGAATGGATTCCACTGCAAAAGCAGGGGGGGCACTAACATCATGTTATGAAGCAAAGGTCCCAGTGGTATTCATTGGAACTGGAGAAAAACCGGCAGATCTAGAACTATTCAATCCCGAAGCTTTCCTTTCAAGAATGCTAGGTATGGGGGATCTAGAAGCCCTAATGGAAAAGATTAGAACTGTAACTGACGAATCAGCATTAAAGAAAGCTCAAAAAAACATAGAACAAGGAAAATTAACTTTAAGGGATGTTCAATCTCAATTAGAGTCAATGGAATCGATAGGTGGAATGGACAAAATAATGTCTATGATTCCAGGTTTTGGAAAAGTTAAAGAAAAAGTATCTGCTGAAAAATTAGAACAACAACAATCAAAACTAAAAGGATACAAGCATGCAATCAATTCAATGACTCAAGAGGAAATAGAAAATCCTGAAACTATGGAAAAAGAAACCAGTAGACTACAAAGAATAAGCAAGGGTTCTGGAGTAAGTACAACCGATATAAGAAATCTAATTAAACAATACAAAGTCCTTAAAGAAATGATTCAATCAGGAAAAGATGGAGAGGAAGGAATGGATCAAAAATCATTGATGAAAATGGCAAAAAAGCTGGCAAAAAAAGGCATGAGATTATAATGAAAGATTTAGTAATAGGTAAAGGAGCAGAAGCAATAATAACAAAAAAAGATAATCTGGTAGTAAAAGACAGAATAGAAAAATCATATCGCTACCCTGATTTAGACAAAAAACTAAGAAAATTGAGAACAAGAGCAGAAGCAAAGATTCTAGAAAAGACTTCTAAATTAATCAACACCCCGAAAATAATAAGTTCAGATGAATTAAAAGGAGAAATAGAAATGGAATACATAGATGGAAAAAAGTTAGCAGACCATCTAGAAGAAACAGATTACAAGAAAGTATCAGAAAAGATAGGGGAACAGTTGGCAAAACTCCATGATAATAACATTATCCACGGAGATCTCACAACTTCAAATTTGATATTAAACAAAAAGAATGAAGTTTATTTTATAGATTTTGGATTAGGATTTCATTCAAGCAGAATAGAAGATAAAGCAGTAGATCTCCATTTAATCAAACAAGCCCTAGAAGCCAAACATCCAAGCATACACGAAGAATGTTACAATGCAATTATCAAAAGTTATAAGAAAAGTAAAAATCAAAAAGCTACATTAGCACAACTAGAAAAAGTAGAAAAACGCGGTCGCTATAAAGCACAGTATTAGATATCAAAACCCATCCACCTAAACAAACTCCCTTTCCAAGCACCCATCTTCTGATACCCTCCAATTAATTTATCTTGTTCTTCATGAACCATGAAATGAGTCTGAGTAAATCCTCTTTTCTTAGCCCTTCTATTAACTTCATCAATAAGCAGTTTTCCAATGCCTCTTTTTCTATATTCTGGAATAACGTTTAATCTCCATAAAGTTACAGCAAAACCCATATCTGCAAAATAAGCACCGCCAACCACTTTGTCTCCATCTTGAGCAATAATTATAGATTCCGGATCCTTTACAATCATTCTTTCAAGTAATCCCTGACTATCCATATCGTCGTAATATAAACCTCCTGCAACAAGACTCGCCTTTAATTGATTGTAGTCTTCCAGTCGATAATTACGTATTTTTACAGCCATTTAATAGCCCCGCCCGGATTCGAACCGGGGTCTCGGGCGCCAAAGGCCCGAATACTTGACCACTATACTACGGGGCTAATTTTACATTTTAATTCAAACCACCAGCTTTAAAAACCCTATGTCCCAAAATCAAACATGGCAGAAAAAGCAGACTGGACAAAGATAAAGCCAGCAGATATTGAAAAGACAATAGTCGAATTAGCAAGGCAAGGCACTGCTCCTGAAAAAATAGGCCTTATTTTAAGAGATCAACATGGTGTTCCTAAAGCTAAATTATTAGGAGTAAAAATTGGAAAAGTACTACATAAAAATAAACTATCGATTGACTCCGAAAAGAAAAACATTTCAAATAAGATAGAAGGTCTAAAGAAACATTCTGCAAAAAACAAGCACGATTACACGGCAATGAGGAAAGCAGTTATGTATGCTGCCAGAATAAATAGAAGAGCAAAATTAGCAAATCAGTAATCAGTCTAATCAAAATAAAAATGAATAAAGGAAAACTAATCAAAGTTAAGTGTCATAGGTGTGGTAATTATCAAACTACATATGGAAGAGCTACAACACTTGTAAAGTGCATAAGATGTAACAAACTCCTTCTCAAACCTCAAGGAGGAAAAGCCAAAATAAAGGCCATAATTAAATATGTCTTCCGCTAATATAAAAGAAAATGATGTAGTTCTTTGTACTGTAACAAAAATAGACTCTGGAGGAGTTTTCGTAAAACTAGATGAATACAAAATTGAAGGTTATATAATTCTAGCAGAAATATCTCCTGGAAGGATAAGAAATATAAGGGAGTTCGTAAGCGTTGGAAAAAAGATAGTGTGTAAAGTTCTTAGAAATAAAGATAACAACATTATATTGAGTCTAAGAAGAGTATCTGCAAAAGAAAGAGATACTATATTAGAACACTACAAAAAAGAAAGAATATTTGCAAGTATCCTAAAATCAGTAGTAGGAGATAAAACACAAGAATTAATTGATAAAATAAAAGATAAAGAAGATATAGCCCACATAATAGATAATATAAGATCAAACCCAGAATTATTAAAGAAATATATTACTTCAAAAGAATTAGATAAACTAAAAGAAATATTGTCTCAAAAAAAAGAAGCAGAGAAAGTTGTTCAAAAAAAAATATCTCTAAAATCAGATAAAGAAAATGGAATATCTGATATAAAAGACATACTTCAAACAAAAGAAGCAGATATTTCATACCTAGGTTCATCCAACTTTTTAATAAGAGTAAAAGGTAATGAATACAAAATAGCAAATTCTCAATTAGATAAGATTATTGAAATAATAAAAGAAAAAGCAAAAAAAGCTCATGTCCAACTAGAAATCAAATAAAATGCTTCTAAAATTCTATATAAACGAGAAAAATGAAAAAGTCTATACCCTAAAGGGAAGTATAGAAGGTAAACCTACACAAGAAGCCCATTACAAATTCATAAAATTCAAAGATGCATCTGAAAAATTAAAATAAAGTTTTCCGACCGATTTCCTTTTTTACAATTTCTATATCTTTCTCCCATTCAACAAGCAACCCTCTATTATAGATTATAGCCGCAGGATGAAACAAAGGAATCAATTTAACTTCTTTTCCATGTAGAGGTACCATTCTTACTTTCCCATGCACTGTGGTTATACCTGGTTGTTTAGCCATATTATCAACATCAGTTCCAGCTAAAAAGAATTTAGTAGCATAATTCCCAAGAGAACAAATAACTTTAGGATTAATATCTTTTATTTGTTTCAAAAGCCAAGGAGTATGTGCTCTAATTTCTTCAACAAGAGGTGCCCTATTTTCAGGAGGTCTGCATTTCAAAATATTTGCAATATAAACATCATTCATACTTAACCCAACTTTTTCAAGTAATTTATCTAAATTCTTGCCAGCAGCACCTACAAAAGGCAAACCCTCCAAATCTTCGTTCCTTCCTGGAGATTCTCCAACGAAAAGTATTGGAGCATTAAGATTACCCTTTCCAACAACTATATTTTTACAATCTCTATAAATTTCAGTATTCTTAACAAGCAACGCTTCTGCAAAATCAAACTCTGAAGAATCCTTATTACCCATAAAAATGAAGAATAAAAGCACTATTTAATGATTATCAATTTCTTAGTAAACTTACTCAAAACTTCACTTCCATTTTTAGTAACAAGAATATCATCTTCAATCCTAATCCCATACTTTCCTTCTACATATTCTCCAGGTTCAATTGTAATAACCATTCCCTCTTTAAGCACAATCTTACTGTTTGTAGAAACATACGGAAATTCATGAACTTCTATCCCCATACCATGTCCTAAAGAATGAATCAGTTTTTGTTTTAATTTCTTTTCAGCTTCAACGCACAAATCTCCAATTACAACACCAGGTTTAACAAGACTTATGGCTCTTTCTTGTTCTCTAAGCAAATCATAGTATATTTTCTCTTCTTCACTTGTAGGTTTCCCAAAGTAAAAAGTTCTTGTAACATCAGAACAATATCCATCATATTTAATACCAAAATCAACAACACAAAATCCTTTGTTGATTCTTCCAGAAGGAGTATGATGAGGAACAGCAGCATTAGCTCCACTAGCTACAATAGGTTCAAATGAAACACCATCAGATTGTTTTCTAGCTTCATAAACTAAGAAAGCAGCAGCTTCATCCTCAGTCTTAAATTTACTAAAATTATTAACAAATTTTTCCATTATCTTATCAGTTATTCTACAAGCTTTTTTAATTTCATTTATCTCATTTTTATCCTTAACAGCTCTTAAGTCATTCATAAAATCAGTCAAATCAAATAACTCGCAAGAAAACCTATCTCTTAAAATATTAAAGTCTGTAACTGAAGTATTTACAAAGTCAATCCCTATCTTTTTAGTATTAATCCCTAAAGAAGAAAGAGATTCAGATAATTTCTTACCATAAGATAAAACTACATTTTTGACTAGTTTAGCTTCACTTAAATCACGATTGGGTATGTGCAATACGGCTTTTCCTTTAACAGGAATAACAAGAAATCCTGCTCCTTTATACTTGGTAAAGTAAAACAAATTAGGGTTAGGTTCCTCATTAGTCATAAATATAGCACAATCTAATCCTCTTTTTTCTAATTCAGATTGAATATATTTCATATAAAAAACAACATAGCAATCTTTAAAATACCTCTCTTCAAAGCTATAGCATGATGGAAAAAACACTAATATTACTTAAGCACGATGCTGTATATCGCGGTCTTGTAGGCAAAATAATTACAAGATTCGAGGATATTGGTCTTAAAATAATTGCAACTAAAATGATTCAGCCAGATGAAAAACTAGCAAAAAATCATTATTTCTTAGATGAAGAATGGGCTAAAGCAGTATATGGCAAAACAAAACTAAGTTACGAAAAAGACGGAAAAACATTCCCTTACAAAGACCACATGGAATTCGGAAAACAGATCCAATCCTGGAATATGAACTTCTTGAGAGAAGGACCAATAATTGCAATGGTTCTAGAAGGCCCTCATGCAATAGAAATTGTAAGAAAAGTAGTTGGATCAACAGAACCCAAGTCATCCCCACCGGGAACCATAAGAGGAGATTATGCCATGATGGAATCATATGCAGTTGCAGATGTAAAGAATAGGGTACTAAGAAATTTAATCCATGCAAGCGATTCAGTAAAAAGCGCAGATAGAGAAATTGCTTTGTGGTTTAATAGCAAAGAAATCCTTTCTTACAAAAAAGATCTAGACAAACACTTCTAACGCCCCCACGAGGAATTGAACCTCGGTCTCAACCTCCGCAAGGTCGTATTCTATCCGTTAAACTATGGGGACTTATTAAAACCGAAGTTAGATAGCTTTTAAATTATTTGGTTAGAATTTAACTCTTAACTCCCAATCTGCCTACTTCTTTTCCAGTCTGATAAAAGAATGCAACAGTACCCCCCCATAAAATAAATAACCATAAAGGAATATTCAAAAAACTAGTAACACTGTAAGTCCAAGCACCATAACTTATAACAATTACCTCGCTAAAAGACCCAAATAAAGCCCCAAATATAAAAACAAATAAACTTATTAGAGAACGCCATTTTACTAAAGCAATAACAGAAGAAAAAAGAACAAGAAAGGTAGTCAAGTAGATATTTCTATAAAACAATACAACAACTGCAATATTAAATAATGCAAAAGAGATATTAAACAAAATATTATTCTTTTCATTGCCTAACTTTCTCCAAAATTTCATAAAAAGACTAATCAAAACTTTATTTTAAACTTATTCCGGGCTTTCGTCCCTAACACCATGAGGTGTCAAAAAGAATGCTGCCTCATTTTCAGGCAAGTTAGGAGCGTCAATCATTTTAGCAACTCTAGTTCCTTGTTTTCCTCTTCTCAAATAGACCCTGTAAGTTGAAGCGTGTCCAACGATATTTCCCCCGATAGCAGTAGTAGGATCTCCAAACATCATTGCAGGATTAGCCATTACCTGATTTGTAACATAAATCGCAACATTATGTTGTTCAGCTAATTTCATTAAATGATGCAAGTACTTGTTCAGTTTCTGCTGTCTATCAGCAAGTTGCCCCCTACCAGAGAATTCCGCTCTGAAATGAGCAGTTAACGAATCTATAACAACTAGCTTAATAGGTTCATTATTTTCCTTAATCATTTCAGTTATTTTATCTAATAGTAAAATCTGGTGATCTGAATTAAAAGCGCGAGCTACTAAAATATTTTTCAATACTTTCTCAGGATTTGCCCCAATTCCTTCAGCGATTTGTTTTATCCTGTCAGGTCTAAAAGTCCCCTCAGTATCAATATAAACAGCTTTACCTTCGCTCCCACCTCGTTCTTTAGGCAATTGAACATTCACAGTCAATGTTAATCCAAGTTGAGTTTTCCCAGATCCAAATGCACCATAAGCTTCAGTAATAGCCCTAGATTCAATACCCTTTCCACCAAAAAGACCATCTAAACTTTTACTTCCAGTAGTAATATAGTGAACATCTGCTCTTCTTTTATCAAATTCTGCTCCATCCATAAATCCCAATTTCATCATCCCTCGAGCAGCTTGAATAGCTTTTCTAGCAACAGCTTCCCCAACACCAGCAAGTTCAGATAAAGCTGGAGGAGACATTACAGCCAATCCCATTAAATCGTAGATACCAGCAGCTTCTAGTTTCGAAGCAATCCCAGGACCTATCCCAGGAATACTTGTTAATCCAGGTTCCTTGCCATCATCAGAATCATCTTTCTCTTTTACCATTAGGAAATTTCATCAGAAACAGTATATAAAGATTTTATCAGTAGAAGATACATCAAGAAGCCAAACAAACAGAACCAATCGGATCACATTGATCAGGAGCCTCTCCAAAAACATACTGACATCTTGAATAACAAACTTGCTACTCTGCAACCCATCCGCAAATGTTTACACATTCTAAATGTAAACCATCCGTATCTCTTGGAGAAAGAGAAACGTAATCAGAAGGATTATTCACTAAATAAAAAGCACCACAAGCAACTCCAATTATAGCTAAAATCAAAACCAAAGAAATCGTATAGCCTTTTTTAAATAACAAGGTAAAAGAAGAGTAAAACTCTATATAAATTTTGTTCTAACAAAGTTGATTACAAAAATAATATCCAAGCAAAAATAATATCAGCAAAAATGAAGCTATAGAAAATCATATGTTCTATGCTCCCTCCTTGTCTTACATTACTTTTAGCAACATATCTAAGAGGCCAAAAAGGTCTAATCCCTTCGATAGTCCAAGAATCAACTATTAAATGTGTTCCGTAAGCTAAAAAGAAAGGAAATGCCATTGTTGGTAGAAACCATGCAAAAAGAATAGTAACTCCTAAACAAAAAGTAAAACTATGCAATAAACTTCTTTTCCTTGGATGAAGAGGTCTACCTTGATTTTGAGCTCTTCTAAAAGAAATTCCTCTATCTATATTAGGGAGCAATGTGGCTATTGCAAAAACAAAAACATAAGTCCACATATGAGTGACTTTATTTATAAAAAACATCATAAAAAATAACCCTATAGCGATATGAGTTTTATTAAGCATAGAAAATCAAAGAAAATTGAGATTTAAACCTTTTTGGTTTCAAGTTCATTTATTACATTCTGGACAGAGAATTGTTCAATTCCCCTAACAGAAAATTCCAAATTATTACTAAATGAATTCATTCTGAAACTACCAGTAAACATTCTTTCTTCGCCTATTATTTCAGCACGCTTTGCATTCAAAACATCTAAAGAGAAAAGACCATCATCATTAACTGCAAGTAACTTCTTTATATTATCTCCAAATAAAACAGACCTCATGGTAGAATGCCCATCATCAAGAACTAAGTTAAACAAAACCCCTTTCTCTCCTTCATTTCTTTTTGAATCAAAAAATCTTGGTTCAAATGTTTGTACAATGAATGCACGGACGTTAACGAAAGCTCCTTCCTTAGCATCTGCAAAATTTCCAGAAGAAGGAGCAACAGTTTCTTTTACAGAATCAAACTTCATATCACTAGGTTTTATATCTGAAAAAGCAGAAACATGAATTTCTCCATTCTTAACACTAGCCCCTTTTATTTCAATAACGTTTCCTTGAGCAAGATTACCTGATTCAATCAAAGAAACATGATTAGAATCCCATAAAACAACCCTTATATTAGAAGTATCATCACCTAATGTAAAGCTACCAAATTTACCGCTTCTTCCATTCTTAGAAAACTCCTTGACAGGAAAAATTCTTGTTATTTTGCCAATAACATTCGCTCTTCTTAATCCATCAGATAGTTCCTTTATCTTAAGAATCTCGTTTTCAAAGCTAATACCCAATTCAGCAGCAACTATTTGAGCCGCTCCTTCTCGAGAAATCAATCCAGAAAGCTTTGATTTTTTAGCATCAACCTTCTTTTCCACCTCTTCAATTGAAAGCTGAGAATTTTTAGATATCTTTTCAACTAAGTTAACATAATTATCCATTCAAAAACCATAAACCCCAGGTTTAAAAGAATACCGCTAATGGATGATAATTATTATCCTAAATAAAAAGTAGCTACAAGATTAATAGATCTTATTTTACATAGATTTAAAAAAGCAAATAAACAAAAACAAATATGCCAAACACAGCAGTAATCATAGTAAAAATAATGCCTGAGTCTCCTAGTGTAGACTTAAACAAAATGAAGGAAACTGTCAAACACAAAATGGAAGCAAATGGTGCAAAAGCAGTTACATTTGAAGAAAAACCGGTAGCTTTTGGTCTGAAGTCGTTAACTTTGAAAATGGCATTTCCAGAAGAAAAAGGAACAGACTTTGTAGAGCAAGAGCTTTCAAAAGTACCTCATGTTTCATCAGTTACAATAGAAGATTATAGAAGAGCTTTCGGCTAAAATAGAAAACCAAGTTAACCTCATTTCTAACAAAAAGAGGAATTCATAAATAATATATATCTTGAATATTATAACAATCCAAGGTTGGTAGTATGACTCTAACAAAAGAACAAATATCTGCATTAAAGAAGCAATTGCATGAACAAATAAAAAGATTACCTGAAGATAAAAGAAAGGAAGCAGAGAAACAAATAGATGATTTATCAGACGAAGCAATAGAAGAAATGCTTGAGAAACAAAAAGACTCTCAAGTTAACATATTTAGAGAAATAGTCTCTGGCAAAATACCAAGCAAAAAAATAGATGAAAATTCAGAAGCTTTAGCAGTATTAGAGATAAGACCAATTTCAAAAGGACATGTAATAATAATCCCTAAAGAAAGATTAACAAATCTAGATAAAATTCCTGAAAACATTTCTATTCTTATAGATAAAGTATCAAAGGACCTATCTACAAAATTAAAAGCAAAAGAGGTGAAAATAATTCCTGAGAAAAAATTAGGAGAAGTGATAATAAATCTAATCCCTATTTACGATAAAGAGCTTAATTTAGAAAGCGAGAGAAGTAATCAATTAGACTCTGAACTTAACGAAATAATTGAAATAATAAACAAAGAAGATGAGAAAATAGAGATCAAGAAAGAAGAACCTAAAAAAGAAGAGTTAAAAAAGTTTAAAAGAAGAATACCTTAATATAAATAAAAAGACAATAAATGCAATAAGGAATGCGGGTGCAAATGGAACTCCTGTTTTCATCAAGACCTTCTTTCCATTCTTCCTTAAAAGAAGTATCTCGTCAAAGTTCAATCCTGCAAAGTTCTTTTTTATTACTTTACCACTTATACGAACATCTCTTTCCAACCAATCTCCTTCTGTAAGATTCTCTGGAGAAATAAGCTGGATCATGCAAGATTTCTCAATAGCTTTTACATAAGCAAAAAGAAAAGGAGATAATAAAATAAAGACGGCGAATAAATTTGGTATAAAAACAGAATCATAGTTGCTTCTACTAGAATAAATTGTAATAGCTAAAATAAAAGATACTATAAAGAGATATTTCTTTTTCTCTACTTGGTCAAAGAAAGACTTCTTAAAACTAGAATAATTTCTTTTTATTAAAAATACACTGTATAATAAAGTATAAAGAACACCAAAAGTGAAAAGCAATAATATGAAACCAATTCCATAATAGATATAATCAAATAAAAAAGAGTAAGGGAATATTCCTCCTAATCCAAAAAGAAGTTTAGCATCTCCTCCAGCAAAAATCCTTGCATAATAAAACAAATAGCCAAGACATGCAAATAAGAATACTCCAGCCAGACCATATATAAAAAACATGAAGTCATTAGAATATATAGAATAAATCGCTCTATAAGACAGAACAAATGCAATAAGAGAGAATGTAAGCCAATTTGCGATCTCTCTTGTTCTTAAATCCTGAATAACTGCAAATATTACTGCAACTAGCCCAATTACATATAAGAAAACATATTCGTTCATAAAAGCAAAAAAACACACAGCTTTATTAATTATTAGTTTATATTATCTATAATGAGAAAAGAGTGGATCCATCGCTATCTTCCAATAGTAATTCTTCTTGTCCTGGTAACTGTGTCATTCATAATAATAAAAGACTATGTCATTGCAATAATAGGCGCTTTCATAACCACCTATCTAATTTATCCAATCCATAGAAAATTAGAAAGAAAGATGCCACCATGGTTAGCAGCAGGAATAACTCTTACAGGCACAATACTAATTATATTCTTACCATTATTTGTCTTAATAAAAGAGGTAATAAACCAAATATACAGGGCAATTCAATCAGGGTCTCTAGCATTTCTAATATCTAAAATAGAAAACCTAGAAATCATAAAGCAATATAACTTAAACTTGTCAGATGTAACAAACAATTTCTTTAGCTTTGGAATAAACACTCTATCATCAATAACTCTATCTGTAGCAACATCAATAGTCTCCTTATTTGTAATGATTTTCATAATATACTATCTTCTTCTAAGCTGGCCTAAATTATGCAGTAGAATAAGAAATTATGTTCCGTTTGAAAAGAAAGATAAAGTTATTAAAGACATGTCAAACACAACTAAAAAAATAGTAAAGGGAACATTATTTCTAGCATTTATTCAATCGTTAGTAGCAGCCCTTGGATTTTGGCTTGCAGGAATTGACTTCTATCTTATTTTAGCGGCATTAATAGGATTATTTGCATTTATTCCAGGAGGACCTGCAGTAGTATGGGTCCCTACATTAATAATAAAGATAATCCAACAAGACTACATATCTGCTGGAATAATCTTGGTATTTGGTCTATTCACATCAATTTATCTAGATACAATATTAAGAACAAGAGTAGCAGGTAAAGATTCAGGCATACATCCAGCAATAATGCTTCTTGGAGTTATGGGAGGAGTTCCCCTTTTAGGCCTAACTGGAATAGTAGTGGGTCCTCTTTTATTAAGCTATACTCTAGAAATATTAGAAGAAATACTTAGCGAACATTAACTTGTTTAACATCTTCCCTTGATCTAAACTGCCCGCCACGCTTATACTTATTATATCCGCGCTGCTTACGTTTATCGTTTTTACTTTTGCGTTTACTTGCAAAGCCATAATCATCTGACATAAAAAGGCAAAGCAAAATAACTATAAAAAATTATGTACAACTAACTATAGAACAATCAATATTACAATTAACTCCTAAAGTAGAATTAGTACAAAATAAGTCCTCTTTATCCATGGTTATAGATTCACAGCAAAATGTTATTTCATTCTCAGTTTTGCAAACCAGTTCACAGGCTTGTCTAGCTCCTTCTAAACTTTGAGTCTTAAGAAGAGGATCCGTGGTACTCTGGAAGGATCTAAAACCATTTTTTACAAAAAAAATTAATCCAATCAATACAGCTAAACTTATAATTATCAAAATTATGGTAGTTATAGCGATATCAAAACCTCTTGAATTCATCTTAAGAACAGAATCCTTCACCATTATTAAAACTAGCGTCGCAATTGCTGCCTTCAGTATAACAGACAGCGCTAAAACCACACCTACATGGCACATCTCCAGTTACAACATGGTAAGCATCAAATGTGCAAAACCTCAAATTAATAGCACCTTCTCCATTATTAGTATTTTCACTAGAACCTCCGCTTCCACCACTTCCCCCACTATTACCAGAAGCCAATCCAGTAGCACCAGATAAAGAATCTTCAGGCAATGGAACAGCAGGAGTATCTTCGCTAGATTCGCTATCCTCAAAACCTATAGACTCAAAGATTTTTTCAGTAACTTGTCCTGAAGAAAAGAATACAAAATAGCAAGTAATTAGAAAAATAAAAATTAAAGAAATAATAAAAACTCTAAAAACAATTTTTTCATTCCAAACCATCTTAAACAATAACAAACCAGATGAATATTAAAATCATTCTATTAAAGAATTCCTAGAAAAATAATGACAAGATAAGCATTAACCTAACATTCAATTCATTATAGATTAATCAAGGATTAGAGAAAGATTTACACCCAACAAGATCACCAGTTGAATTAACTACCATCGTATCATTTCTCTTTGAAGATGAAATCAAAGAAGGATTATTACAAGCTATTTTATCCAAATTAGGATCACAACCAGGAGGAGTCAAACCATCAAGTTCAGATTTAAACCTCTTATCTTGACAATTAACAAGTTCCTTACCTACTAATCTATGCTGACAAAAGTCAATACTCAATCCACCTTGGGCATAGACAACACATGCTTTAGCAAGCGTCTGTAAATCGCTAGGAGCATTATCAAAAGCACCAAATAAGAAATCCCATCCCTTAGTAAAACCAATAATCATCATAACAAGCACAGCCAAACCTAAAACTATCAATATAATTGTAGAAATAGTAACATCTCCCTTCTTTCTGTTTCCAATCACCATTAAGTTACAATAATAAAAGTTCTTTATAAACTTTCCTTAGTAGAGAAAGTTTATGCATATCAATTTCAATCAACTTCGCATAAACTCTTCCAAAGAATAAACCCTATTCTCATCAAAAATAACTTTCAAAGAATAAGAGTATCTAACTTCATTATTGTTAGAGTTATAATTCTCGAAAACATCAAAAATCATTAACTGATACTTTCCATCATTCAAAACCAAAGAATAATCTCCCAAAGCAATCTTGGCGTAAATATTTGTGTTAATTTCGCCCCCTCTTTTAGCATCAGCTAATTTTCTAAAAGACTCATTAAACTTTACCTCAAAGTCATTATTTCCAAAAACTGTCCCCTTAGATAGAGATTCGTTTAAAGAATCATTAATCATAACACTAACAAATTTCAAAGTGAACTTATGCGTCGATTCACTTTTATCAGAAATTGCTCTTAATTCTGCTTTCTTTTTAGATAAATCTGAATTAAAACTAATCATAGAATATAAGGCAAAAACAACTAAAACTAAAGCTCCAAAAACTAAAAGTAATGTACCAATGTGTCCTTTTTTATTCATATAACCTCGTCGAATCATTTATCACCAAATAAGTTCCAGCATAAGAATTAGAAAATGCCTTATTGCAAAGAGTCTTAGATTTAACATTTTTATCTTGTTTTGAATTTAACAAAATATCTTCAAAATTATCCATGACAATATAACTAGGCTTATAACCCTCTTTCTCGATATATAATATCTCCCTACCTTTTCCAACACCCGGATTTTTTACATAATTAGCAACAACCATTAAGTTACCATCATAATTATCATTAAAATGTCCTACTAATCTAATCATAAAAGAGTTATCTATTTTATAAGTTTCAATATCCCATCCTTCATATTTAAAATTTCCAAGCTTACAATTCTTTTCACTTAATTCTTTTATCGTACCAATTTCTCCATTATAATCTATATAATCATCTAAGAAATCTTCCATTAAATTATAACTTTCAGAGCGTTCCTTGGCAATAAACCCTGATATGATTACAAAAAATAGCATTATTACAAAAACAAAAATAAGAGAAGGAAAACTAGTAAATATCTGACCTATTTGCCCTTTTCTATTCATGCTACCCTCCTTGAATTTTGTGAACTTCCAACCAATAAGTAATCTTTTTTATCCAAATCTTCTCCATAAGTTTTACATTTTGGAAAGGCTCTAGCCCTATCTTTAATATTTAGAAAACACCTATTCTTAAAATCACTAACTCCAACAGATAATTCAACACCATTCCTATTCTTAAAGTAAACTAGATGCTCTCCATCCTCAAGAGTCTTTAACTCAAGTTTACACTTTTCCAAAAAAGTATCTTTGGGTATTTCTTCTTTTGAATCAAAAAACTTATTTGCAACAACACATTCTTTAACAGAATCAAACAAATCATTAGATTCTGTTCTTCGGTAGTCATATCCCTTTCCAAAAAATGCAATTAACCCTCCATAAATTCCTGCCAATATTAAAGCAAGCATAAAGAAAAAAACAAAATATAACATACCTGTTCCAATTTCTCCGTTTCTATTAAGATTCATCTTCTTTATCCAAATCATTTTTTACCCCTCTCCTTAACCTTAAAAATAAATTGAGTTGATTCGGCACTCCCAGAAGGTGTTTCAACATAAAAATCAACTATATCTACATCATTAAAAAAACCAAAACTAGTCCCCCCATTTCTTCTAGAACTTACAGAAACTTTATTATTTACATTATCTATTGAAATAATATCATTTATTGGTTTTCCATTCTTAAATGCTGTAACGGCTAAAGGAGTAACGTCAATCTTAAGTTCCATCCCAGCTTGTGCATTATTTATCACTCTTGATATTTCCTTAGCATAAAAGTCTTCCCAAAAAGCCGATCCATTTTGATAAGAATTAACAAACCAAAACATCATAGAAAAAAA
>VGKS01000012.1 GCA_016866935.1 Candidatus Pacearchaeota archaeon
TTCCTGTCTTTCCTTTCTTAACTCCAACGATTCTAACTAATCTTGCTCCACTATTATCTGATGCGTTTACAACACTTCCAATATTCAATCCTCTTGTTACTCTTGCAGGTACAGCTTTCATTGTTTCGCCCCTGCATTTACCGGCCTCATTATTTCAATAACAACTGAATGAATCATTTTACTAAGAGGTCTGCATTCCTGAACTTTAACATAATCTCCGATGTTAACATTCATTCCAGCAGGAATTCTTGAATGTATTCTTGTAGTCTTTCTCATGAATCTTTCATATTTTGCTATCTTTACAGTTCTATCAAATTCAATAACAGCTCTTCTATCGAATTTCTTTACAACTGTTCCTTCAAATGTTCTTCCGCGAGTTCCAACTACATCTGGTGTTTTCTTCTCAATCTTTTGTTCTGTTTTTTGTGTCTTTGTCATATTAGTCCTCAATTGACTCGTCAGAGAATCCGATTTTCACGAGTATTACTCTGGCTTGTCTTTTGTGATCGCCTTGAAGTTCAATGACTTGATCTTTTATTGTTCCTCCACAGGCTAATCCTTCCTTTAATGCCTTTGCGGTGGCTTTTAAATCAATGCCTTTGTCAAAGCCTGAGACAAGGGTTATAACCTTGCCATAACGACGTTTTTCAGTCGCTATCTTTATCTTCTGTTGGCCTTTAGCCAAGTCTTCCCAAGAGATTCCAGCTATTGGTAGTCCTGTTCTTGGGTCTATTTCCATTTACTTGTTTTTCTCCTTAGCCTTGTTGGCTGAGTTGAATGTGAGTAAGCGTGCAATAGCCCTTTTTATCTCTTTGGTTTTACCGCTAGATTTCTGAGCCCCTGCTTGAGACTTCATTAATTCTAATTTCAATTCTTTCATCTTTTCATTTCTAGCTTTCTGATCCATTTTGCTAGCATCCTTTGCCTTTACGACCGCCATTAATTACTAGCCTCCTTCTTCTTTCTTGTTTTCTTAACTGGCTTTTCATCAATAGCACTTTTATTTTGATTAATTACATTCATCAAAGCATCATTAACTTTAATTTGGTCATGTATGTGTGCATTTGGAGGAAGTATACTTACTTTTATTCCAATAACTCCCATTTGAGTTCTTGCCTGAGCCATAGCCTTTTCAACTACTTTTGAAGGATCTCCAGTTTTCTTAAGATATCCTTGTTGGAATCTCCATGTCTTAGCTCTTTCACTTGGAAGTTTTCCAGATAATGCTAATTCAACTCCAAGAGCTCCAGCTTTCATTATGCTATCAAGAGCCTTGTAAGCAATTATTTTAAATT
The DNA here is from genome assembly GCA_016866935.1 of Candidatus Pacearchaeota archaeon. Classification (GTDB taxonomy): domain Archaea; phylum Nanobdellota; class Nanobdellia; order Pacearchaeales; family GW2011-AR1; genus SICU01. The sequence goes on from VGKS01000012.1 coordinate 1,296, forward strand.
TCAAAGATCCTTTTCTTTCAAGTTGTATAGCGATAGAGTCAGCTACAAGTTGTGCATCAAGAGCTTCACTAGATATTTCCTTAATATCAATGTGAGGGTTGTCAAGATTAAATCTCTTTCTCAAAACTGTTGTCAGCTCTTCTATTTTCTCTCCTTTCTTTCCAATAATAAGACCTGGTCTGTTTGTTGCAATAATTATTTTTTCTCCAATTGGTGTGTATTCAATTGAAACGTCGCTAATTCTTCCCTTTCCTAAAGAATGTTTAACATATTCTTTAATTCCAAGTTCATCTTGTTTGAACTTTACAAACTTTTTCTCTTCCATGTTTAATTTCTTCCTCCTGATGTGAACGAAGGTGAACTCTCTAAAATTAAACTGCTGAAAATATCAATTTTCATCATTATTTCTTTCCTCCAATTTCGCGTGCTTCAATAGTTACGGAAGCTCTCTTTCCCTTTGTTCCGCCTCTTCTTTGAGGTCTAGGAGAGAAGTTAGTGAATGCAGATGATATTCTTGTCTTTGTGATGTCCATACCGTTGTACAAAACAGCACCCTTTAAGTTCTTAAGCATAGGGATAAATATCTTTGATGCGGCCACAGGGTAACGACCAGACATCATATCACCCTTTCTATGAGGTATTTCTCCTTTGAAAGGAATAGCCCTCTTGAGAATTATTACTTCCTCAAGTTCTTTAATTGCAGAATCTATAGTCTTCCCTTTAATGAATGAACATATGTACATTCCATGTCTCTTTGAAATATGAACTCCTTCATTTCTAGCAATAGCATGGTCTTTCTTAGGCTTCTTAACTTCAGGTTTAGATATTGCTGTCTTAGTTTCTTTGTTTTCATGAGAATGAGCTTTCTCATCATGCGTATGAGTATGTTTCTCTGACTCTTTATGTTCATGAGCGTGATCATGTTTTTCTCCTTCCTTATGTTCATGCTTATGTTCCACGGGCTTAGTAGTATGGTTTGGTTTTTCTTCTTTCATTGTTGTTTTTTTTGTTTCATTCATTTTACTTCTTAGCCGCCTTACTTCCTCTTGTTGCTCCTATACCAGCAGCAGAGTGATTTACTTTCTGTCTTGTCAATGCAAACTCCCCAAGTCTGTGACCAATCATTTCAATGTCTATTGGAATATCTTCGAATGATTTTCCATTATAAATTTGAATGTTCATTCCAACCATTTTAGGAACTATAATTAAGTCTCTTAAATGTGTTCTTACTTTTTTCTTTCTTGATATCTTTTCTTCAGCTGATTTAATGAATCTTTCAATTATTTCAGGATGTCTAGCTACCGAACGTCTGCTTCTTGCAGGCATATATTCGCTTGCATCTTTCAAAGATAACGCTTTAAGTTGTTCTATGTTAAGACCACAGAACTTCTTTTCTCTCTTAAGTGCCACTATTTCTTTTGCCATTTTATCTCTTCTTCCTTCCAGTTCTTCTTGGAGCTAAGTGACCTACTCTTCTTCCTGGGGGAGCATTTCTCTTAGCAGTCTTGGATTTAGGTCTCTTTCCTCTTCCTGAACCGAATGGGTGATCTACAGCGTTAGTCTTAAGAGCAGAAGTTCTAGGCCATAATTTGTTTCTAGCCTTAGCTCTATAGTGTACTGCTCCAGCTTTCATGAATGGTTTCTGTTTTCTTCCATCTCCAGCAACAGTTCCTATAGTTGCTCTGCATTCCCCATCAAGTTTTAATTCATTTCTATTAGGCATTAATACCCCTATTTTTCCATCATCATATCTCTTGTAAAGTTGAGCGCTACTTCCGCTAGTTCTTATCATTTTTCCGCCATCTCCGGGGTTAAGTTCAATATTGTAAATTTTCGTTGCTATAGGAATATCTTTCAAAGCAATAATGTTTCCTTGCACATTCTCGTTTCCCCCAATAACAATGCTTTGCCCTCTGATTACCCCATCAAATGCCAAGTTGAAGAATATGCTATTTCCAAGCTTAAGTTTGATTAAAGGAGCAGAGTGAGCGGCAGAATGTAATAATTTGATAACCTCTGCTTTTCCATTTCCTATTGGATATCCAATTCTGTAAATGAATGCACTCTTCTTTGCTTGGTAAGATAAACTTCCCTTACCCCTTGCCTGTGAAATAATTCTCTTACCCATTATATCATTCCTAGTTTAGTCGCGACATCAATTGCCGGGTTTTGTTTAGCTAATTTAACATACGCGTACTTTTTGTTTCCGCGAGTTAACGTTCTTACTTTTTCAACTTTAACGCTGAATATATTAGAAACTTCTTTTGCTATTGCATCCTTTGTTTCTCTTCTGTCTGTTTCAAATAATAAAGTATTCTCTAAGTCTATTAATTTTACTGCTTTTTCAGAGGTTATTGGTTTTAACATATTATTTTAACTCCGTTAGCGATTTTTCAGTATATAAAGTAAGTCTTCCAAGTGGGAATAAGTCTGCAATTTTCAAGTCTTGAGCATTAACTACGTCAACACCATTTAAGGAAATTTTTTCATTCTTAGCTTTTACAAATAATAATCCTGCATTTGATTTGTATTTTCTGTTCCTCATTTTTCCCTTTCCACTTCTTACATTTTTAACTTGAAGAGCAACATCATAGTTTTCCCCAAGCATTTTCTTTAATATTTCTATCAATTGTTTTGTCTTCATTTTTTCAGCATTAGATATAACGAAAGGAATTTGTCCTGCAAAATCATTCAATCTTGTATATCTCTTTGTAACGAATTCTTTCCTAGCAGTAGATGCAATAGCAGAATGCATAGCAATTCTCATTTCATTCTCATTAATCTTTCTAGGTCTGTAGTATATTTTAGGAGTATGAACCGCTCTTCCACCCCTTGCCTGATTAACTTCAGCACCTACCCAATAGAATTGAGTTCCTCTTCTCCACATTGCTTTTCTTGGAACTCTCGCGATACCTTTACCGTAATGTCCTTTCCATTCATGTCTTCTGTGACTTATTGTACCAGAAGCAGAATGTTTTCTTCCAGCTAAAGGAGAAGGAGCATAAGGATGGAATTCCTTATCGGCTTCGTAATATTTCAAAGCAATATCCTCTCTTACTTTTGTAGAGAAAATACTAGGTAAATTAACTTCTGAATTTTTTTGATTCTTCAAATCGTATGATGTGGTTTTCATAGTGTTAAATTTCCTCCATGTATTGCGAACGAAGGTGAGCAGTTGGAAATTTGATTATTGAAAATAGTGATTTTCATATTGTCAAATTTTCTCCATTTATTTTCATATGTGCACCTCAATCATTTCAAGTTTTTTTCTAGTTTGTTTCAAAGAAGGTCTTAATGGAGCAGTCAATAAAACTTGTCTCTTAGCAGGACCCTGAACGCTTCCATGAAGAACAAGATAATTTGTCTTTATATTCCCATAATTTTTGAATGGTTTTAATTTTACTTTGTCAGAAGATATTGAAGATGAAGCCAAAACTTTAAGATTGTAATGGGGGCGAGAAAACATACCTAACTGTCCGGATAATGGAACTCTGAATATAACTCTTGCTGGGTGCCATGGACCCAAGCTACCAGGTTTTCTAACTCCTTTTTCGGATTTGTGTTGCTTCAAACTTATTCCAAATCTATGAACTGGACCGGACAACCCCTTACCCTTAGTTAATCCTCTAACATCAAACAAATCACCTTTCAAATCAGAAACATTAATATCTTTTCCAATGTAATTTTTAACAAAATTAAGCTTATCTTTTCCGCCAATTCCTATCTCTGCCATGTCTGGTGTTTTCTTTATTCCTGCTGATTTAGGCATAGAATAAAGTATCGCTCTTATATCATCAAAGTCTTTTACGCTATCAAGATTCTTTGAAGGATTCTTAGCAACTTTAACAACTCTCTTCAATTCCCTATCATTTGAAACAATAACTTCAGTCATTACTTTTCCATCTTTGTAAAATCTAACAGAATAGATTCTCATAGGAGGCATTTCAAGGAATGTTACCGGAACAGCCATCTTCTTCCCTAAAGTCATAGACTTAGGAGTAGAATCTTTAACGATTGCAGTAGCCATTCCAGCCTTGTATGATATAAATCCTAAGAAACCCTCTCCCTTTATCGCATCCCAGTTAACACTAGGTAAAAAGTGTTCGGCCCTTTTACGTGGCCAAAACTGCAGACTTCCATATCTTGGTCTTGAAATTTTCATGTTCCATTGTGTTTATGGAGCAACTCTTCCCGATCAATGCTTGACGTTAGCAACCGTCTTGCATTTGTTCAACTTCTACGTTAGAATTCTAAATTTATCCTTTATAAACTTATCTTCCAAGATCTTTTAAAGGCGACTCCTTACAAAAAAATAAAACAAAATAATTTCCTAATTATTTACTGTGCTTTAGCAACAAATAGTTTGATGCTAGTGCTAAGTGCATTAGGAATCCAGGCCAGTCACTTTGTGCAAAAAGTGGATGAATAATCCCATAGGTATTCTGCCATTTTATGGATACAGTAAATGCTGCAACAACCATTATTACTACAGGCGGCCAAACTGTATATTTTAGTCTCCAGCTAGCTAAAATCGCTATGCCGAATACAACTTCGGATAGTATCAAAACCCAAGCCCAAAAGACAGGAGCCCAAGAAAACAAAGCAATTTCTGAAAGCATTCCAGCAATAGCATCGGAACCCATTACAAAAAGAGTCATTAAACCATGGACAAGCATAACCAGTCCAAGAAGGACGCGGTTTCCAGTCAATAAACTTTTATGATTCATAAAACCTCCCAAGAAAGCAAATTAATCATATATATAAATATCTCATTCAAGCGACAAAATCATATTCTTTTACATCTTCTTTTTCATCAATAATCAACTTTCTAATTATCTTTCCTTTTCTTATTGCTCTTTTTCTCATTTTTACAGGATCTTTTTCATCCTTAGGAAGTTCAATATCTTTAATATCAAAATCATGTCTTGCCTCTGCTTTCTTGAAATCGTGTACTTCAAAAAATAATTTCTTAGCGAATTCAGGATTTGTAGTTTTTAGTTTACAAAAATCAACTTTAGGACCATCTTCGGATGAACTTCCAGGTTTAGCAGACTTGGGAGCTTTAGGTTTTATCTTTAATTCGCTTTTATTTGTGGAGAATGATAATGCAATGAAAGCTCTTGGTACAGCATCGCAAATTGAAATAATCTCACTTCCAGTCATTTCTCCAGATATTGAATATTTCTTTACACCCATAAATTGGCTTATATTTCCATATTTGATGTTCTCCGGAAGAGACTTTGTAGAGATTATTACTCCTTCAACTTTAGCCCTCTCACCTCCAAGTTCTTCAGCGCAGGTTCTTACAAATTCTGAGGCATACTCACTCGTTGTAACAAAAGAATAATTTCCTTTAGAATTCTTAGCTTGAACTATCGCCTTATTCTTGAATAATCCTCTACTATATTTCTCAAACTGTAAATGTGCAAGCTCATCTGTTTTTCCAGAACATAGCTTGTGAATGAAAAAATCCATGAATAACTCTGTAAAACTTCCTTTATAAATTTTTCAAAAACACTTTACAATCCAATCTGAAGTCTTAAAAAAATTTATATATAGAAAAACCGTCGGAAAAGCATGGCCTTATCAAATAAAGACATCAGACGTATTTTTGTATATGCAGTTCTTCTAATTTTAGCGATTGCAACTTTTCTGATTATAAAACCAATTGTACTTTCTATATTCGGAGGATTGATTTTAGCCTATATCTTTTCTCCTCTTCATAAAATAGTTTACAGAACAACCCATGCTCGCAACATTTCAGCTACAATAATGTGTGCCTTAGTTCTTATAATAATCATAGTTCCTTTATGGTTTACTATTCCATTGATAGTCCAACAGATTTTTGACCTGTTTAATTTGAGTCAGAATATAGACTATTCTCAAATTGTTTCTAGAATATTTTCTTCTTCAACTCCAGAATTCAACGAAAAAATAACAACCATAATTATTCAATTTACAGGTAATTTAGCTTCCACTATATTTGATTACTTTGTAGGTCTTCTTCAGATTCTTCCCACAGTTCTTCTAAACTTAGCAGTTATTCTGTTTGTATTCTTCTTTGCTTTAAGAGATCAAGAAAGTCTCAAAGAATTTGTTGCAGGAATATCTCCTTTCAGAAAAGACAAAGAAGCTGTTCTAGTAACAAGGTTTAGAGATATAACTTCATCTATTATTTACGGGTATATTGTGGTGGGAGTTATACAGGGTCTTGCTCTAGGTCTTGGATTACTTATATTTGGAGTTCCTAAAGCCCTAACATTAACAGTACTTGGTATATTTGCATCTATGCTTCCAATGATAGGTCCGTGGTTCATATGGATACCTATCACGATAACTATGATGGTATCTGGAAATGTGGGAATTGCTCTAGCATTCGCAGTCTATTGTGGATTCTTTGTTTCTACCATAGATAATATACTTAGACCCTACATAGTATCAAGAAAAGCAGGAGTTTCTTCAGTAGTAGTTTTAGTAGGTATGATTGGCGGTTTATTTGTATTCAATATTATAGGTCTTATTCTCGGACCTCTGATACTTGCATACTTAATATTATTCCTAAAAGCATACAAGGATGGGACCCTTTCAGATATGTTCTCCCCAGCGGAATAATTTTTAAACATCTTCAATCTAAATGTTAGATGAGACTGAAATTAAGAGTTCTAAAAATCTCTGCTGGAAAACCAGTAATATTCTTACACGAATCTGCTGCTAATAAGATGGGGATTCATACAGGGGACAGAGTGGCAATAAAAAGAAATAGGGATACATTTGTTGCAGTTGCAGACTTAGTTCAAAGCTTTATAAAAAAAGATGAAGCTGCAATGTCTGAAGAGCTTGCTTCGTCAATGAAACATACAAAAGGGTTTGTTGAAATTCTTCCATCGGAAATTGCTGAAAGTTCATTCATATTACAAAATCAGAAAGGTTGCAAAGAATATACTCTCAAAGAATTAGAGAAAATAATGTCTGATATAGTAAACAATCTTTTAACCGAAGCAGAAATAGCATATTTTATCTCAACAATGGTTCATTGCAATCCTTCTTTAGAAGAGACAATAAATTTAACAAAAGCAATAGTAAATACTGGAAACACAATATCCTGGAATTATAAGATAGTTGCAGATAAACATTGTATAGGAGGTATACCTGGAAATAGAACGACTCCTATTGTTGTATCAATATGTGCATCTCTAGGAATAATAATGCCTAAAACATCATCTAGAGCAATCATTTCAGCAGCTGGAACAGCAGATACTATAGAGTCTATGGCTCCAGTTAACTTATCTATAAATGATTTAAAGAAAGTGGTAAAGAAAACAGGTGCTTGTTTAGTCTGGGGTGGTTCTTTAGGTCTAGCTCCTGCAGATGATAAGTTAATTAGAGTAGAAAAAATACTTCGTGTAGATCCTGAAGCACAATTAATAGCTTCAATATTAGCAAAGAAAATTTCAGTAGGAAGTACTCATGTTTTGATAGATATTCCTTATGGAGAAGGTGCTAAGGTATCTAAAGAGAGAGGAGAAAAATTAGCAAGATTATTTTCTACCATTGGAAGCAAACTCGGACTTAAAGTAAAGACAATAATGACTACAGGCAATGAACCAATAGGCAATGGAATAGGCCCAATATTGGAAATGAAAGAGGTTTTAAGAGTTTTAAAACAAGACGACCCTCCTAAAGATTTAGAAGAAAAAGCTCTTCTTCTTGCTGGAAATATAATAGAAATGGTAGGAAAAGCAAAGAAAGGAAAAGGTATACTTAAAGCAAAAGAAATTCTTTACTCCGGACAAGCATACAAAAAATTCTCTGAAATAATCTCTGCTCAAGGCGGAGATGCTAAAACATGGCTTCCAGAAGCAAAATTCCACCATATAATTTTATCAAGCCATTCAGGAATAATTCAAAAAATAAATAACCAAAATATAAACTATCTCGCTAGAATAGCTGGTTGCCCGGTAGACAAAGCGTCTGGGATATATCTTCACAAACATATAGGTCAAAGGATATCTAAGGGAGATAAGCTGGTAACCATATTCTCCGAATCAAAACCAAAACTGAATGAATCTATAAAATTTTTCAATAAACAGAGACCTATTGTCATTCAATAGATATTACAGAAGTGACATAATATTTTTATAGATAAAATAATAAAAATTAACATGAAGAAAGACGAAACTTACCTATCAAATACTGTAAATTACATAAAAAGGAATCTGATAAAGGGTTATAACAAAGAATCCCTCAAGTGGATGCTCGTAAAACAAGGTACTTCCAGATCAGAAGTAGAAAAAGCATTTGTTCAAGCGGAAAGAGAGTTAGCTCACGAATCTGCAATGGAAGTAAGAAAGCTTCAATCTCAAGTACCTGCTCCCAGAATAGAACCTATTATGCCTGAAGTTGAAAAGAAGAAAGGTTTCTTTTCAAGATTATTCGGAGATTAATATCCCGTAGGAGGTTTTACTTTATTACATAACATTTTAATCTTAAGTTTGAATAACTGATCATTTATTTTATCTACTTCTTTATTAAAATCGTCAAATGATAAATCTCTTTCTCTAATTAATTCTCCCACATATTCTTCAGTTTTAGAATAATCGTTCTTGAACTTTTGATTAATATCTTTCCATTTTATTCCTTTGAGCCATTAAGCAAACAATGGGTTATAACTAATGACTCCTTTATTCAAAGGTAAAGCTATGCAAGGATAACTCAAAGTATCTGTGTAGTAAGAAGTATTATCATTACACATAATAGCATTATTCTTTAAGTCAAAATTTACAGTATAAAACTTATTTCTTGAAGAAGAATAAACTTTAGCTCCATCAGCTAAATTCATTTCTATCCTTTTATTACCTATACAACCAAGAGCTTCATAGACATGTTTTCTTTTTGGAGAAACAACCCATTCCATATTTTTCAAAGAAAAGTGTTATATTTATAATTAATTAAAAAACGCCGACACCCGGAATCGAACCGGGATATCCCGAAGGAAACTGGTTCTCAAGACCAGCGCAGTACCATTGTGCCATGTCGGCTCAATAATAAATCCTTCTCAACCTTATTTAAAGATAACTGAATCTGGAGTCAAATAAGGAAATCTTAATTAACCAATGCAATCTTAATAAAATATGTATAGGGTAATTTTTGAGCATCATCCGAAAAAGAATCAAGAAAAAGAATTTATGATTTATTGGAAGAAAGGAAGCGATATTATCCAAATGCAAAAGGGAGCGCGTGGGACAAAACTCTTTAGAAGTCTTAAAAATCCTAAGGTTATGTATGCAATGGCAGATTGGGAAAGTAAAGAAGCCAGAGACAAAGCAATTGAGAAACTTTCAAAAAGAGAAGACGCGCAATTTGTTCTTCATGGGCACGAAAAATATGTTTCTTCTCACAAAGTTATTGCTGAAGGAGAACTTGTCGAGGTATCAAACATTATATCTCATAATTAAACCTCTAATTCTATCAGTAAGACTAACCCTCTAAAACGCAATGTTGGTCTTACTAACACTTTTGTTATTCGGCTAACTAAATTAAAATAAAAAATTTAACCGAATAAGCTTGCTAGTCCAGCTGCAGATTCAGAAGGTTTCTCTTCTTTCTTCTCTTCCTTAGCAGGTGCACTAGATGCAGCGCCAGCAGAAGGTGCAGCTACAGCAACATTCGCATTAGCAAGTTCAGCGCTTATGTCAACGCCATGCAAGCTAGCAATTAATGCTTTTAGCTTTGATTCATCAACTTGGCTTCCTGTAGCATGAATAACTTTCTTCAAGTTTTCTTCTGTAACAGCATGTCCAAGCTTATGTAATAACAAAGCTCCGTAGATGTATTCCATTATTGACCCTCCTTTGCAATTAATAAGCGTTCAATAGCTTTCTCTTCTCTTCCAGCCTTAGCAATAAAGTATCCAACTGTCTTAGGATCAGGGAATTTGATGTTAATAGCAAATCCCAATGCCTTTGTAATGCATTCTCTCAAAGACTCAAGAGTTCCAACCTTGTCAATAAATAGGTTTGAATATACTTTGTCTTCTTTAGAATCATAAGCAACAACAGGTATGAAACCAACTTTCATTGGACTTACATTCAACTTAGAAAGAACTGAGGCAACATTTGCCTTGATAGGCTCTCCTTGTTTAGCAACAATAGCTCCCTTAATAATTTCCAACTTTCCATCAGTTACTTTAACTTTCAATCCAACTCCAGATAATTCTGAAATTGCAGGACCAGCAACTAAATCTGTTGGACCAGGCTCAACTTCAATATCATTAGGAGCAATATCTCCAGTCTTAGCTCTTCTAGAGCTTTGGAAGTCCATTAGTATGCTAGATAATTCAAATGGCTCTGTGTCTGAAAATAATAGAACTATATCTGCATCAATGTTTTGCCTCAGATTCTGAATGCTCCCTTTTCCAGTTGCCTCAAGTGACTTAGTCAAAGCACTTTTCTTAGCAACTCTTAATTCTGCAAGACCTCTAAGTTTCTTCTTTATCTCGTTAAATTGTCTTCCAGGTAATCCTCTAGAAGAAGCAATCATAACTGTTCTATTTCTAGACATTAAATGAGCAAGATCTTTTACCGTCTGCTTCTTTGCTTCAGATACAACCGTAACTGGTTTCTCTTTAGAATTTTTAGCCATATTATTTAATCTGCACCTCAACAGGCTTGCTCATTGTTAATTTAACAAGGGCTTTTCTTACATTATCTGTCTTCAATGGTAAAGCTTGAACAATTCCTTCATAAACATTTTTAGCATTTTCTATTATCTTATCATCAGTCATGCTTACTTTTCCAACCGCAATTTTTATGCTTGCATCTTTAACTCTTATTTTAGCAGATTTAGCAATTTTAGAAAGCATGTTCTTTACTTCTTCTGCTCCTTCTTTCATCATAACTCCTAATGCAGGAGTTGGCATTTTTCCTGTAGGCCCAAGAACCTTACCGAATGTACTAGCTACTGAGGGCATCAGCGAACCATGAGCAATGAAAAAGTCATATTTCTTTACAATTTTCTTTAAAGCCTTTTTATCAGTTGCAAACTTAGCAAATTCAGGTTTTGTAACTGTAGGAACTAAGTCGCTCTTTTCAGGTAAGAATGCACATACTGTTTTGTCTTTGAATTTGTTTGGAACATTAACCACAAATGATAAGTTTGTCTTTCTAAAGTCCATTCCCTTTAGATTTACAATTAAATCTATAGTTTGATCAAACTTGCGTTCTTCCTCGCTTCTCAATTGTTTCAATGCTTCTTTCAAATCCATTTTGTTTTGTGTCTTCTACAGTCTGCTTCAACACTCAGAAGTTTGAGTATGTCAAAGATGTAGTTTAATGACTTTTATCCCTGTTTTTGAGGGTTTATAAGTATTGCGTTAATTCACTTGGACGATATAGTCCACTGCGCGGCCCGCGCATTAACTTTTATCCAAAACCTGTAAATATTCTTTTATTCTACTAATCGTCTGAGGAATCAAAAACTTCTCAATTTTATGTTCAAACAAATCATGCAATGGAGCAAACTCCGCAACTCTGTAAAGATTGTTCTTTTTTTCAACAAGCATGATATCTCTTAATCTCTTTAACTGTCTGCGAATATTGCTTTCAGCAATTCCTTTTGTCTCAAGGGAATTGCTTTGTCTTAATTGCGTAACAATATCTCTTACTTCAAAACTTGTTAATTCCTTTTTGTCTTTGCGAGCTTCCTCAAGAGCAAGTAAAATATCAACAACAATATCTCTACTATCTCCAGGTTGCAAGAGTCCTAGAGATAGACAAATCTTTCTAATTATTTCTCTCTTTGAAGAATCATAAGGTTTCTCATATTTTCTAAGAGTTATCTCATGCAAGGGAACATCTCTGGCCATGTTTAATTTACTCCTCTTTGTAAATTTAACAATTGAAAATCTTTGATTTTTATATTATTCAACTCATTTTTGTATTGTGAGCGTAGGCGAGCAGCATAAGTTGAATCCATATTCATAGAATAACCATAATCATTATAAATCTAATCTTTTAATGCATTAAGTTACAAAATGGAACTTGTTGCATTTTTAGGAGACGATAAAGAAACTTGGGGACAAGTAACTGGCTTGATTAATAGGGGAGAATGGAGCAAAATAATTCTTGTAAAATCAAAATCTTCAGATGAATATGTTTCTCCTAAAGAAGCAGATATAGTTGTAGTAGATACAACAAAGCCACTTATTGAATTAAAAGAAGATATGGTAAATAAATTGAGAAAAAAGTTTGATGGGTTCGATGTTCATGTCTCAATTGCTTCAGGTACAGGTAAGGAACATATGGCTCTAATCTCTGCATTGCTTAGCGTTCCAGTCGGAATACGTTTAGTTGTATTTACAAAAGAAGGCGTTCAAATTATTAATTAAATTATAATCCTCCAATTTCATATTTTCTTATAGCTACTAATGGAAATTCTTCAACACGAGCTAATCTTCCAAACAATCCAGGACTCTACCTCTTAACATTCTTCTAGGTAAATCAACTTGAGAGAAATCATCAAGAACCATAAGATGAATTGCATAATATAAGTTATAAAATTAAGTGGTTTGTGCAAATTATATTAGATTAACAAACCACTTACCCATCATTAATGCTAGTAATGCTAATATGAACCATCCAATGAATCTGTATATTTTCATTGATATTTTCTGACTTCCTGTAATTCCTAATAATGTAATATAGAAGAATCTTCCTCCATCAAGTATTGACACAGGAAGCATATTCATTAAAGCAACTAAGATGTTAATCATTACAACCCACCATATCATATCATATACGAACTGAGCAAAGTCTCCATCCCATGTAGCCGTATAGTAAACATTAGGGTCTTTTATTTTAGCAATTGATTTTGCCATAAATGCTCTGAATCCTTCTCCTTGAAGATTATAAAATGCAATTCCGATGAAAGCATTTCCATTTCTTTCATCAAGAGTAATTTGATAATTATGGGTATTTTTCTGTTTGTCTAAAGTTATTATTTCAACATTCTGGCCAGGTTCAAGATCAGATAACACTCTCGATAAGTCTTCCCTGGTATTAACATCCACTCCGTTAACAGATACAATTGCTCCAGTAATATTATTCTTTATTGCAGGAGCATCATCAAATACAATTAATCTAGGATAGTTCTCAATTATTTGAGGAGTAAGAGTATTATTAGAAGCATAATATGTATTGCCATTTATTGTAGTTATCTTATTCAGTCCAGCACTTGCCAAAGAAGGTATAAATGATGCTTCTATTACATGATAATCTCCAACCTTAACTATGTCCGAGACATTTATGACTGCCTGACTATATCCTCCAATTACTACCCCGTTTGGTTCAAAGCTTAAAGAGAAGAATCCCCAAAGTATCAAACCAAATAATACAAACATTACTATATTAGCAAATGTTCCAGCAGCAAGTATCGATAATTGATGTTTTTTAGGAGCAGCGGCCATTTTCTTTTCATCAGGCTCTACAAAAGCTCCAAAGAAAGGACCAAAGAAAGCTAATCCCGTTGTTTTAACTTTTATTTTCCATAATTTAGCAAATAATCCGTGAGCAAATTCATGCGATATTGTAATTATTGCAATAGCAACTAAGAAATAAGTGAAGTATAATGGAGGGAATATAGATTCTAAATTAAACAACGCAGGGAAATAAGGAATAAGCGGAGCTATCGGAGGCAAATTTCTTAATTGATCAGGGATTGGTAATGTAACATAAGTCCAAACTGTTTTTGTGATTAGCCACATAATGCTAATCATCAAAAAATATCCAGATGCAATTACAATATAACTTAAAGGTCTTAATATAGATCCAAACTTGTCAGCTCCCCACCGCATTAATCTTATCCCGACCTTAGTGTGATAGAGAAACATCCACCCTTGTCTCTTGAAACTTGCCCTATCTTTTCTAAAAATGTAAATCGCAAAAAGACCAAACAGTATTAAAAATATCAGATCGTATACTATAAAGCTAGCCATTTATTCCTCATTATTTAGTCTTCTTCATGCGCAGAGTTCTGAAGTTGTGTTTACCACAGTTTCTGCATTTGATGGTCTTAGAAATTACCTTTAGAGCTTCAGATCTCATTTTTTGATTGCAGTTCTTACAAACAAACATGTTTCTGAATAATCTTTGTTGAGCAGCAGGCAGTTTTGTTCCCATTAGTTCATTATCCTCATTACAACTCTCTTACCTTCAACATCCCAGTATTCTACTTGTTGTTCTGTAGCTAGCTGACCCTTCAATTCATCATCATAAGGTAAACTAAGAGTTTCAAAGTTTTCTAAATCCATTACGCTTACCATTTCACCTTCAACACTTAATACTTGAGCTTTCTTTTTCTCAACACTAGGAACTTCCATTGATTCGCTTCCAGGTAATACCCCTATTCTTTTTTTATGGTCGAATATACCAACAACTTCCATTCTACATTTCATACTCCCATGTTTTCCAGTTTTACTTTGATCATTAGATCTTACAACACAAGCCACTCCATCCCATAGAACAGTTGTACCTGGTTTAGCAGATGTAGCGTTGATTAATTTTAATACCATATTTGTTTTTTCCAAAGAGCATTTATAAACTTTCTCTCTAGGCTGTTACTAAGTATAGAAATGAAAGTTTTTTAAAGCTTGTCTTTAACTATCAGACAATGGAGAATAATCATATTATAAGGAAAGGAGACTTTGTAGAACTAAAATTCACAGGTCTTGTAGAAGGAAAAGTATTCGACTCTAATATTTCTGATGATTTGAAACAAGTTAATGAAAAAGCTGAGCCAGAGAAAACATTAGTTATAGTTGGCCAAAGAATGATTGTAAAAGGATTCGATAATTTTCTTGAAGGAAAGGAAATAAACAAACATTATGAAGTTACTATTTCTCCTAAAGATGCCTTCGGTTCAAGAAGAACAGATTTAGTAAGAATAATTCCTCTTAAGGTATTTCATGAGCAAAAATTAAACCCAAGACCTGGAATGTCCTTCGTATTCGACAATCAATTAGCTAAAGTGATAACTATATCCGGAGCTCGCGTTATTACAGATTTCAATAATCCTTTATCTGGAAAAGACATTACTTACAAATTCAGCGTTTCAAGGCTTGTAAATGACTTGAAAGAAAGAGCAGAAACAGTCTGCAAACTTGTATTCAGATATGTTCCTGAAATATCTGTTGAAAATGAGAAAGTAACAATAAGAGGCCCTAAAATACTCGAAAGCTTTGTAAAGCAAGCACAAGACAAATTCAAGGAGTTTCTAGGAAAAGAGGTATTTTTCGAAGAAGTAAAGCAGGAAAAAATAGAGAAAGAACAGCAATAAACCTTTGAACATAACAATACTTATAAATTAAGTGCGATTTGCTAAAATATGGTGAATGATTTCGATAATTCTGAAGAATTGAAGACTGTATCTTCTATAGATAAAGAATTAGAACAATTAATAAAAAGACAAGGTGCTCGCGTAAAAGTAATTGGTTGTGGAGGTGGAGGAGGAAATTCAGTTTCTAGAATGAGGGAAATTGGAATTAAAGGTTGCGAAGTAATGGCAATAAATACAGACGCTCAAGACTTATTATATACAAATGCCGACGTAAAAATACTTATTGGACGCGAATTAACGGGTGGATTAGGAGCAGGAAGTGATCCTAAAATAGGAGAGGAAGCTGCTAAAGAATCAGAATCAGAAATTAAAAAGAGACTTTCAAATTCTGATTTAGTTTTCATTACATGCGGGTTAGGTGGAGGAACAGGAACAGGTTCAGCTCCAGTAGTTGCAGAGATTGCTAAAAAAGCAGGGGCCCTGGTTATAGGGGTTGTAACATTGCCATTTACTGTTGAAGGCCAGAAAAGAATTGAAAACGCTCAGTATGGTTTAGAAAGACTAGAACAAATAGCAGATACATTAATTGTAGTTCCTAACGATAAACTTCTTGAATTAGCTCCAGAATTACCTATTCAGACAGCCTTCAAAGTAGCCGATGAGATTTTAACAAATGCGGTAAAAGGTATTGCTGAATTAATAACATCGGCAGGTCTTGTAAATCTTGATTTTGCAGACGTAAAGGCAGTAATGTCTAATGGTGGAGTTTCATTAATAGGAATTGGAGAATCAGATAGTACTCACGATAGGGCAGTAGAAGCTGTTGAAAGAGCGATTCATAATCCTCTCCTAGATGTAAATATAGAATCAGCAAAAGGAGCTCTAGTAAATATTATTGGGGGCCCAGATATGTCATTAGATGAATACAGAAAGGTAATGGAAAAAGTAAGCTCAAAAGTTGCTCCAGATGCTAAAATAATTTCAGGAGCAAAAATATCTCCAGACATGGAGAAGAATATCAAAGTTCTTCTTATTGTAACAGGAGTAAAGAGCCCACAAATAGTCGGAGCAAGTTCAGACTATAAAACAAAAGGAGATAATACATCTTTAGGAAGCGAATTAGGAATTAATTTCATCGGAGAATAGTTTTTTAAACGCCTTAATCTCAAAGATAATATGGAAAAGATAAAATCATTCTTTGCTCAATGCAGAAGAGTGTGGACAATTTTAAAGAAACCATCAAAAGAAGAATTTAGAACAATTTCAAAGATATCTGCTATAGGAATATTAGCAATAGGTTTAGTTGGTTTTATTATCGGCGCTATAATGAAAATATTTAGTTAATTTATTCTCAAAATAACTTATCATAAAAAGATTTATATACCACTAAAAATCTCAATGATTACTACTTCTTGTTATCAAGACGTAGTCGGAACTAATCAAAATGATTTTCATCCTAAAAGTAACCACAAACAAAGAAGAAAGAGCCATGGAAATGATCCATGAAAGGGCTATTTCTAAATCTCTTCAAGTTTATGCAGTTACTCGTCCTCATGGATTGAAAGGATATCTAATTATCGAAGCAGCTGACAGAGATACTATAGAAGAAGCTGCATTCAACCTACCTTATGTTAAAGGGATAATTGGCAAAACCGTTACTTATGATGAAGTTAAGAATATGATCAAACCGGAAGTTCAAGACTTCCATATTGAAGTTGGAGATATAGTAGAAATGATTGCAGACCACTTCAAGAATGAAAAGGGTAAAGTTATGAGAATAGACAAGAAGAAGGGAGAAATAGTAGTTTCTTTATTAGGAGCAGCTGTTCCTATCCCAGTTACGGTAAAAATGGATAACGTAAAGGTTATAAGGCGTGATTCTGAACAAAGCGAAGAAAAGAGTGATGAGAAAGAACAATCATGGCAGTAATAAAACTAATAGTAGACGGTGGGGCAATGAAACCCGGCCCAACCATAGCTCAGCAACTAGGTCCTAAAGGAATCAATATTGGTAAAGTTATAGAAGACATTAACAAAGCAACAGTAGGTTTCAAGGGAGTAAAAGTTCCGGTAGAATTAGATGTTAACGAAAAAACAAAGAAATATGAAATAAAAGTCTCTTCTCCTCCAGTAGCAGAATTGCTTAAGAAAGAACTTGGATTAGAAAAAGGCTCTGGAGAAGCAGGAAAAACAAAGATTGCTAACGCAGGAATTGAGAATATAATAAATATTGCTCAAACAAAGTTACCAAACATGCTTGCACGTGATTTGAAGAATGCCGTTAAGCTTGTACTTGGTTCATGTGTTTCTCTAGGTATTTTAGTTGAAAATAAATCTCCTGTTGAAGTAATCTCAGAAGTTAACTCTGGAAAATACGATTCTGAAATTAAGAATATCAAAACAGATATTTCTCCAGTTAAGAAAGCAGAATTACATGCATACTTTATGAAGGTAAAAGCTCAACAAGAAGCAAAAGCAAAGGCAGAAGCAGAAGCAGCCGCAGCAGCAGAAGCAGCGAAGGCAGCGGCAACAGCCGCAGCTACACCTGGAGCAGCTCCAACACCTGGGGCAGCAACAGCCACACCTGCGACTACGCCAGAAGCAGCAAAAGCCCCTGCAAAAGCAGAAGCGAAACCAGAAGCAAAGAAGAAGTAAAATTATTTTTATTTTTTATTTCAATTTGTCAAAGAACAAATTTATATACGCCTCTTTACAAAATTAATTACAGGGGATATGGGGTAGTTTGGTTAGCCTTCGAGGTTTGGGACTTCGCGACCCCGGTTCAAATCCGGGTATCCCCATTATTAAAATTTTTTACATAGGAATATTTAAAAACACACTCTGGAAATATCAAATATGGTTAAAACAAAAAAAGTAAAAGCAGCTGGCCGTTTTGGCGCCGGGTATGGTACCTATTTGAGAAATAGATTGAATGCTGTTGAAACACTTCAAAGAAAAAAACAAATTTGCCCTCACTGTAAAAAGTCAGGAGTAAAAAGACTAGCTGCTGGAATATGGCACTGTGAAAAATGCGGAGTTCAATTCGCAGGTCATGCCTATACAATAAATAAATAATTTTAAAAACACAAAAAAACAAAACTAAACATGGCTCAATACAAATGCTTCAGATGCGCTAAACCATTAACGAATAAGATTCTTGAAAAGGTATTCAACTGCCCAAACTGCAATTCCAAGATATTCTATAAACCTAGGACACATGTTGTTAAAATCAAGGCAGTGTGATTAAGCAAAATGGACGAAAAAGCAAGACAGAAGATACAAGATTTACAAATTCTAGAGCAGAACTTACAATCTTTGTTAATGCAAAAGCAGAATATATCTATTGAATTAAGCGAAACTTCTAATGCCCTCGCTGAAATAAGCAAAACAAAAGACTCGGTTTACAAGATGGTTGGTTCAATTATAGTATCTGTTGATAAAAATAAAACTATTTCAGAACTTCAAGAGAAGCAAAAACTACTTGAATTGAGAAATTCATCAATAGAAAAGCAAGAGAAATCGATAGAATCGAGAGCTCTTGAACTCCAATCCGAAATAAAGAGTATTCTTGAAAAGAAATCTCCGTCGGAAAAGAAATAACATCTAATATTTTAAAAAACGATAATGTTTATATACTGAATAATTTATCAGACAATATGGTGTTCGGTTTCAAAGGGGTTTTCAACAAATCTCAATCCTCGGATGATTATGTAGAACTTGATTTAAGTCAAGCTAAAGCTCGTAAGGAAAAAATAAAGATTCGTCAGTTTACTTTAACAAAATATGATGACATAAATGAAATTCTTGCCGCTCTTAGAGAAGGATATACTATTGCTTTCATTGATATTAGAAAATTAAAGAGTAAGGATATTATTGAATTAAAGAGGGCATTAACTAAGATTAAGAAAACAGTTGACGCAATGGAAGGCTCAATTGCTGGTTTCGGAGACCAAGCAATAATTGCCTCTCCAGATTTTGCTGAGATATACAGAGGACCAACAGGACAATCAGCTCCTGCAAATCCAAAAGAAGATTCTTTAATGTGATAAAGTTAGATTTAAAATCCCTTTATTTGTTTGTTTTTTATGGTTACAGAAATAGTAGGTCCTAACACTTATACGGTTTTAGGAAGAGAATTTACAAATAGAGATTTTTTCCCATTGCAACTTGAAGGAGTTATCGATAGAGTAACTAGATTTATGTTAACAGATTATACTGGTCAGAGAGGAAGAGTCTTAAATCAACAAAAAGGCACGTTACGCCTTTTTGGGGTCTGGGGATTTAATAATGTTTATTGGAATGGAGTCTTTTTTTATATGAAAAAGGATACCTTTGGTCTCGGAAGAGATTTAGACAGATATAAGCCGGGAGGCTCCGCAGGAGTTCCAGCAATGCCAGGTCCACCATATAAACAAGTTGAATATGATCCAAGACTTTTTGGAGATTTTACCGCACAAGAATTCAATTATAGTAGAGCTGCTGAACTCCTAGGCAATGCTTCAGAAGGTATACAAAGACTCGCAGATGCAAATAATTTAAGAGTAAGAGTAAATGGTATAGAACCAAAAAGAAGAGATCGGCTAATAAGGACTGTATGTGCTTTAGAATTTAAAAAAGACACAATAGTAATCGATTTAGCCTCTTCTGAAAACAGGCAGCATATGGCAATAGGAGAAAGACCAGACAATATTGGAAATCCAAGATTTGGCAATCTTGATCTGGCGACTTAGTTAGGTTATTTCTAATTTAACCCTGAGATATAGAAAATAAACTTCTTGTTGCTACGACAATTGTCGCCGGAACAAGCAATACTAATAATGCTCCAAGAGTAGAAGATACTATATTACCTATTTGCCAATCAAGAAATTCTATGTTTCTTACGCCAGCTGAACCAGCGAAACTAACTATTACTAATGAAACTGAAGAAGTCATAAACTTGTTAATATCATTAGGAGCTACACCGATGAATCCTATGACTAGGCCTAATAATAATAGGAGTCCCAAAACAAATGGATTAAGATCTCCAAATATAGCACTTATTATCCCTCCAAGTATTGCAAGCACTATACCTATAAGAAACGCCCATGCACTTACAACGTTTTCTCTAGATCTTATTGCCATACACTATTATGCTACAACTCCAATATAAATTTTTCTTAATTTTTAAGTAATAAGGATAATAAGAGTT
>VGKS01000013.1 GCA_016866935.1 Candidatus Pacearchaeota archaeon
CTAAAATTCCTGGAACAGTTGCCCTAGAAACTATAGACAATTTACACAAATCTCGTTCGGTTAAATCATTATTTCCAAAAACTCCAAAAACAAACATTGAAGCAATTACAAATCCCAAAATAGCCAAAACAATTAATACAATCTGTTGTGAGCTCAACTCCCCTATTTTATTCATAAAACAAAAAGAAAAAACAACTTTATAATTCTAGCGTAAGCCGAATCTTTTAAATAAAAAGTATATTGAAAATCCTGCCAAGACTGCAATCAATACCCATAGTATGATAGAAGTCAGTGTCTCACTAGACAAACCTCTTTTATTAAGACCCATTTACAACAACCTCTTTTTCAACAATTTTATAATCCTTATAATATTCAGTCAAAATATGGTACAAAAATTTATTTCTTAGTTCAGATTTCATTCCTTTTTTCCAAGTAACTCCTTTAATAAAATCAATATTTATAGGAATACTTCCACCTTTAAGGAAAACTCCGTTACCTGAATCATCTCCATTGAATTGTATGTTATATTTTTCAAATAACCCTCCCAGACCATAAGTATTTCCAAAAGATTCTTTAATTATATGTCTTGACATAACTAAAAATAATATATTTTCATAAAAACTATTCTGAGAATTAATCACCTTAGAATCTTCATTAACATCTCCATAATCGGAACTGAAACTTGGTCGCCATCCATCTTTATCATATAACACACTACCAGTCATTCTTCCAGATTTAAAACTAAAACGAATATCTTGTCTAGGGTTATCCCATGCTATTTCATATTTATCTTCATAATTTGTATGCTCAAAACAACCAACCTTATATTTTTCACTAGTCAAATCTGAAGCAGGTTCATTCAAATCAACAAATAAGTAATTATCAACTCTTCTAGCCGTAAAGTTTTTACCAACTAAATCTTTTTTATCCAAACGAATATTCAATTCCAAGAACTTCTCACAAGAATTACCTTTAAGGATAGAATCTTTCCAAACAAGTATTTTAGCAATTATTTGAGCATTTTTAGGGTCTTCATATTCTATCTTAGCAAATAACGGGGTATATGTTTCTACTGAGGAGATTGAGTCCATAAAACCATAATTCGGAACATTAATGTGATTTAAATCGATATATTCTCCAAATGTGACAATTTTTTCTTTAGTTTCAAAGTCTTTCTTTACCCTTGGATAAATTCTAACAATGCTATCAAATCTACCACCATTTACCGCTTCCCAATACCTCCAACTATTAACCTCCATATTTAACTTTTCAGGTTCCCTCTTAGTATTAAAATAAAAATTTTGAATTTCTTTTTTTACATCCTGGGGTTTAAAGGAATAACTACCCATAAAATAATCATTATTATTCTTAGTTTCAATCTCCCTCCATTTTTCTCCGGTAAAATACATAAGCTTATTATTCTCCAAGTTAACTCCTACAATAGAAGTTCCTTCAGGGGCAGTCTGATTAAACCCAGGGATAAGATTTGCAACATAAACAAACATTTCTATTTTTTTCCAAAATCCTCCTAGCACCATTATTAAAACAAAAATAGCAATTATCCCAAAAACCCAAAAATTTCTAACATCACCCTTACGCCAAACCATAATTAACCTCCAAATCTCCACAAATTTTTCAAATAGTCCAAAGCTGAAAAACCTTTACCTTTCAAAACAAAAAATAGTATTCCAACTGCAACCAAAACACCTATAGATATAATCCAAGGAATTAAAGTATCAAAAGTCAATTCACCCTTCCTAGCCATCAAAGACAAAGAAAAAACCTAAATATAAACCCTATTATTCAATGAAAAAAGAGAAGTTTGCTGTAAGCAAGAGCAAAACACATCTAGACAATAAGATTCTGAATTTCTAATGATGAATCATTAATATTTTCATAAAAAAGATTATTCTAAGCTCAAACCTGAATAATTCAAAATTCTCAAAACCTTTTTAGCGGATAACCTCTTTTTCCATCCTTACTGCCTTTCCCCACTTCTCATGAAAAAAGTCCCCTACAGTTTTCCACCCTAAATTTTCATAAAACTTAATAGCAGGCAATGAAGAAATGAGCCATAATTTCCTAATACCTCTATTAATAGCCTCTTTTTCAATTAGGTTCATCAATTGCTTTCCTATTCCTCTTCCCTGATATTCAGGATCAATAAAAACCTTAGTTACTTCCCCCTCCCTTAACATAGAAACCCCTATAATTTTACCATCGATTATACCTACATGACCTATCTTTTTATCAAAATCTAACATCATATTTTCTCCAGAATGATGGTTACAAATAGAAAAAATCTGCTCAATTGTATAGCCCCTATTATCTCTATTTAATATTGCATTCCTTATTAGTTTAGAAACCTCGATAGAATCTCTCAATTCAAATTTTCTTATTAGCATAAAAAACCAAGTAACTCTATATATAAATCTTAGAGGTTACCAATTTTATAAAGAGAAGTTTGTAAAAATAAGAGCAATCTATCTCTAAATTGAATAATTCAAACCCATCTAAAAAATTAATTCAGATAAACACATTTAATAACATAAAATCAATGAAAATAATGAGGTGACGATGTGGTTTCAACAGATGAAATTCTAAAGAAGTACCAAGCAAAAATACAATCTCAAATAGAAACAGATAATCAAGGATACAATAGAGATTATTCAATGGATTATGAAAAATTTAAACAAGATATGCTTCCAGACATTTCAAAATATAAAAGATGGGCAGATTCCTTAGGAAGAGTAATCAAAATAAAAGTTTCAGATAAAGAAAATCAAAAAATACAGCGCTACTTGAATATAGCACATCTTGATGTATCTCCAAGTCAATCAGCAGGATTAGCCTTAGTTGCAATGCTTCTAACATTATTTGTAGCATTTACTATAATGATAAGCACAATAATTTTAGAAAAACCTTTTCCCATAATGTTAACATTCCTAGGTTTCATACTTTCAGCATTTATTTACTTCTATGTCTATTCAATACCTAAAAGACTTTCAAATATATGGAGATTAAAAGCATCTTCTCAAATGATCCCTGCGATATTGTATATTGTAATTTATATGAAACACACTTCAAACTTAGAAAGAGCAGTTCAATTTACTTCAGAACATCTTGACACGCCATTGGCGCTAGATTTCAAAAAAGTCCTTTATGATGTAGAAACAGGCAGATTCCAAACAGTAAAACAATCTCTGGATAGCTATCTAGAAACATGGAGAGATTATTCTCCTGAATTTATAGAATCTTTCCACTTAATAGAATCCAGCCTTTACGAACCTAGCGACACTCAAAGAGTAAACACTCTCGAGCGTGCTTTGCAAGTAATGTTAGATGGAGTTTATGATAAAATGCTCTCCTATTCAAGAGATATCAGATCGCCATTAACAAATATCTACATGCTTGGAATTATCTTGCCTACTTTAGCCTTAGCTCTTCTCCCTCTAGCCTCTGTAGTTATAGCAGGCGGGCTAAAATGGTATCATCTTTTTGTAATTTTCAACCTTATTATTCCACTAGGAGTTTATTTCATGACATCTGAAATTCTTCTAAAAAGACCTGGAGGATATGGAGAGAATTCTAATATAGAAAAAAATCCAGAATACTACAAATTCACATCTAGAAAACCATGGCTAATTGCAGGAATTATTTGTATACCTCTTTTCATTATAGGTCTGCTTCCATTCATAATGCAAAGCGATTTTATAACTTCAATACTAAATCTAAAAAGCGATTACACTTTCGGAGAATTAGGCCTCCCATTTTTCCAAAATGAATTCCTATTTGACTTTAAAGTTGTTGCTGGAAATACAGTGGGGCCATTTGGAATTCTAGGCGTCATGCTTTCTCTATTTATCCCTCTATCTATAGCCTCATTCTTTAGTATTTCGTACAAACTTAAAACAAAAGAAATAATCAAAGCAAGAAGAGAAACAAAAGAACTTGAAAAGGAATTTACTTCAACATTGTTCCAATTAGGAAATAGATTAGGAGATGGTGTTCCTGCAGAAAAAGTATTTGCTCGGGTTGCAGAATCATCTCAAGGTCAGAAAACTCAAAGCTTCTTCTCATTAGTAAATCAAAACATTCAACAAATGGGAATGCCAATAGACGCCGCAGTATTCAACCCTCAGCGCGGAGCAATAATCTACTATCCATCGGCAATAATCTCTACAAGTATGAAAATATTAATAGAATCTGTAAAAAAAGGCCTAAAAATTGCAGCGAGAGCAATGATGTCAATTTCAGACTATGTAAAAAATATCCAAAAAATAAATGACAGACTTAAAGACCTTCTAGCAGAAGTAGTTTCAGATATGCGTTCAAACATGGTTTTCCTCGCCCCTCTTTTATCAGGAATAATAGTCGGTCTAACATCCATGATTGCAGTTATTCTTAACAAATTAAAATCTCTTTCAGACTTAACTCAAGGCGGAGCAGAAGTAGCAGGAATAGGTAGTATAGGAAACATAGTAAATCTATTTGATATTGCATCCGTAGTGCCCCCATACTTTGTACAAATTTCAATAGGATTATACTTAATACAGATAGTATTTATTTTGACAGGAACTCTAGTCACAGTTGACTCAGGTAAAGACGAATTACAAGAAAAGAATGAGTTATCTAGAAATCTAAAGAAAGGCATGACATTATACCTAATCACAACTCTAATTGGTACATTAGCTCTAACGGGTCTGGCCGCCATAGCCCTTTCAGGTCTAGGTTAAATCCCATACCCGCGCATATCTAAATCTTCTTAACAGTATTCATCAACCAACTTCTCCACTCTGGAAAAACTCTCTCTGAAACAGGCAATCCAACTTCTCTAGTTACCTTCTCGCTAATCCTATGAAACATGTCATTTGAAAGAGCATTAAACTTACTCTCCATAATCGAAGGCATCTGCATCTTCTTTGAAATATCAACTATCTCTTGTTTTATCTTTCCTCTTAAAATAATATTATCCCATACAGCGTCCCAATTTCCAGCCCATCCCTTTACATTTCCAGCTATCTCTTTAATTATCTCGGAATCTCCATTCATCAAATCATCAGTCGGCTCTAACTCATCTTTTTCAACATTATATTTGACTAAATCAACAAATCCTTTTTCGTCAGCAGGATCTTTAGTCCAATGCTTCCTGACTTCAGCAATTTGAGTGACCCTCTTCTTATAATGCAAACCATCAGGAGTTCTGATTGGATTTGCAACAGCAATTATATCTGTTGCTTTAAATGATGTAACTGGAACTACTAAATCATTTACAACCCTATCAAAAACACCATAAGGATTTGCCCCATGAATAGTTCCAGCTACTAAATTAGCCAAAGCTCCGACTCTCATCGCCTCATAAAGAGCCTTAGCTTCGCTAGACCTAACTTCTCCCACAATTAACGCAGAGTCTCCTAAACGCAAAGAAGCACGTATTCCTTCAGCAGCTTCAACTTCAGTAGTAGATTCAAGCAAAGCACTTCTAACCTTCATTCTTTGAATATTATATCCTAATTTTCTCAAAGAATCAACAGGTAATTCCAAAGTATCTTCAATAACAAGAGTCCTAACAGAAGGAATAACTTCAAGCATTACACTTCCCAATAAAGAAGTCTTTCCTGAAGAACGAGTTCCAGCAATAAGCATTGTTCTATTTCCATCAATTAAGAAACTCATAAGTCCGGCAGTAAATGAATTAATCATTTTATTATTTACAAATAAAGGTAATGTCCAAGGATCTTCCCTATGTCTACGCAAAGCATAAGCAATTCCTGTAGGAGAAAGAGGTCTTTGAATAGCGGCAACTCTAGCCCTAATATTTCCAAAGAAAATATCTGTATCTAGTATAGGGTTTGCTTCATCAAGAGGCCTTCCACTCTGCAAACGAAGTTTAGAAGCCCAAGAATCAGCGTCTTCATAAGAAGGCAATATGTTAGTAACACAATCTCCATGTTTTGCATGTCTTACAAAAATATAGTTTTGACCAACAGGAGAGTTAATGAAAACGTCCTGTAAATTATCATCAAATAATAAAACCTCAACTAATCCAAAACCAATAGTCTGTCTAACAAGTATTTTGGCTAAAGCATTCAATTCCCTATAATTCAAAGGAATCCTTTTATTTTGAGACAATTCAGATAACAAATCACGAGCAACATTAAAAAATAAACTTCTTACTTTTTCAGAATCTACAAATTCCTCTGATTTAGGTTGATATTCAATCAATACATTTTTTCCTAAATTAAGAAGATAATGATGTTCTTCACTTAAAGAATATTCTGGAGGCATTATATGATATAGATATTTGGAGTCTCCTTCTGTTTTCAATATCATAACTGGAACATCCTCAAATCCGGACTTTACTTGATATTGATCTATTAACTCAGCGTTTTCAGGTATCTGCGCCACCAATCTTGTAAATGTAAAATTAGGAAGTATATCTGGTCTAAATATTGAATAGTAAACCTTTCTATCTCCAACAGCATAAGTATCTATAACTTCTAAACTAGAAGAGATTAATTTAGTTTTGACAAGCAATTCTCTAAATCTAATAAGCATACTTACATAACTATTAACATGAGTGCTTTGAGGATTCTTCTTATAAACAGCAATTCTTTTAGATAACTCAAGATAACAAGATGCAGGGTCCTGTCTTAGCAAACTAACCAAATAACTAAGTTCAGCAGGAACAAAATCCAATCCTGAAAATAAACTCAGTTTCTCTGGAGAAAGTATTCTTTCTTGCTTAAGCAAATAAGTGTAAAGTTGAGCAATTTCAAGAAGTATAGATATTTGTTCAAAAGGATAATTATAATTTCTCTGTTGTACTAATATTACCCTAGAAACTTCAGGATTATCAATAAGTGCATCTATAACTCTACCCATAACTTCAGCAGAATCGGCTATTGAGGGAATTATAGGAGCTCCCAAATAATTGATATAAAGAATAGTTTCACCTTCCTTTCTTTGAAGCTCTGTAGAATATACAGGAGAATTCAACTTAAACACCATTACTTACCAACCTCTTCATTAATTAAATATCTATCTTATCTATTTTTAAAAGTCTTGATATAGAAAAGTCTTGAGTTGGTAGAAATTTTTGGATACTCAAAGTTTTCTCTGATAAACTTTGATATAGGCAAAAGTTCCAGCTAGTCCAAGGAGGAGTAAAACAAAAGACTTCATATTACCCAATCCATCATGTATATCTGAAACAAGGTATCCTGTAAAGCTCCTTATTGAGAATATAACTGAAAGAATAAGAGAAACACAAATAAATAAGAACAAAAGAGTCTTTACGAAATTCATATAAAAGATAAAAATCGTGTCTTTATATAAATTGATATGCTATATCCTTACAAACAGTTTTAAACACATATCGCTATACATTATTATGCCTCAAGAATACCAGCCAACAGAGGAATATTATGGTGATGCTAATAGCAGATTGAAAGACATAGAGGAAAAACAGAGACTTCTCAGAGATAGAATACTTCTGGTAGGTAAGAATATGGTTGAAGAAAGAGAATCGATTCTAGAAGAGATACGAGAAATAAAGAAACTGCTTTCAAAAACAATGGAAGAAAACATTAAAATACAAGATTTTCTAAAAAAGGTAGCTGATCAACTTTCAGAGTCGGCAAGAAAAGAGGAACTA
The DNA here is from genome assembly GCA_016866935.1 of Candidatus Pacearchaeota archaeon. Classification (GTDB taxonomy): domain Archaea; phylum Nanobdellota; class Nanobdellia; order Pacearchaeales; family GW2011-AR1; genus SICU01. Next base: position 7,658 of record VGKS01000013.1, read on the forward strand.
ATGATATTACAACGCCAAATAGATTTATTTATGACTGCAAAAGGAGGACATAAGACATAATGGGTTTACTAGAGGAAGTGCAAAGAATGAGGCAGACAGGAATGCAGGATGACCAGATAATTCTCAAATTACAAGAACAAGGAAATCCTTATAGGGAAATATCAGAAGCAATGTCTCAAAGTAAAATAAAACAAGCTGTAGAAGAACCTGAAATTCCTCTTCCTCCAATGCCTTCAGATTCTCAGACTCAAGAATACCCACAAGAAAATATGCAAGAAATGCAACCTTCAATGCCCATGCAACCAGAAACTCCAATGCCTCAACAAGAATATTTTTCTGGATACAACCCAGATTCTCAGACTCAAGGATACCAACAAAACTATGACTCTGGAGGATTAAGTAGCGATACTATAATGGAAATATCAGAACAAATAGTATCAGAAAAATTATCAGATGTTAGAAGAAAGCTTGAAAAAATGTCTAATTTCAAAACAGAATTAGAAACTAAAACAGAAGCAATAGAAGATAGATTAAAAAGAATAGAAAAAATAATAGATACTCTTCAGGCTTCAGTTCTTAGAAAAGTAGGAGACTACGTTACAAACGTTGAAGATATAAAAACAGAATTAATTGAAACTCAAAAGACATTCGCAAAAGTCCTAGGTCAAAAACATCAAAAAAATACAGAACACCATAAAAAATAAATTTTTCTAATTATTTCTTTCCGTCTAATCCGCCCTTTCTTACAAGCAACCAAGTTACAAGAGCAGCAACTCCAACAAGTAAAAAGAATCCCTTTACGGCAGGAGAATAAAGCCAAGCAAAGAAACCAACTAAATTAGGATCTCCCCCAGATACTTCATTGTATGTTGCACCGGGCCAATAAGGGGCAAGAGAATTTGAAAATACTTTTATTCCAGAAATAAGAAAAACAATAATAAGTAAAACAACAAATACCCATCCAACTCCCTTTCCAATCATCCCCTCAGCATCCTTACCTATGAAAGCAACAAGAGCCATAATCATGAATAAAGCAAGCAATAAAACAGCAAACCAAGGAATTACATTTAATACAACATCAGCAGCACTAGAAGCAGTTATGAATATAGCTGCAACTACAAATGAAACAAATATGTTTACTGTTAAGTTATCGTGTAATAGCTTCGTCTTGTGAAGCAAAGCAACCATTATTCCAAAAACCGCTAAAAAAACTAAAACAGGTGAGAAATAAATAAAACTAGATACATCAGCAGCCATTAATTATTCTTCCTTTTTTCCTCTAAGATTCACAAATGGAATTTCAAAGTTCTGGTTCTCCCATTCTTTTTCATTTTCAGTCTTAGGAGTTACAAACAAAGGAGCCAATATAGCAACTATGACAACTATCCAAACAACTGAAACCCAATTAACTTGCCACCAAACTGATCCAAACCAAGCAAAACTATTCAAAACAGATATAACTATTATCAAACCAATAACTACTCCTCCCCAGAAGAATGTAGGCATCCATTGTCTCCAATTAGCTTTCTGCAAGAACAGACCTGACAATATTAACACAGTTACAAGAACAGCAACGCCTATTCCAAGACCAGGCAATAATAATCCAAAGAAATCAGAAACTATCTGTAATCTCATAGCCATCAAAGCAGAAGTAGCAGCAATAACAAAATTAACTCCTCTGTTAGCACCTAAAACTCCTGTGGAAGTCAAAATACCAAATATTACTGCAAATATGAGTAAAGCAGGAAGAAGAAAGTCAAAGACCCCGCTCGTTTCCCACTGCGAATACAAGTCATGTAATGAAAAGAATGGCATAAACATTGAAGTCATCATCATAATGTCAAAACACCAAGTTTATTTAAATATGTTTCGTAAACGCTAGTCTTCCCTTCTAGGCTTAGACTTATCACCATAAAACACAATTAAGAATCCACCTATTATTATTGCAATAAATACTATATTAGTAACAAGATTTGTTCCAGGTTCAGTAAATTTGTAAGTGAGATAATCCCAAGCCCCAGTAAAATAAAGTCCAGCAATAACAACTGCAATAAAAGCAAGAACTATCATGGTATTCTTAACACCCTTACCATACAACCAAATTTCCTTTCCTTCATCATCTTTGTAAAACAATGCAACCAAAATCAAGAAGACTAAAATCATAACTATAGCAACAGCCAAAAATGGAAGTAAATGATTGATTATTCCGACGGCACGAGCAAATGTAATAGTTACTAATCCGAAGACCATTGCAACCATCGCGTCAATCTGTTTCTTTTCTTTTCCAAGAATTTCAGATTTTTGTAAAATTGCAAAAACAATTGTAAATATTAATATGAAAGGTAAAACCCCTTCAGAAATAATAGGGCTAGATAAAATCGTTTCAACCATTAATCAACAAAAATATCTTAATTATTTAAATTCTTGCAAAGGAATTTAGAATGAGTCAAATCCAGAAGTCATCATGCTTCCAGGCCCCGAAGAAGTACTAGCAGATCCTGTAGCAGAAGAACTAGAAGATCCTAAATCAATTCCATCACTCTTTGAAGGTATAGAATTTCCGGTGATTACGAAAACATCTCCAATAGCCTTGACAAACTGATGAGGAATAATAACTCCACGAGCTCCGCCTAGCGAACTTATGAAACTTCCGTTAACTCTTATTTTCCAACCATCAACTTTGTTATCCATTAGGTTAACATCTTCAACCTGGCCAAAGTATTCTCCCTCAGCAGTATAGACGTGTTTATTCATTACCTCAGACACTTTCTTTATTTTAAGCATTAACAAAACTAATTTATCTCATATTTATACTTTACTGCTAGACAATAGACATGTTCTAGTAATAGCAACAGAGTAACAAACTTTATATAAAATCAAAATTTATCAAAAAAATGAAAAATAAAGAGATAAACGAAATAATAATAGCAATAATCACCCTGGGTTTTGTTTCTGGATTCATAGAATTAACACAAGGCGACTTAGAATCATTCGGATATATTGTTTTATTTGGAGCAATAATTATAGGAATAAATATACTCTCTAAGAAAATAACTGCGTCAAGACTTGATGCAGACGTACAACACGAAGTTTGGAAAATGCAAAGATTTTGGTTTAATCCCTCTGATAAATTTAACAAAGGCATTTACGCTGGAATAATAATCCCTGTTTTCGTTGCAATAATCAGTTTAGGAACAGTAAGACTAATGACTGTTCTTACATACGAAACCCGTGCATTGAAAAGAAGAGCTGCAAAAAGATTTGGGCCTTATAGCTTCACTGAAATGACTGATTTCCATAACGCCTTAGTTGGAGCAGCAGGAATAATTTCCGCTCTAGCAATAACATTTGTAACATACTGGATTCCAGGTACGGGCTGGGAAACAATAGCGAGAATGGCTACATTCTATGCGTTCTTCAATATGATTCCATTTTCAAAATTAGATGGATCTCAAATTTACTTCGGATCACGCGTATTATGGTCAGTTCTAGCAATAATAACTTTAATATTCATGATATATGCTCTGCTTCTGGTTTAAGCATACAAAATGGAAGAAATAAAAATAATACCCAGGGAATATCAAGTATCAATATTAAACACTGCAAAAGAACACAATACTTTAGTAGTCTTACCTACAGGAATAGGAAAAACATTGATAGCTTTAATGCTTTCAGTAGATAGAATAAAAACATTTCCATCTAAAAAAGTCCTTATTTTAGCGCCAACCCGCCCATTAGTAGAACAGCATTTTGAGTCTTTTAAAAAAAACTTACCCGAATTATTTGCAGAAATAGACATTTTTACTGGAAGTGTAGAAGCAAAGAAAAGAATGCAAATATGGCAGAATACACAAATAATATTCTCAACCCCTCAATGTATTGCAAATGATGTTAGAAAAGGACTCTACAATCTAAGCGAAGCCTCATTGTTAGTAATAGATGAAGCTCATCGTTGTCTAAAAAATTACGATTACACGTTTGTTGCAAATGCATATAAATCACAAGCATCAAATCAAAGAATTTTAGGATTAACTGCATCTCCTGGTTCTGACAAAGCAAGAGTTCAACAAATATGTAAAAATTTAGATATAGAAAAATTAGAAGTTAGAACAAGAGATTCAGAAGACGTTAAACCCTATCTACAAGAACTCAATATAGAAAAGCACGAAGTTCCTTTTCCCAAAGAATTTATAGAGATTCAAGTACTCTTAAAAAGAATTTATGATAATAAGGTAGAACAATTAAGAAACAGGAATTTATTATTCGAACCTGCAAACAAAATAACATTATTAAAACTTCAAAATAGATTGGCAGCACAAACAACACCAGGTAACTTCAACGCAATGATCGGAATGTCTCTTTGCGCACAAGCAATAAAAATATCACACGCTCAAGAATTACTTGAAACTCAAACCATTTCAGGATTAAATGAATACCTAAAGAATTTAGAAAAACAAGCGGAAGAAAAGAAAAGTAAAGGTGTACAAACTCTAGTAAATTCGCAAGAATTCAAAGTAGCTAGACTATCTTTAAACAAATTATTAGAAAAAAATATAGAACATCCAAAAGTAGAAGAGTTAAAAACATTAATAGAAAATGAATTCTCTAAAAATAAAGAATACAAAGTAATAGTATTCACGCAATATAGACAAACAGCAAATACTATAGTAAATAAATTAAATGAATTAGAAAATGTAAAAGCAAGTACCTTTGTAGGCCAAGCAAAAAAACAACATTCTATCGGAAGTTCAGGACTATCTCAAAAAGAACAAAAACAAGTAATAGAACGATTCAAATCAGGAAATATTAATGTTCTATGTGCAACTTCAATTGGAGAAGAAGGTCTTGATATCCCTGAAGTAAATGCAGTTTATTTCTACGAGCCAATTCCATCAGAAATAAGAAAAATTCAAAGAGCAGGAAGAACAGCAAGATTAAGCAAGGGAAAATTAGCCATTCTAATAACTAAAGGAACAAGAGATGAAGCCTATCACTATGCTGCAATAGCAAGAGAGAGAAAAATGAGAAAAACAATAGAATCAGTTAAACAAGATCTAAAAAATAAAAATTTAGAAGATTAGGAAGAAAATCTAATCCACTTATTATATATCCAGCACCTAGTGCAGTAACAGTTATAGCAGAAGCTTCATCAACATAAGTGGGACTATCTCTAACAAACCTCTGTCTTCTATTGCGACTTTCCACAAAATTTTCAAAAACTTCTATATTTAAAGCTTAGTCCCGTTCAAATAGCATGACTTTTTTCAACATTTTCTCCAAAAGCAAGACAAAAGAAAACAAGAACAAAATAATAGCAGACAATAGAGAAAAGAACTCATTAGTAATATCAGAATTAACAAAATTAAACCATAACGTAAAGTTTGAACAGTTAGAAATAGGAGATTATCTAATCAACAACATAGCTATAGAAAGAAAAACAAAGTCAGATCTAGCAAGTTCTATAATAAACAAAAGAATCTTCAACCAGTTAGAAAATATTAATAAGTATAAAGAAAATCTACTCATAATAGAAGAAGACCATTCAGGAACAATAATACATGAAAACGCGATAAATGGTTTCATATTAAGTACGGTTCTAAAATCAAAAATACCTATAATTTTCTCAAGAAATCCAAAAGAAACTGCAAAATATATAAGCATTTTAGCAAACAAAAAAGAAAAAGAGCAATCTCTAAGACAATCAAGAAATTTACTTTCAAAAGAAGAACAAATCCAGTTTATCTTAGAAGGTTTTCCAAAAATAGGACCAGTTAAGGCCAAGGAACTATTAAAAGAATTCAAAACACTAAAAAACATAGCAAACGCAAAAATTAAAGATTTAGAAAAAGTCTTAGGCAAACAAGCAGAAGATTTCTACAATTTAATCAATCAAGAACTTCAATAATAAAAGCTCTTAATCTTAAATCCTCTGGAAACCTTTCAACAATACCTTCAACTGCAACATTCTTTCCCAAGTAATCATTTTCACATTCACAAAATACCGGAATTTCATTTACAATAAGCAATTTACCCGTCCCAAATTTTCTTTCTTGTTCAACAAGTCCTCTAATAGAAACAATCTCTCCAACATTCAAACCATCGAGGTTCTGAACCTCAAGACCATCAGTCAATAAAAAAGCAACTAAAATCCCCAAACCTAAAATTCCAATTATCAAAGCAGTTCGCCGCATAAATATAGAAGAATAAAGTTTAAATTAACCTTTCTATATTCAAGAATATGAATGTTAATGAAAAATTAGATTTAATAAAAAGAAACACCGAAGAGATAGTTACAGAAGAAGAGTTAACCAAACTTCTAAAAGAAAAAAAGAAGCCAATAGTGTACTGCGGATACGAACCAAACGGACCTATGCACTTAGGACATTTTGTTACAATAACTAAACTAAAAGACTTAGAAAGTGCTGGTTTCAAAGTCATCATTCTTTTAGCAGATTTACATGCAATGCTTAACAGAAAATCTGAAGAATCTATAAAAAAAGAAATAGAAAATTGGAAAAAAACAATAAAAGCAATAGGCATTAAAGCAGAAGTAGTTCTTGGAAGCAGTTTTCAATTTTCCAAAGAATACCAATTTGATGTTATGAAAGCATCTCAATCAATGTCTATCAACAGAGGGTTAAGAAGTATGCAAGAAGTAGCGAGAGACATAGAAAATGCGACAATTTCTCAATTATGGTATCCATTAATGCAAGTTGCAGACATAAAACACTTAGGGGTGGATATAGCATTAGGAGGTCTAGAACAAAGAAAAATACATATGCTTGGAAAAGATATTGAAAATACAACAGGGTATAAATTCATAGCAATACATACCCCGTTAATAACTTCTCTAAAGGGCCCCGGAAGTAAAATGTCAAAATCTATACCTGGAAGTGGAATATCAATTACAGATTCAAATGAAGAAATTAAAAAAGCAATTTCAGAAGCATATTGCCCTATAAAAGAAACAAAAGACAATCCAGTGCTGCAAATAAATAGACTAATAGTATTTCCTTTATTAAAAAGAGTGAAGATAAAGAGACCCTCTAAATTTGGAGGGGATAAAGAGTACAACAACTATCAAGAAATGGAAAAAGAATATGAAAAAGGAAATCTTCACCCCCTTGATTTGAAAAATGCTACTATTATATCCTTAGAAGAGATTATAAAGCCAATACGCAATAATTTGAAATAAGAAGATGGTGAAAAATAAGAAGACAATACTAATTATTTCAGCCCTATCATTAGTAGTTCTAGCTTTTCTTGTTTCAGCAACAATATCTACAATCAACCCTCTTTCAGGAACAAATCACAGTTCAGCAGATTTAGTATTGTTCAATGTAACATTTGTAAACAATACAGATATGCTTATCTTTGGAACATCTCAAACAAATGTAAACGCAACATTTTTCACAGTAAGTGGTTCAACAAGAACAGTTCTAACCAATAGTTCCCAATGTTCTTCAGCTGGAGGAGCAGCAGGAACAGTCAATTGTTGGACATCATTTAACGTATCCGGAGTCGACGGTTTTTTCAATATAACCTCAACAGTTTACAATTCAACAGCACAATTCAATTCTTCAGTTAACATATCTTCAGTTTACTTTGACTCAACAAGACCCACATCAGAAATGGCAAACCCTATTGCAGGAAGAAATTATTCCCAAGTTATAGTGCTAAACGTTTCAGCAACTGATGCAACAATAGGAATCCAATCAATTTTCTTCAATATAACTAATAGATCGACAGGTCTTCAAAATTCAACAAATACAGCTACAAGAGAAGGTTCAACATCAAGTTATTCTGTAACGATAAATACAACAGGTTATCCAAACGGATTTTATAACATTACAGTTTATGTAAATGACTCAATTGGAAACTCAAACAACTCTGCATTTTCAGGCACGGTAGGATTTGATAACATTCTTCCTTTTGTAGACTATACTTGTGATGACTATACTGTAGAAGAAGACGAAGATATGGATTGTGACTGCGTGTCTTCAGATTCATTTACAGGAGTCGCCTCAACATCATTCCAGTCTAGCCCATCAACTTCAAGCGTAGGAAATAACTTCCAGTTAAACTGTACCGTAACAGACTTAGCAGGAAATATAGCAAGAGATACCATATACTATAATGTATCTGAAGATTCAGGAGTAACATCTTCTGGTTCTAGTAGCGGATCTAGTTCGTCAGGAACGACTACAAGTGGCAATACAACATCTTCTGGATCAAATATAACAACTCAAAACTCCTCATCAGGAATTGCTAACCAACTCCAAGGAAATCAAGGAAACCAAAACGAAAGTGACTTCAAAATAAACTATTGGATTGTAGGTGCTATAATAATCTTAGCAGGACTAGTAGTAGCCATAATAGTTTTAATAAAAAAAGGAATTATTCAAAGAATTTTAAAGTTTAATAAATAAACTATCTTGTCTTAAACTCTAAAACATCTCTATCTTTCAATACATGATTCAATCCAACTCTTTGATTTGCAAATTTGCCGCTGGGCCCTGTTAATTTAGTCTCTACAATTATCTTTGAAAACCCTTTATAGATAGACTCAGCAGCATCTTTTACAGTTCTTTTGGTAGAAAGCACTATAGGTATATTAGAAGCAGGTTTCCCTGGCTCCTTAGTATAAACCCTTATTACATCCATATAAGAAAATATCTTTTGTTTTAGGTTATCAATTCCAGTATCCTTTAAAGCAGAAATCAAAACAAAATCAGCTTTTTTAGTCTTCAAACGAGCTTCAAGCTTTCTAATTTCTTCAGAATCAAGCAAATCAATTTTATTAATGACAACAAGTCTTTTTCCTTTACAATGCTCAAGTACTTTCTCAAAAGTATTCAAATCTTCCATTTTCTCTAAAAGAGTTATAACTAAATCAGCAGTATGAAGTATACTCATATCAAAATCCTTTCCTAAGACGGCAGGTAAATCTACAATTTGAGCATATACTCCTTGGTAATGCATGGTTCCTATATTGGAATCAATAGTTGTATATGGAGATGAAGAAATAACTGGAGTAGCGTTAGTTAACTTACTTAATAACATAGATTTTCCAGAATTAGGTAAACCAACAAGTATTACCTGGAATCCCTCTTTACGAATACCTTTCTTGCCCTTTCCTACAGAAGCGTTCTTCTCAGCTTTTTCCGTAAATTTCTTCAATCTAGTTTTTAATTCAGACAACAAATTCTCGCTACCTTTATGCTTAGGAGCAGTTTTAATCATTTCACGCAAAGCAGCTACCTTCTCTTCAAGAGTTTGAGCATCAAGATATTTCTTCTCTGCGTTAAAATACTCATATCCAGCGTTTATCGGCATAAAAACAAAAAGAAAAAAGCATATAAAAGCATTCCCCCAATCTCAATAAATGAAGTTCCAAAAAATAAAGCTCAAAAATGGAATAACAGTTCTCTTTGAAGAAAGAGATTTACCCCTCGCTTGTTATAGCATATCTAATCCTTTCGGAGGATCATACGAGACTTCAGAAGTAAAGGGTGTAGCACACCTCTTTGAACACTTATTATTCACCGGAACAAAAACCAGAAACCACGAAGAGATCTCTGGAGAAATAGAAAAGAAAGGAGGAGTTGTAAATGCCTTCACAGCTCAAGACGTAACCACATATTTTGTAAAGATGCCTTCAGAACACATAGATATAGGAATAGAAATAATACACGACATATTAAAAAATCCCATATTCCCGGCGGAAAAATTAGAAAAAGAAAAGGGAGTAGTTATAGAGGAAATAAAAATGTTCCATGATGATCCTGAAAAAAGAGTTTATGAAATCTTAGAATCAGCATTGTATGCTAGGCCTTTTGGCGAAGGCATTGTTGGTTCAGCAGAAACAGTGAGATCTCTTTCAAGAGACAAAATAATAAGCATATTCAAAGATAATTACACACCAGAAAATTTTATAGTAACTGTCGTAGGAAAAGCAGATATCAAAAAAATATGTAAAAAACTAGAATCGGATTTCAAAAGATCAAACAAGTCTTATTCACATATACCTATAAAAACAAAAAACAAAGAAATAATAGAAGAAAGGGAAGGTATAGACCAAGCACAATTAGTAATAGGTATGCATGCACCACAAGATGATAAAAAACAAAAAGCTCTCGAGGTTATGAATGCATATCTTGCTGGAGGAATGTCTTCTAAGTTATTTCTTGAGATAAGAGAAAAACATGGTCTTGCTTATACAGTAAGAGGTTCAATAGAAAGAGAGAAAAACTACAGCTACTATAGCATTTATGCCGGAACAACAAAAGAAGCACTCCAAAAAGTTAAGTCAATGATAATTCAAGGAATAAAAGATGTTGAAAAAATGACTGAAAAAGAACTTGAAGAATCAAAACAAAGGCTCATTGGAATAAGAAGAGTAGCAACAGAAGAAAGTCTAAACGCGATGCAAAGACTCATTTTTGAAGAAATATCAACAAGTAAAGCAGAAGAATATTACAAATATGATGAAAAGATAAAATCTGTAAAGCTAGAAGATGTTAAAAAATTAGCAAAAGAAATCGTTAAAAATTATAGCGTAGCGATACTTAAACCTAAAAAATAAAAACTCAATCAACATAGATTGGTATGTTAGACTTTGTTCTAGCAATAGTTGCAGGACTCATTATAGGAACAATTACAGGGATAACTCCTGGTATCCACATTAATACAATAACTGCTATTCTAGTAGGAAATTTATCATTTTTTTCATTTCTTTCAATAAACTCATTAATAGCTTTTATAGTCTCTTTAGCTATAACTCATACAATACTTGATTTCATCCCTTCAATATTAACCGGAGCAACAGATGAAGAATCATTTCTTTCTGTTCTTCCAGGGCATGAAATGCTTATAAAAGGAAAGGGGAGAGAAGCAATTCTATTAGTATTGCTAGGAGCAGTAACTGCAATACCTTTAATCATAATAATCACATTTCCTTTCATAAAACTAATACCTATAATATATGAAAATATAATTTATTTTATTCCATTCATTCTAATATTCATATCATTGTACACGATAATTAGAGAGAAGAAAATTTGGACTGCTTTAATAGTGTTTTTAGGAACAGGAATTCTAGGTTACGCTTCATTAAATTCTCCAGTAGAAAATCCCCTTCTTCCCTTATTAGGAGGTCTATTTGGAGCATCAAGCATAATAATAAGTTTAAATCAAAAAATAAGCATACCTTCTCAAGAACCAATTAGTTTCAAAAATTTAAAATGGATAAAAAAAGATTATACTAAATCGCTTATAGGTTCACTAATATCCTCTCCGTTTTGCTCATTTCTTCCAGCAATAGGTTCTGGTCACGCAGCAACAATCTCATCTGAAATAGTTCCTCAATCAAGAAAGGGTTTTCTTATAATGCTTGGAACAATAAACATAATAGTGATGACTCTAAGTTTTGTTACACTATACACATTAGATAAAACAAGAACAGGAGCAGCTGCGGCAATAAAAATAATTGTAGACAACTTAGATAAATCAGATTTAATCTTAATAATAGTAATGTCAATAGTCTCAATTATCATAACTTCTATAATTGCATTGTTTGTAACAAATATTTTTATTAAAATAATTGAAAAAGTCAATTACAAAAAAGTATCAATATGTATGCTTTCGATTCTATTAACAGCAGTTATTATTCTATCCAATTTACAAGGAATAATAGTATTTGTAACATCAACTGCTTGGGGAATATTTGCAATTAAATCAAATATTAGGAGAATAAATATGATGGGTTGTCTTTTATTTCCAACAATAATTTTCTATTTGATAAATAATTTTTAATAAAATTTATATACGCATATATATAATAGAGATATACAATGGCCTTAATTACAATAAATATAGATAAAAAAGCTATAATGGTTTTATTTTTATTTCTATTAGTTTCAATAATTACAGGATTTACAATAGCTTACAATTCAGGAGGTCCGCCGAATATAATGGGACATAGTATAGAAGAACTCCAAGGAGTTCAAAGGAATCTTTCAAACACTTGTTTAGGTAATGAAATTGTCAAATCTATTGATCCTTCGACCGGGGTAGTTACATGTTCTCCAATTCCAGCATTAGTAGGCCTTTCATGTAATACGCAGCAAACAGATCAACAAAGTTCCGGTGGTGGATGCTCTTATCAAATAGCCCTATCGTGTAATTCCGCATTGGGTTGGTATACTGTTTCAAGCCTCGAAATTCCACGACAAGGAGTCGCTGGTCCATGCAACTATAGAAGATTTTTGACATGCTGTAGTTTTACCTAAATATGAATTAAAAACTCAACTTCATCTGCTTTTCTTTGTCCGAAGCTTTACCTCTTAAAGCGAGGACTAGACAAATAGCTTTAGCTGTTTGTCTTTGTCCTTTCCAAAAATACTCTCTATGTCAAGCTGAACTA
>VGKS01000014.1 GCA_016866935.1 Candidatus Pacearchaeota archaeon
ATAGATGATGTAAATCACGGATATGAAAGAAGAGACCAAATATTAGAACAAAAATCAGATTTAGGTATATGTGAAAAAGGGGACTTTCACTTTTTTCATACGATAGAAGCCCATTTTCTTATTGGTGTAATAGCTCTATTTTTCTCGCCATTCTATTTCATTTTCATAGGAATGATACTCCATTCGCTACTAGATTTAGTTTGGATGGTTAGACATGACGTTTTAGACTCCAGAGAGTTCTTTGCTATTAGAAAATTAAGAACTCTTGTCTTATAAATTATAAAAAACTAGCCGCTCCCTTAGACATAAGGAAAAGGCTCAATATCCAAAGTAAGAATATCCAAGGTGTAAAGAATATTCCTATAAACAAGGTAATTGAGGCAAAAAGGTCAATTACACTCAAAAAATCTCCTGACAATATAAACAGGCTCTTTACAAAAAGAAGTCCTCCTGTTACAAGTAGCAATTGTAATGGTAAGTCAAGTGAAAAAATCATACAAAGTAAAATAATTGCAGCTACAAAGTCAATGGCTCCAAGTATTTTTACTAATACCATAAATTTTAATTCTATATTAATATTATAAACTTATAGATTAATTTAAATAGGCTTTATCTTGGAAAGAAATATGGATTACAAAGAATATGCTTTTGAAGATAAGGCTCCAGTCAATTTGGAGATGTTAAAGGCAAGTCATATACCGACAGAGGATTATCGCAAAGCTCATCAAAATACTATCCTTCTTTGTGCAGATGTGATGATTTGGTATAAGGATGGATTTCTACTTGTTAAAAGGGATAATGTTCCTGCTAAAGAAGAATTGTGGCCTATAGGAGGAAGAATGCAAAGAGGAGTTTTAATGGACGAAAATGTACGTAACAAGGTAAGGGCAGAGTGCGGATTAACTTTGAAGGATTTAACACTTATTAATGTTGGAAGAACAATTTTCAGAACTGCTCCATTTGACCATGGAAATGGTACGGACACCGTAAGTTTCATGTACTTTGCAAGAGGAAGCGGAAATATTAGGCTAGACGAGCTTCATTCCAGACCAATAATTGTAGACTGGAATAAATTTAATGAAATCAGGTCTTCGTTACACCCTTATGTTGTAGACTTTATGGAATTAGCTTTCAAATGTATCAAAAAGAATTAAATATTTACTATATCTTTTAAGTAAAGAACAAGAGTTGACTACAGGGAAGCTGATAAATTCTTAGAGCCTATCTTGCAGGAAATGACAAGATAATTTTTAATTAAGTTTTTATATTGTCAAAATTCTTAGTTTTATGGATAAGAAAAAATTAATGATACTTGTTGTAGCTTATAACGCTGAGAGTACTATAAAACATCTTCTTGAAAGAATGCCATCTGAAGTCTGGAAGCGGGCTTCTGAAGTAGTTATAGCAGATGACTCATCAAAGGATTTTACCTCGGTAATTGCAAATGAATATAAACTAAGAAACAAAAAAAAGAACTTAACTATAATAAAACACCAAAAGAATAAAGGATACGGTGGAAATCAAAAGTGGGGATACAATTACGCAATGAAGAAAGGATATGATATTGTAGTAATGATTCACGGAGATGCCCAATATCCTCCAGAGTATATTATGAAATTAATAAAACCAATAGAAGAAAATAACGCTGATTTTGTATTCGGTTCAAGAATGGCTGGGCATCCTATAAAAGGGGGAATGCCAATATACAAGTATTTAGGAAATATTTTCCTAACAACTACTGAAAACATTATTTTAGGTACCAGACTAACAGAATTCCACTCCGGATTCAGAGCTTATTCTATTCCTGCTTTAAGAAAAATTCCTCTTAATCTAGATTCTGATGGATTTCATTTTGACTCAGAAATAATTATTCAATTAGTTTATTCTAAAAAGAGAATAAAAGAGATAGTCATTCCTACTTTCTACGGGGATGAAAAATGCAATGTTAAGGTAATAAACTATGGACTAAATATTCTTAAAGAATTAGGAAAATATCTTCTTACAAAATACAAGGTAAAGATATATCCAAAATACGACTTAACTAACTTCAAAAAATAAATTATCTTTTTCTAGCCACAATCATTACAATGCTTGAACTTTTATGATTGTTGAATAAATATGCAGTCCATATTAATCCAAAGAGTATTTTGTTTATAGCACCAAATGCTTTCATTTTTATTCTTCCTATCTTTTGATTATCCTCTTTCATAGCTTTTCTAACTAAAAACTTAGTCAATTCCCTTTCTATTAAACTCCCAATTGGTTTATTTTCTAATATATCAAATCCTTCTGACCTTATTTCATCTTCCAATTTTTTTGGATCAAATCTTCTTAAGTGGCCTACATAATCATCATCAAAAGCCCAATATTTCATATGGGTTGGAACAGTAATAAATAATAGTCCATCTTTTTTCAGAACTCTATAAAATTCTTTTATACCTTTCTTATAATTTGGAACGTGTTCAAGAACTTCAGAAGAAAATACTGCATCCACATATTCATTTTTTACAGGGATCTTTTCAACATCTCCTAATAGTGTTTTTTTGCCAGATTTTTTCAAGATAGTCATGGCATTTTTGTCAGAATCTATGAAAATTGTTTTATGATAATCTGGAGAAACTGGAGAAATTCCGCATCCAACATCAAGTATTATCTTTTCTTTTTGGTCTGAATGTTTTTTATAAGCAGTGGAAAGCATATATTTCCTAAATTTATAATTGAACAGTTGGTTTTTCAATTTTATATAATCATCTGAACTAAAAAACTTTGCAAACTCATTTCTTGGTCTTTCTTTAACCATTCTAAGTGAGAATAAAATAACTATTTAAATGAACTTAATCTCCAGAATATATGGGTAAAATTGATGCTTTAAAGAACAAAATTAAACTTTTGTTTCATTCAGAAGAAGCGAAATACGCGAGATATACACTTTACTTAACTTTCATTGGGCTAATTTTAAGGTTTATTGGAGCTATAAATTTAGATGTTTTAGCAGACGATGTGGTATATGCGTCCCAGAGCGCTGGAATAACAGGGGCAAAAATAATATCAACCCATTCAAATCCCCCATTATTCTTTTATTTGACAGATCTCGCTTACAATGTATTTGGTTATTCTACATTCGCAGCAAGATTTTGGCCAATGATTGCAGGAACCCTACTTATTCCTCTGGCTTACTTAATTTCTAATCAATTATTAAAAAATAAAAAACAGTCTTTTTTTGTAGCGTTGTTTGTAACATTTTCTAGTTTTTTGATAAGAATGACATTTACAGAACAAAGTTTAGTTGTGTTTTTCTTTATTTTTGCAGGAATATATTTTGGAATTTTGTTTATGGAAAAACCATCATATCGGCTTCTTTTAGTATTTTCAATTTTCTTTGGTTTAGCTTTATTAACAAAATATAATGCCCCATTCTTTATAATTTCATTTGGAATATATGCATTATACAATAGATCTTCTAAAGGACATAAATTTTTAACTGTCAAAAATTGCCTTTTATTCTTAGCAATACTAATTCTATTTGCTTTTCCATTTTTATCCTTCAATTACATCCTATACGATCAGAAAGGAATTGTAGATGTTTATTTTAGTAGACTAGTTCATCTTGATGCAACTCAAGAACTATATGGTGGTCTTGGAGGACAAGAAAATTCATTCTTTGATAACTTATTTAATTTAAACAATTACGGCAACTATAAACTTCCACTCATTACAGACCCGGCTTTAGTAATATTTGCTATTATGGGGCTATTCAGCTTATACAAAAATAATAGAAAAGTTTTCTCTTTTGTTCTTATATTTTTACTGATTCCATTTATTCTTCAAAGTGCAGGCGCACCTTTGGAAAAACACTTTGCATTTATGTATATTTTACTAGCAATACCAGCAGGCCTTGGTCTAAGTAATTCCTTAAACAAATTAAAGACTAAAAATCTAAAAATAATTGCTCTAGTTGGATTCTTACTTATTGCAATATATTTCTTAAGTATCTCTAACGGAACCCCATCTCACTATTTTTCCAAAGGACCTAATGCGGAACTTAAATCATTCATTAATAGTGAAGTAAGCGACTCAAGTTTAATTGTATTTGATTCTAGAATATATACTGCGAGATCAATCTGGTTGGCTACAGATAAAACTTACTTGAATTTTGAGCAGTCAGTTCCTTTACTTCAACAAGTTTTCGCACAAAATATGTCTGCAGTCCCACCAATGAAAGTCTATTTTGTAGAATGCGTTGTAGAAGATTGTGGATGGGGCTGGGTTGCAAGTAATCCTAATTTAAATACATCTTCGGAATTTTTTATTAATTCAATTGCAGAAAGAGCAGACGTTGTTTCAATAATAGAATCTCCTAGTTTCAATGGAAATGAGTTATTTACGGGAATTCCACAAGAATACTATAAGGTTTATTCAGCAGACCTTAGGATACCTCAAAATATTCTAGAACAGATTAAACAGTCTCAAAGCTTTTACTTCGTACCTTATTTGTATAAAAATATGAATGATTATATCTTTAATTACAAAACAATATATCCATTCGCAAATCTACTGGATAACTTATCTTATTTAGTCATATTAGCTGCTATCTTTTTATCCATACTGTCTGTATTAGCAATCTTTTTTATGCTAATAAAATCTGCATAATTTAAATAAACTATCAAACTACTCAAAACATGGGTAAAAATAAAGATGAAGAAGTAAACAAATCATTGGCTCTTCTTGCCAAAGGATCATTAGTAGTTTTTATAGGGGTTTTTATTTCAAAAATCCTCACTTATGTTTATAAATTCATTATTGCAAGGTATTTTGGACCTGAGTCTTATGGTTTGTTTTCCTTAGCTCTTGTTATAGTAACCCTATTTTCAACAGCAGCTTCTTTAGGTTTGTCTGATGGATTGTTAAGATATTTCTCATTATATGGTAGAGATTGGAAAAAACTAAAAGTCTTAGTAAGAATATCGGTTAATATTACTCTTATAAGCGGATTAATTGCAACAGCAATTATGTTTTTTTTATCTGGATTTTTAGCTGAAGTGCTATTCCACGATTCAAAACTTACAATTTACATAAAAGCTTTTAGTTTTACAATAATCTTAGCTCTATTATCAAATATTTTCCTAGCATTGATAAGGGCAAGACAACAGATACTAAAATATACCTTTATAATAAACGTGGTCCATAACCTCTCCAGGTTAGTGGGAATAATTATCTTCATTATCCTAGGATTTAGATCTCAGGCAATAATTGGTTCTTACATTTTTGGAGCAATAATAATGGTCTTGGTAGCTTACATAAGCGTAAGATCTTTATTAAAGAAAATCTATTCTCAAGAATCTTTAGAAAAGAATTCTTCTGCCTCTATAATTCAATCGTTATTCTCTTATTCTTGGCCGATGATGCTTGCCGGTTTAATCGCTTCGTTGGTTTATTGGATAGACTCTTTGGTAATTGGACATTTCTTAGATGCATCCAGCGTAGGAGTTTACGGGGCGGCATTTACAATAGTTTCATTATTAGGGATTGCTCCGGAATTATTTATGCAGTTATTTCTGCCTTTAATAATCAAAGAGTATTCAAAAAATAATAATTCATTAATTGAAGAGATAAGCAAACAGATATCTAAATGGATACTTATTCTAAATGTGCCTCTTCTTACAGCTATGGTAATCTTCCCTGAAACTTTAATCGCTCTTTTATTTGGAGAGATGTATTTACCAGCATCAACAGCTCTTAGGATTTTGGCAATAGGGGGGATATTTTCCTCTTTTACCAGCATCTCAATTAATCTTTTGTCAATGAAAGGAAAATCAAAAAATATTCTTTATACTTTGATAATTATAGGTGCATTGAACTTCTTCTTAGGAGTACTTCTTGTTGGTAAGTATGGTTTAAACGGAGTGGCATTTGCTACAAGTATGGTCTGGATTATCTTCTTCTTAATGTCTATATTCCAGTCTCATTATTTGGTAAAAATAAGATTGATAAGAAGGTTATCTTTGAGAATATTGGTGTTAGCTTTATTCCTTGGACTTTTATTGTTTTTTGCTAAATCTAATGTTCAATTAAATTCAGTATGGGATTCAATTTTTGCACTTGCAATTTATACTATTTTTTATTTTATTTCTTTATTTTTAATTGGGAGTTTAGACCGGCACGATAAAAAGCTATTAAAAGATGCTTTAATAAAAGTAAGGTCTAAATCAAAAATCTAGATTTTTATAATTCTTTAAATACCATTCAACAGTCTCTTTAATTCCATCTTTAAAGTCCATACTGGGCTTGAAATTAATCTCTTTTTTCATACGTTTTGAATCTAAGCATCTCCTTAATGCTCCTTCAGGCTTAGTGCTGTCCCATACTATCTTTCCTTTATATTTCATTAAATTACTTATTTGAGTAATAAGCTCACTTATCTTAATTTCTTGTCCAGATGCTAAGTTAAGAATCTCTCCCTTGTCATAATTTTTCACACATTCAATGATTGCTCTGGCTGCATCCTTTACATAAAGAAACTCCCTGGAGGCTTTTCCTGTTCCCCAGATTTCTACTTTATCTTTATTTTCCAAAATTGCTTTATGAAACTTTTGTATTGTTGCAGGGATAACATGCGAATGTGCTGAAGAAAAATGGTCTTCAGGTCCATATAGATTAGCAGGAATGATATAAATAGAATTTAATCCAAATTCCTTTCGATATGCTTGGGATTGGGATATAATTGCCCTGTTTATTACACCAAGACTTTCTATTGTAGGCTCGCATGGTCCTGTCCAGAGAGAATCTTCTTCAAGCGGCACTTTAGCAGAAGTAGGATAAATGAGAGCAGTGCCTATAATCACTAATTTTTTCACACTATACTTGACAGAATAGCGGAATAGTAAGGAGCTCATCATTGCATGGTCAAAATAAAGGGTTGCAGGATGCTCTTTGTTATAACCCACTCCTTTTGCAGTGCTTGCTAGATGAATAACTATATCAGGATTTATCTTTTTGAACATCGTGGCTACATCTTCTTCTTTTCTTAAGTCATATTCGTTACTTTTCGGAATAAATATTTTGTCTTTTTCCAACCCTTCTTCTTCAACTAATGCTCTAACAAGGTGTTTTCCTAAAAAACCATTTCCTCCAGTGACTAGAATTGACTTATTCTTCAGCATTATTGTAAATTTTTACTACTGTATATATACTTATTGTATATGAAAATCTTTATATAGGGTTTTTACAGCTTTTGATTATGAAAAGAAAAGTGGCACTAATAACAGGAGTAGGCGGGCAAGACGGATCTTATCTTGCTGAATTTTTGTTGGATAAAGGATATTTAGTAAGAGGGATAATTCGCAGAGCAAGCCTACCTAACACTAAGAGGTTTGAGCATTTGGTTCTCAAATATGGAGCCTCAGATGAGCCCAATACTCCATTTAGAGTGGAATATGCAGATTTAACAGACGCACAATCTATAAGAAAGGTTATAGATAAATTCAGGCCAGACGAAATTTACAATTTAGGTGCTCAAAGCCACGTGGGGATAAGTTTTGATAATGCGGAATCAACAATAAACATCAATACTCTTGGGCCCCTAAGAATTTTAGAAATCCTAAGACAGTCATATCCCCATATAAAATATTATCAAGCTTCTTCTTCCGAAATGTTTGGAATAGCGCAGCCCCCTCAAAATGAATCCACTGTTATGCTTCCTCAAAGCCCATATGGGATTGCTAAGTTGGCTGCATATCATTTGACTAGACTATATAGGAATGCTTACGGGCTCTTTGCATGCAATGGGATACTGTTTAATCATGAGTCTCCTAGAAGAGGATTTAATTTTGTGACTAAAAAAATAACAAAAGAACTTGCTAAAATAGTCGCAGGAGAGATTGACAAAATTACTCTTGGAAATCTTGATGCAAAAAGGGACTGGGGTTATTCAAAGGAATATATTGAGGTAATGTGGGCAATACTTCAACATGACAGGCCGGATGATTTTGTAATAGCAACAGAAGAAACTCATACAGTAAGGGATTTCCTTAAAGAGTCTTTTGATCTCGTAGGTTTAAAATATGAAGATTATCTGGAGGTAAGTGATAAATTCCATAGACCTGCAGAGGTTCCTGCCTTGCTTGGAGATGCCAAGAAAGCTAAGGTAACTCTTAACTGGAGCCCAAAAGTAAAGTTCAAGGAACTGGTCTATATGATGGTGGAAGCTGACTTAAAGGAAAAGCTCGAGGAAGCAGGCATATTACCAATACAGCCAGGAGTAGTAAGGGAAAAAGGATACTACTTAAACAAAGCTAAAGAAATTCTGTCTTATCGGCAAAATAATAAAAACATTGAAAGTTTATCCACAGAAAATAATTAATTCTAATTTTTACTTTCTTACGACGTGCTCTTTTCTTACAAGTTTAGGGTCTGTGCTTATAATGTGCTTTACTTCGTCAGGTAATTGCTGGGGTTCTACACGGAATGTATCTTTTTCGTAGTCTTGCCCTCCTCTTAATCCTGAACTGAAGACTATGAACTCATTATCTTCTGGGAAAAGAAGAGTATGTATTTCGAAAGGAGGGGTAGAAACAAGCTGACCCTCTTTTGCGTGTACATACTTTACAGGCTGACTCTTGTCCACAGGCTGATACACATATATCAGAGACCCCTTTGTCATAAGCATGTGCTGAGTGGTTTCCTTATGATAATGATCTCCTCTTCTGACTCCTTTCTTTGAAGTAATAATTGATACATTTTTCAAATCAGCCTTATAGAATACATCCGCTATTTTGCCTCTGTTGTCTTCATGAAACTGCAATGGTGGTTCAACTTCCTTCCAAACATTAACAATCTTCATATTTTTTTTAGAATGGTTCCCTATATAAATTTATTTAGCCTCTTCAGGGCTTATAAACTGGATGTTTTGGTTTATCTTAGACAAAATAGGTAACAACTGATCTTTTAGATTCCATGATAATATTAATGCATAAACTTCATCGTAGTTTTTGAATACATCATCGTTTACAATAGGGATTCTGGTAAGAGGAGTGTACTTGCCTATTTTGTGAGGGGAAGAGTCTGTAACATAGTCTATCACTGTCTTGTTTAAACCGTAGAAGTTAAGGAAGGTATTTCCTTTAGCTGCAGCCCCAACAGCAATTATGGGTTTGTTATTTTGTTTAAGCTTATAGACTCTTTCTAAGAAAATATTTCTTTGGTTTTTTATTTTGTCCATAAAGTTTCTGTAAGTTTCTATTTTGAATATCCCTTCTTTTTCCTCCTCTTTTATCATTTTTTCAGCTTGTGATTCTTTATTGACTTTTTGTGCTATAACCCTTAATGACCCTCCGTGATAATTTACTATTTTTGCATTTATTATTGAAAGGCCCGCACGAGCAAGTAAAGTTTTAGCAGACCTTACGGTAAAATAACTTACATGTTCATGATATATTTGGTCAAATTTTTCAGTCCGTATGCTTGTTACCCAATAGGGCTGCTCAAAAACAAAATATCCTTCATCTTTTAAGATATTTGCAACAGATTTCACAAATTCCAAAGGATTATCTGAATGATTAAACACATTATTTGCTACAACTAAATCTACTTTTCCATATTTACTTAGGGTCTTATCACTAGTTTCTTTTACGAATAATCCTAAAATAGTTGTTACACCTCTTTTTTTGGCTAGCTCTACCATGTAAGGGGAGGGATCAACTCCTATTGATTTATACCCTGCTTTGTTAAACTGCTCAGAAAGATAACCATCATTGGATCCTACCTCAATTATGGTTGCACCCTTAGAAAGATTTAACTCTTGACTTATTTCCTTTGCGTATGAATCCCAATGAGTTCTGGAAAAATTAGAATTGGAAGAGGTATAAGAATAATCTATTTGGGAATATCTTTCATTCGGGTCAGTTGAATATTTTGTCTGCACATGTCCGCAATTGAGACATAAAGTACATACTAAAGGGTATACTTTGTCTGCCTCTGATTTTCGACTTTCAGGAATAAATGTATCTGCAAACGGGTGAGATCCCAAATCTATTATTTCATCTATTTCTTTGCTGTCGCAAACAAGGCAGGAATTTCTTAACATGATTATTTTATTTTTTAAGGTATTATAAATATTTAGGTGAGGGCCTCATTAAATATCTCTCTCAATCTGTTTACCTTATTAGAGTATGAGTATTTGTCTTTGAATGCTTTCTGGCATTCAGCACTCATCTTTTCAAGAAGATCTCTGTCCAGAATTATTTTTTCGATTTTTTTACTTAAAGCATATATTACTTTATTATCAATTTGCATTACACTTTTAGCAAAAGCATCGCTTCTTACATTAGCAGGATATTCCTCCACCTTAGTTGGGACGTGATTAGAAGGGGAAACATAGAATCCTGTTTTGCCCTGCTCCACAAATTCTTTTACACCGTAAGTATCAAGAGATATTATTGGGAGTCCGTTTTGAAAGGCTTCAAGAAAAGCCATTATAAAATAACCATAACCAGGCATTAGAAGAGTATCAGAACGTAAATATATTGATTTTAATTCTTCATAAGAAACCTTCTGCTCCATAAATTCTATTCCTTCTAAATCTTTGTATCTTTCTTTTATGTCTTGCGGGACCTTGCACCTCATTATTAGTTTTGTTTTGGGGTATTTTTCTTTGATTTTTCTAAAAGATTCTAATGCTTCAAGCCCACCCTTCATTAGAAACTCACCAGGGTTATTTATTGAGCCCATAAAAAGAAGAGTAATTCCTTCATTCTTGTCTTTGACTTTTCTTTCAACTAACTCTCCAGGTATGGCTGGGATTAATATTTGTACTTTTTTCATAACTTCTCTGTTGAAATATTTCTTCATCTGTAGAAAACAGGCTTTGCTATGAACAAGTATCTTTTTACAATAAGGGGAAAGAAGAGCCTTTTCTATTCTATCTCTATTCTTCAGAAATACATGATAGTCATTTCCTCCCAAGGAAAATGGAGTATCTAATATCTTTAGGATCCATGGTTTCTCTTCATCAATAAGAGGACCTGTAGATAAAATTAATTTAGCTTCAACAGGAGACTTTTGATAATATATTTTGTTTATAAGCCCAAAAACATTAAATGTTTTTTTGAATATTTTTGTATAGGCCCAGACAGCTAAAGGAGATTTTTTCATAGAAGCAATAAATTTCTTCTTTTCAGGGTTTTCAATAGTTACGAATTCATAACCCTTAGGAGGATTATCTATCAGGGATTGCATATAAGTGTGTATTCCTAACTGCGGATAATAGACTTTTACATTCTTATCCATATTCAACCTGCTATAAATTCCTTGTCCTTATCTCTACCCAAATAAGGACCATTCTTTATTTCATAAAAGAATGCCTCTTTTGAAAGTATTTTAAGAGCATGACCCCCATCAAGATAAACATAGCAGTCTCCAGCATTCAAAATTTCTTTCCCTATTATTTTATTATCTAAATCATACATGGTGAGCTCAACAGAACCATCTGTAACTATGAATGCTTCTTGAGTCTTTTGAGTAATTCTTTGGTGAGGTAAGTGCCTATGAGCGCCACTAAAAGTGTGGCCATGTGGGAATTTGACTCCAGCAGCAGCCTGCAAGCATTCCTCATCAGGGACCATAAAGTTCATTTTTCTCTCTTCACCCTCCCCCCTTCTCCATATGACATGAATTAATTGTTCAGTCTTAACCTTAGAATAAATTTTTAACATATTTTCTAGCATTCTGACAAGTTTATAAATCTTCTATTAGCAAACATATATTTTTAAACTGAATATCTTCAAAAAAATATGCTCAAGAACGAAAAGATATTATTTGCGGCATGGTCGTGCCATAATCCCAACTATTTCGCATACCAAACATGGGACACCCCATTAAGGAAAATTTTTAAAAAAGTGATCTCCTTCGATCCGCAGGAATATACTTACAGATATGATAAGAGCGAGATGAACCAGAAATTTCTCCAGATAGTCAAAAAAGAAGAACCCGCCTACATCTTTCTATGGCTCATCTATGACGAGTTTTACCCAGAAACTCTTTTTGCAATAAAAAAAATATCTCCCAAGACTAAAGTCCTCAACTTCTGTGGAGACGATGACGCTCAATTTTATGATTATTCATCGCTTAATTCTTTCTTTGTAGATTATTCTCTTATCAGCCACAAGGAATTTGTAAAGCTATACAAGAACAAGGCATTTTTCTCAGTAGGGACTAATACTGACCAGTTTAAGCCATTGAGCATAGAAAAAAAATATGATGTGACCTTTATAGGAACTCCAAAGACGGACAGAGCAGACTTTGTTAGATATTTGATGGGTAAAGGAATTAAAATTAAAGTTTTTGGAGCGGGATGGGAAAAACACCCTGAATTTAAGGAAGTTTATGGAGGATTTCTTGATAAAGAAGATTATACAAAGGTAATAAACCAAAGCAAGATAAATTTATGCTTCAACAAGAATTATCTGGGCAAGACACACGTTATCCAGAAGTTTTTTGAGATGAATGCCTGCAAATCCTTTGTTCTTACAGAGTATTGCAAAGGCTACTCTAATCTATTCAAATTGGGTACAGAACTAGTTATGTTTAAAGATAAAAAAGACCTATATGAAAACATAGCCTACTATCTTAAGAACGATAAGGAAAGGGAATTGATTGCAAAGAGATCTTACGAAAAATTGCTTCAAAATTATTCTTCTGAGTCTGAATTAAGAAAAATATTCTCACAAATAGAAAGCTACGGGTCTGATTATCCTAAGAAGCTTCCTAAGGTAGCTGGAAAGGTGAAATATCTTGTACTTAAGGATTTGAAGAAAAGCACACAGGAGATTAAATCCTCTCTCGAGAATTATGAATATATAGGGTTTAATCTGGATAGCGAGAACTTGCCCTACAGAAGCCTTTTCCAAACAACTGCTTTAGAGATGTTCGATAAAGACATAAGTTGCTGCGATTCTTACCTATACTCAAAAATATTGGGAGATTATCTTGTATTGTACTCTAATTTGGCTTTCAAGGTGTTGGATAAACAGCAGTTTTATTCGTTAATAAGACTTGATAACTTGATTGTAAGAAAAGATTTTTTCATTTCAAATATCAAGAAATTTATAGAATTTTCACAAGGAAAGCCTATAGATATTATAACAGAAACTAATACTTCATTTGTGACAAGACCATTTATACGCTCGGCTTCTGCACCTAAATTACCCTATGATGCTGTAAAGAAAATATTATGGGCAAAATATGAAGAAAGGCTAAAATCTTATTTATACCAAAAGAATCCATTAATAATCCCTTACTTTTTCTTTATTATTTCAGATTATCTATTTGGAAATAGAATATTATCAAAACACTTTTTTGAGAACCTTTCAGACAAGGTTAAAAAGACTAAATTTGCTTCTTTGCTCGGCTCTTTGTTTTAATCCCTATTAAGGAACTCTTATCAATAAAGTTCTCCGCCACCATTTTGGTTTTCTTTAATATTTGAAACTCCGCCTTCATATTCTGGAATATAATGGTATATCCAATTAGTTGAGGACATAGTAGCTTATTGCCGAATATTTTCTTAGGATCGTAATCTGGGAATAATAGGTTGTAATCGTTCTTGCTTAAGTTTGGATTAACTAAATTCAGCGAGCATTCTTTGTCTTTATATGAGTCATAAATAAATCTTGAGTCGCCTTCCACTTTGAAGTCATCTATTGAAATTATTGCAGAGGGTATATTTCTAGAAATTATCTGTAATTCTTTTTCCAGTGGCCAATCATCAAGCCAGTGCGCATCCAGGTAGAAGAAAGGCCTCTCTCCTAATAGCCTCTCTTTTATAAGACTCTCCAGAAATTTTGGTGAAGTCGCGTTATATACATGAACATTTTTGTACTTACTAAGAGATTTCTTTGCTTTTTTATAGAAATCAAGGTTTATTTCAGCCGTGTAAATCTGCAGATGAGGAAATTCCTTTGCGAATAGTTCTGTTGTGTATCCAAGAAAAGTGCCTGTCTCTACAATAGATGTTATTTTGTAATCTTTGATTACCTTTTTTATTAATGCAAGGTGTATTCTATCGCCGTGAAGTCTGAATCTGGAAAGCAGCCATATACCATATCTCCAGCCTATGAATTGTCTTAATATTCTTAGCATTTTTATCTTTTTTATGGTTTGATAAAACTGAGTATTCCTAAATTTGGAATATCTACTTTTAAATTCATTCTTTAAATCTGAAATCATAAATTGAACCATTAAAACCAATTTTTAATCATTATGGCTTTAAAATATAATCTACAATTACTTTTTAAACAAGACTATTCTAAAGATTATATGCCGATCATAAAATCTAGGCCTTTTAAGGAAAAAAGGCCTTTAGTTTCTTCTATTATTGCAGCATACAATGAAGAAGAGAATATTGCTGCCTGTATCGAGGCACAATTGAGCCAGACTTATCCTAATATGGAAATAATTGTTGTGGAAAACGGGGAGTCTAAGGACAAAACTTATGAGATTGCTAAGTCTTACGAGATTAAGACAAAAGGAAAGGTAAGGGCATACACTATCCCGGGCAAGCAAAAGGGTCCCGGGAATGCATGGACTTACGGTTTTAAGAAAAGCAAGGGAAAAGTCGTCTGCATAGTTGGAGCAGACCTTATTTATGACAAGGATTACATCTCAAAAGGGATTGTGCCAATCTTGGAAGGTGAGACAGTAGGCATAAATCATAAAGAAGAGATATGTAAAAACCCAAAAAATCTATGGGCAAGAGCTTTTTTCTATAGGAGATCATTTGTTCAGCCAAATAGTCTAAGCAAGGTATTTACTTTGATTAGAAGAGATTATTTAAAAGATAAATTGTGGGATCCATCTCTGGGTTATGCTGATGATCAAACAATTAACAGAAAATTTGGCACAGAATTTCCTGCCCCTAATCTAAATATCTATCAAAACAATCCCTCATCATTAAGAGAGATATGGGAACACGCTGGGTGGGTGGGCAGGTCAATGAAGATAAATCCTCTCATTGTTGTTCTCAGCCTCCCCCTATTCCCCATATATTCTCTTTACAAATCCGCGAAGCATTTGATAAAAGAAGATTTTTACATACCTTTCATTATATTTTTACCGATTTATTATTCTGTAAGATATTTTGCTTATTTTAAGGAAGCATTAAAAAAACTCTTTATCTGACTAATCACATGGTCAGCTTCTTCATTGGTCATTCCTGGAAAGATTGGCAAGGAAAGAATGGTGTCAGAATATTCTTCAGACTTTGGAAAGTCTCTTTTTTTATGGCTTAAATTAGAGAATGTTTTTTGCAGGTGTATTGGTATTGGATAATGCAAGCCTGAATCTACTCCGTTTTGTTTTAAGTAATCCATAAGTTCATCTCTCTTATTTGTCCTTATTACAAAAAGATGATAGATATGGTCCCTGTCAGGACTTGTTTTAGGCAGTTCAACAATACCCTTCAATGAAGATATGTACCTATCTGCTATTTTCTTTCTTTGGGAGTTCCAGTTGTCTAAGTGTTTCAGTTTTATTCTAAGCACGCTGGCTTGCATTGTATCTAATCTAGAGTTAATGCCTGAAATGTCATGATGGTATTTTTTAGACTGACCATAGTTTCTTATCATTCTTATTCTTTGGGCGAGATTCGAATCATTCGTAGTAATAAGGCCCCCATCTCCAAAAGCCCCTAAATTTTTTCCAGGATAAAAAGAAAATGCAGCGGCATGCCCGAGGTTGCCCGCCCTTTTATTTTTGTAAATAGCACCGTGACTCTGGCAAGCATCTTCTATAACATACAAGTTATTCTCCTTAGCTATATTCATTATTTCATCCATATCACAGGCCTGCCCATACAAATGAACGGGCATGATTGCTTTAGTCTTATTTGTAAGCTTGCCTTTAATCTGGGAAGAATCAATCGTAAAGTCATCTTTTGAGTCTACAAGAACGGGCTTTGCACCTACAGCAACTATTGAAGAAACAGTAGCATTAAATGTATTGGCAACAGTTATTACCTCATCACCTGGCCCGATGTCCATGGCTCGCAAAATAATCTCCAAAGCCTGTAACCCATTTGCAACTCCTATTGCATGGGATGTTCCGCAATAGCTGGCAAATTCCTTCTCAAACTCTTCAACTGGATTTCCAAGGATGAAGTCATTTTTATCAATATGCTCTGTTAATTTTTCCACAAACTCATTCTTTAAAGGGTTGTGAATTCTATTCAAGTCTAAGAATGGGACTTTCATAACTTTACCTCAGCACCTCCCATGCTTTTAGACTTTTCTGCTGCTTCAAGTATTTTTACAACCTGCATTCCTTCTTCTCCATCACTAATACACTTTTCCTCACCATCAAGACACTTAATAAAATGGTCAAGCTGCACTATCAATGGCTGAGAATTGTTTAATTTCGGAATAAGAATATCTCCCTCTCTTGTTCCAGCTTGGAATTCGGAAAAATTATTGGGATTAGGGAGATATTCAATAGAGCGGTCATAAATAGTCAATTTTTCAGATGGATGAGTGTCATCAAAGACTATTGCCTTTTTGGTGCCTCCAATAACTAATTTTCTTTCTTTCACAGGGTGAGCCCAATTAGCATATGCTGTAGCAAAAACCTTTCCTGGAAACTTTATATTTACTGAAACAATATCATCTACACTATTAAAATAACCTTCTCCAGAATAGCTCACACTTATTGGAGATTTTTCAGTTAAGTACATAAAAATGTATATTTCATGAGATATCAAGTCCCATAATGCGCTTGCATCTTGTCTTACAGGCCCCAAAGCAACACGCCTTGCATCAAGATATTTTATTTGTCCTATTTCACCTGCATCTATTCTTCTCTTTATTTCTCTCAAAGCAGCATTATACTTGAATATATGACCAACCATCAATATTTTGTTTTTTTCTTTAGATAGATTATTTAGTTTTTTTGATTCTTCAAAATTAAGAGTCAAAGGTTTTTCCACTAAAACGTGTTTGCCGGCATTCAGAGCCTTAGACACAATATCAAAGTGTGATTTAGTAGGTGTTGCAATTATCACTGCATTAATTTCAGGATCTAGTAAAACCTCTTCTAGATTAGGGGTAAAAGTTACATCTCGAGGTAGTTTTTTAGATGGTTGTTTTATATCATGCACATATTTTAGTTTTGCTTTTCCAAAAATACCATCCCCGTCGAAGAGATTTAAATAATTTTTGCCCCAATAACCGCACCCTATTAAAGCTACATTTACCTGAGTCATAAACCTCCTAATATTATCTGTTTTTAAAAATATCTATAGATAATAATATATTGTGTAATTTTAAGGATGCCTCTTGTTTATCTTTATTTTGTGCCCATTTTCTAACCCATATAATCTGGCATCATCCTTATCGATGTGAAACTCAGATAGGTGGTTAGGACCAGAGCGTACAGCCACATTTTTTATGGCTTTTCCATTTTGTGTTTCAATGTCTATGACCCTAATTTCTTCCAAGCTATATTTTTTTAGTTCTTTATCAGATACATGGAGATGTTTTGCAGCAATTATAACCCCCCTGCTGATGTTTATTTCCCCTCTAGGACCCTTTATTTTTATTCCAGGGCTTCCCTCAAGGTCTCCGGATAACCTCTCTGGAACTTCAATTCCCAATACTTTTTGGTCTTCTTTTAGGATTTCGACTTGTGTATCTTTCCTTACTGGGCCAACAACTCTAGCAGGCAAAGAGCTAGTGCCTAGAAGTTCAACCTTTTCTTCTGCTGCAAACTGGCCTGGTTGTCTTATTTGGCTCTTGATTTTTAATTTATATCTCTCCCCAAAAAGCCTCTCAAGGTGCTCTGCCGAAAGATGAACATGGCGGTTTGATACGCCTACCGATATCTCTTTATCCATATATGTTTCTTTCATAACCTGTTTATAAATCTGGTTGTTATTTTATAACTCTTAGAAGTCTAGCAGGATTTCCTGCATATACACCAGGAGCAGTAATATTCTTGGTGACAACTGAGCCTGCCCCAATGACTGCCCCAGAACATATCTTAACAGGCAATATTGTAACATTGCTTCCTATTGTCACAGAGTCTTCAATAACTGTCTCTTTCCATCTCCCTTCCGCCTCAGAATAGGTGGGCTTGAGAGTTTCCGAGAAAGTATCATTAATGAACATGACTCCATGGCCTATAAAACAATTGCTCCCTATTGTAACTTTATCGCAAATAAATGAATGGCTTTGTATCCTTGTGTTGTCTCCAATTCTTGCCCCTCTTTGTATCTCCACGAACGGACCTATAAAACAATTGTTTCCTATTTTGCACCCATACAGGTTTAAAGGATGGACTACAGTAGCATTCCCTTTGAATATCACATCATTGATTCCAGATTTTAGTTCCTTCAGCATGTTTATTCAATTAAACATTCGTACTTAAATTTATGCTCCAACTCAAAGCTTTTTAAAGAGGATTTCATGAGAACTATATGGGCAAAATTAAAATCCTTGAGCTATGCCATTTTTCAGCAGGTATTTGCGGTGTATGGAGCAGAGTAAAAGAAGAATCAACCAGACTGGCAGATTTGGGTTATGAAGTTAGAGTCTTTTCGTCAAATGCTGTAAAAGGAAGCAAAGAAATAGCAAAACCTAGTGAAACAATCAATAAAGTTAGAATAAAGCGTTTCCCTTATCTAAAATTAGGAGGAGAATCATTCATGTATTGGAATTTTATCAAAGAAGCAATAGATTATTCTCCAGATATAATAATCGCTCATGTGTATAGACATCCACACACAACTTCTGCATTAAAAGTAAAAAGAATACTCGAAAAAAGTGGAAAGAAATGTATTGTATTCTTGGTAACTCACGCTCCATTTAATATGAATAATTCTGAAAGAGGAATTATAGCAACTACTGCTGTAAAATTATACGATTCCTTAATAGGAAAAAAAACAATAAATAAATTTGATAAAGTAATAAACATTTCAAATTGGGAAGTCCCATATTTGACTAAACTGGGATTAAAGAAGGATAAGCTATTCTATTTGCCAAATGGAGTTCCTGAGAAATTCTTTGAGTTAAAACAGAAATATCATAAGAATAATAAGATTTTATTTCTTGGAAGAATATCCCCTGTTAAGAACCTTGAATTAGCTATATCTGCAATAAAAGATACCGTATATTCTTTAGATATAGTGGGACCATCAGAGGGTAATTACAAAAAAGAATTAGAAAATCTTGTTCAATCTGAAAAATTAAGCAAAAAAATATCTTTTTCACAATCAATATATGATTTAAATGAGAAGATTAAAAAAATAGACTCAGCAATGTTATTTATCATTCCAAGTAAAAGAGAAGGCATGCCTCAATCTCTCATAGAAGCAATGGCGAGGGGAAGAGTATGTATTGGATCAGATGCAGATGGAATTAGAGATTTAATAAAAAATAAATCTAATGGGTTTATATTTAGCTTAAAAAATAAAGATTCTCTACAAAATCTATTAAATTACATATCTTCTTTAAATAAAGAAAACTTGCAATCTATAAGTAAAAACTCAAAGAATTTCGCATCTAAATTTAATTGGGAGATTATTATTTCAAAATTGGATAAACTTATCAATCAAGAGGCTCATAAGTAAATATGAAAGAAATAAAGAATATTATTGGAAAGAACCTAAAATCTATTTTATACGTAATAGTAATTTTCGGAATAATAATAAGATTTTATTTTCTTAATATAGCTAAAAGCCAAGCACACTGGTGGGACTCTCTCGCTTACGGAAGCCTTGCAAAGAACATGATTTATCACCTTTGGGATAATAATCCCTTCTTAATGCATGAAGCTGTTATCCGCCCTCCATTGCTCCCTATTATTTGGAGCTTTTTGCTTAGGTTAGGAGCTTCAGATTATACAGTAATCCTTTTAACCAATTTAATTCCGTCAATAATCTCGATATTTTTGGTTTATCTTATTGGAAAGGAGATGTATGGTCGTAAAGTAGGAATAATAGCCTCTATAATTGCTTCATTTTCATGGATACATAT
>VGKS01000015.1 GCA_016866935.1 Candidatus Pacearchaeota archaeon
ATGGAGGGCTTACAGGAGGAGATCCTGTTGGTGGAGGAGAGCCTATGGGGACAGCAGCTCCAATAACTTTAGAGCCTAATCCTGTTGTGAGAAATGCCGATAAACCTTTAGTTATCAATGGAATAGGTTTTGCTACAGATTTTGCAATATATATTA
This sequence comes from Candidatus Pacearchaeota archaeon, assembly GCA_016866935.1. Lineage (GTDB taxonomy): Archaea > Nanobdellota > Nanobdellia > Pacearchaeales > GW2011-AR1 > SICU01. Next base: position 157 of record VGKS01000015.1, read on the forward strand.
CTCCTCAGGGAACTAGTACAACGCTTCCAATTTGCGCATCAAATCCAATCTATGATTTACCAGGATGTACATATGTTAGTTCAACAAAGGTTACTGCGCTATTTCCTTTTTTAACTGCTATTCCTTCCGGGCTTTATGATATTACATATGCTGATTTGACTGATCCTCTTAACCCCTTACTTTCTGTTGCAACTTTAAGTGTGATTGAACTTCCTACTGTTAACCAGTTAAGTCCTAATCCTATATTCCCTGGTATTTTTCCATCTAGCACTACTGAGATAACTCTAACTGGTACAAATTTTGTTCCTAATTTTGGTATTGTTATAAGGGATGTTGTTCCTTTTGGAAATCCTCCTCTTCCTTGGAATACTTTGTGTGGAGCTATACTTCCGGGAACCGGATGTGTTTTTGATAGTCCTAATAGTGTTAGGTTTTCTGTTCCTAATTTAGTTATTCAAACATCCGTACCTGGCAATTTTGAGATTGCATATACAGATCCTTCTGATGCTTTACTAGGTACTGGTCCTTTAATTTATTCTGACCCCATTACTTTGGAAATTATCCCTTATCCTGTTCCTATTATCAACTCTTTTAGTCTTACTCAGGGAGGAGCTTCAATTAGTTCTGTAATGCACAATGTTGCTAGAACTGTTTATATTAATGGGCAGGATTTGAGCGCTAATTATGCTCTGTATTTTGAGGACTCAGAAGGAAATAATGTTCTTTGGTGTGATTATAATAATCCTAATTTAAACGGTCATAATTGTAATAGAATAAGCAGTACATCTTTTAGTTTTGTTATTCCTCAAGGTTATCTTGCAGATGTTTATGGCGTAACTTACTTTAATTCTGAGGGTTCTGTTACTTCTACTCCTGTTTCTTTTACTGTTATTGCAACAGCTTGTCTTGATGGAATTAGTACTCAGCCATGTTCTAATCAACTTGGGGTTTGTGCTGGATCTGTTGCTCAATGTGTAGGAGGAAGTTATGAAATTTGTGGTGCTAGTAATTATCAACAAAGTGCTCAAGCATTAGGAACTAATTATTATAGTGTCGAATCTGAAGCAACTCTTGCTGGTTTGTGTACAAATAACTATGACGATAACTGTAATGGAAGAACTGATTATACTGGTCCACGTCACCCTTCTGTTTCTCCACCAGATGGAGATATTGGTTGTCCTGTCGGAGTAACTTTGGCTACTGGTCCTGCTTCTTTAGTTTATGCTTCTACTACTTTTGTCTTGAGTTGTGCTGCTAATGTTCAAGCAGATAGTGTTATTGCATCATTTGCAGGGTCTAGTTGCATTCCTACTGGGTGGTCTGGAAATGTGAGGTCATTTAACTGTTTTGCACCTAGTCAAGGACTAGTTACTGCTACTTGTAATGTTAGTACTGCTATTTCTTATCAACAGGGAGGTCCGGTTACTACAAGTGTAAATGTTTTAGCAAATTCATGTTCTTCTCAAAGTAGCCAGGTTACTTGTGAGGGTGTTCCTGGAAATATTTGTCAGTGGGCTAATGTTTGCTCAGGTGCACAATCTCTTCAGTTAACTCCTCCAATACCTAATCCGTTACCAACCAATATATGTATTCCTTCTGGAACTCCTATTTATCAATGTATTTCAGGACAGTGCGGTGCAACTTGGACTACTGGGCAACCATGCGAGACGGATCAGGTATCCAATTCAGTGGCTTGTTCTTGTGATGACAGAAATCCGACCGTTAGTAGTATTTTTTTAAGTCCTAGTTCTTGGTCTTCTAGCGGTTCAGTTACAATTAATGGAGACTTCTTTGATGTTGGAGGGGTGGAGGTAGTTATAAATGGAGCTACACCTACTGCAACTGTAATCACTTCATCTACTCCTGGAGTTATAGTTACTCAGAACACAATTAGTTTTAATCGTAATGCAAACCAATTTTTAGTTGGGGGTAATTCGATTTTTGTGAGAAACCAAGATACTGGTTTGACATCTACCCCTGTTTCTCAATTTATATTGACTGCTAATCCTTCTATTACAAGTATTAATAGCGGGAATCCAATACTAAACACTTTTGCTGGACAAGTTAATGTAAATGGAAATGATTTTGATCCTGTCGATTTAACTTTAAATTATGAAGGTTCAAGTGAAGTGATATCCTTGGATCAATTTGGTATTTTTAATGATTTAGTTAGCAGTATAAATCCTAATTCATTTTTGTTACAAGTTTTACCAGGTTTACCTGCTGGAAATTGGGGAATTAGAGTTATTAATAGGGATGGAGTTTTATCAAGTTTGTCGAGCTTAAACCCACCTACTACTTATTTGGTAATTCATCATGTTTTTAATTATATAAATAGAATTTCATCAAGTTATCTGGGACAAAATTTGAAAATAAGAAGTGTTGTAACTGGGACTACATTCACAGAGAAAATTATAATAGAACATGGATATTGGCCATATGTAACTGAAGAGGTAGTTACAGTAACAGCTAATTCTAATAATGTGTTGCCTACAACCTCAGCGCAAACTTGTGGAACTACTCTAAATCCATTTTTAACGGATTTAAGTTACTCTGATAGAAGGTACTGTGAATTAGATTTTAGTTTCCAAGCAAATAATATTGTTGGTGGCACACATTATAATTTAGTTTTTACTTCTACTTCTCCAACTACTGCAGATAAAACAGTTACAAGAGTTTTACGTGGAACTCTTGGAAATTTAGTATTATGTCAAAATAATCAGAGAGATCCTCAAAATGGAGAGACTGATATAGATTGTGGTGGACCAACTTGCCCTGCTTGTTCTGCTAATAGACTATGTGATTTTGACACTGATTGTGCTACTGGGCTTATTTGTGCTCTTGAAACGTCCTCTGCTTCACACACTTGCCAAGGAGATGATGATGGAGATGGAGTTGCAAATAATATTGACCAATGTTCCGGAACTCAAGCTGGTGCTGCTCTAAGCATTGCGATGCCTGGATGTCCTATTCCAGTACATAGCTTTAGCAATACATTATCTACACCTTTTTCTAATGTGCCTAATTTGAATGCTGTTTCCGATATGATCCTTGCAGAAGATGGAATTGGAGCTATTGAGTTCTTAGATCCTGTATCAGTTCTTACTTCGGCATTCCAGCCAGTTAATTTAGATGATGCGATAACTATAGTAAATACCCCTCTTCATCTTATTGGAGTTGATTCTGTTAATTATCCTCTTTTTGACGTTTCTGCCCAATTAGTGTTTTATAATATAAATTCTCCAACTACTAATCCTCCTATTACTGATATTACTCCTACTGTAAGTGATGGTTCTGGAAATTTTGTTACTTGTCCAAATTCGGTTTGTGAAAGTGTAAGCTTTGCAAATAATGAATATATTGTTAATGTAGATGGTTTTTCAGATTATGGTTATCAACAAGCAACTTGTGGAGATGGTTATTGTTCATTAGGGGAATCACAAAGTTCTTGTCCTGGTGATTGTGGGGTTGCTAATCCAAATCCAACTGGCCCTAGTTCAGGGTCTGGTTCTGGAAGTGGATCAAGTAGTGGAAGAAGTAGTGGGTCTGGAAAACCGCCTATAGTAAGGGCACAATGTGACGATGATATTGATAATGATGGTGATGGATTGATAGACTTCCCTGCTGATCCTGGGTGCTTTACATTACAAGACACTTTTGAAGTAGAGAGTAATCCGTTAATTGATGATGGGGATGAAGGTGTTTTAGATACAGGTGGTAGTCTTGAAAAGATATTTGAAATAAGGGTTGTATTCTGGATAGTTCTTCTTGCTTTAATTGGTGGGATAGTAGTTGTATCAACTGTAATACTTAGAGATTTGATGGAAAAGAAGAAATTCAATAAGTTGGCTAGTATGGTTAATCTATCTCAATCAACTACATAAAATCCTTCTCCTCCAGTAGGGATATAATTATTTATTCTATTTGAAATCTTAGAATTGCTCCAATTCCTTTTGTAATATTATAAAATTGTTCTCCTTCTTGAGTTTCATCTGAAATTAGTATGACTTCAGAGCCTATGTCCATGGCTAACTTCTCCATCTCTGCTATCTTGCTTTTCTCTAATTTGCTTGACAGGAGCAATTTATGGACTGCTCCTCTTTCAAATGCTATTTTCGTTCTTTCTTCTCCATATGTTGTTTTCTCTGGATATTTACCTAAAGTCATAAAGAATTCTTCTATAATTTTCTTTTCTTTTATTATTTCTTGCTCTGCTATATCTGTTTGGGATGCTTCCACTAATAATTTTAATCCGTGTTCATCGACGTATCCTATATCTTTAACTGCAATTACTTTTTCTTTTAATTTTGTGACTAATTGTCCATCTTCTAAGAATTCTTCTTTTGTTGGAATTGGTCCGCCTACCAGAATTCCCTTTAATCTTGGTAGGTCAAAGAAGAGTTCTTTCATCGCTTCTGCAGTTCTTCTGAAAAATTCTTTAGCTAACCCTTCTGTAATTCTATGAAACCTTTGAGAGGATTGGCCTCCCGCCCTTACCTTGCTTGGGACTCCCGAAGTTAAATGTCTTAATACTTTGATTTGTTTGCCTTCCAGCAGGCCTAAAGTTGCCTCCTGCCTGTCTATCACAACTAAGGCGTAGATTTCGTCTGTCTGCAGCATATTTTTCAACGGCTCTGTCACAAAAACTTGGTCACATCTATACATTCTAACCCTTAGTGGTTTAGGAGGTTCTATTGCCCATAATTTAATGTTAGATACTCCTTCTTTTTCTGAAACATTTCCAGCATATAATGCTAAACCGTTTGGTGGAGTTTGTTTTGTGCCTTTAAGAAAACGTATTATCATATCTATAGAGTCTGTAACTGCACTTCTAGTTGCTTTAGATTTGATATTTTCTGCAGTTGAACGTTCAGCTTCTAATTGTTTGGTTACGGAGTGGATATTGAAGTCTACAGGAATCATTACTGTGACTAACTCTGTATGTCTTCCTCTGACAGATTCTAATTCTTCAATTTGTTCTTGCAATTGAAGTTTTTGTTTATCGTTCATGACTGTGATTGTGAGAATTGCGTTTTAAAGGTTTGGGGTTAGAGCATAATTGTTTCTTTTATATCTTTAAAGTGTGAATCTTTTGTTATTATCTTTGCTTCTATAGATTTGGCTGAGCAAATTATTAAAGTATCTGCTAAGGAAATTGTAGAATTATTAATTCTTTTTTGGGCATGAAGAATGCCTGCTTCTTTTGCAATCCTTGGAGTTATGTCAAATATTTTTGTATTTTTTATCATTGATTCATAAGGTGTTTCTATATTCTTGCCCTCTCTTTTCAGAATGCTTATGGTTTCCCCTATAATAATACTCAAAATAAATATTTCATTATCTTCCCTAAGAACTTTGTCTACCTTTTCACCTGCTAAACTTCCTTTAAAATATTCTATCCAAGCAGAAGTGTCAATAAAATATTTCATTTAATAACGGTCCTTCATGCGATCTTCTCTTGTGTAGGAACGAATGTCTTTTAGTATTCCAAAATAACTCTTTCTTGGTTTTTTTACAGAAATCTCTACTAGCTGATTTTCTTCTAATTGTTCTTCTTTTACAAGTTCTTTTGGTATTGTTATCACTAAAGAACCCCCTATTCTTCTTGTTCTAGCCAATGTTTTTAATTCTGTTTCCATGTTATACTTTTAATATAATAATATATAACTTGAAGTTATATTTAAATGTTGTTATTGTAAATTATGACAGGAAATTAGGTCTTTTTCAAATTCTTTTAGACTTGTAGGAATTCTTACATTTTTTATAGGTTCTTTTAGAGAAATATTTTGTTCTCTCTTTTGTTTCCAAACTTCGCTGTTAAACATCATTATTTCTTCAATTTTCTTTATTGGATTTTCTTTTTTCTTTATTTTAGGAAATTCTTTTTTATGTAAATGCAATCCTAATTCATTTCCTATTACTGATGTTACTTGCGGGATTATGGGGTATAGAAGAGTTATCATTCTTTCTAATAAATAATGTAATGTATACTTTGCTGAATCGCTTTCTTCTTTTGAGAATGAATTTGTTTCGTTATAAGCTCTGCTCTTTACTATTTCTACATAATATGATGCAAAAATTTCCCAAAGGAATCTTCTTAATATTTCTGCTGGTTTATGGAAATCATATCTTTCATAGCTTTCATCTATGTTTACTGTTTCTGCGTCGATATAGTCTATAAATAATTTGTCAAGACTTGTTGTTTTTGCTTTAGCTGGCTTTTTGAATTGGGTAACAAATCTCGCTAAATTAATAAGCTTGTTTATTGTTTTTGATTCTGCACCAATTCTATCCATTGAACACTTTAGGTCTTGTTCCGCTAAATTTCCTTCCAATGCTGCCCAGAATCTAAAACTTTCAGCACCATGTTGTTTTATTATTTCTTTTGGATCAATTATATTCCCTACAGATTTTGACATTTTCCTTCCTTGTTGGTCTGTTATGTGTTGATGTATCCATACATCTTGGAAAGGAACTTTTCCTGTTTCTAGATAGCCTCTTAAAACTGTGTAATAAAGCCATGTCCTAACTATCTCTTTTCCTTGAGGTCTTAATGAAATAGGGTAGGCTTTTTTAGCGAATTCTGAAGGGTAATTTATCATATTTAATTCAGATATTGAGGAATCAAACCATGTATCAAATACTTTTTCTTCTCCAGTCCATTTTTTGTCTTTGAACTCTGATATCTTTCCTACTACCTTACCATTTTCTATAACTGTTGAGTCATTTGGAACGCTTTCTTTAGTTGACTCATAGTATTTTCCTTTTGAGGGGATAGCCATTAAATTGCCTGAACGCCAAATTGGAATAGGGGTAGCATAAAATCTACGCCGCGAAATAGGCCAATCAATTGAAATAGAATCTATCCACTTTGTCAGTATTTCTTTTGAGTTTTCTGGATAGAATTTCATTTTATTTAATTCTTTCTTTAACTTTGGTAAGAATTCCAACTGCTTAAGATAATATTCAGGCATTTGAATAAATTCTATTTCTGCTCCAGATCTTTCGGAGACAGGGGTTCTGTGAACAATACTTTCTTGCTTTAATATTAATTTCTTATTTTGTAAATCTTCGATTATTTTTTCTCTTGCTTCTTTTACTTTTAACCCCTTGTAGTCTTTTGCAACATCATTCATTCTGCCTTCTTTAGTAATAGCTATCTGTGGTTTTAGTTTCATCTCTCTAAAGAATTGAATGTCTGTAATATCTCCAGCCGAACACATCATTACTAATCCTGTTCCTTTATCCATTTGTGCAAATGGATGCTCTTGTATTGGTACTTTATGGCCGAATAATGGCACTATGGCTTTCTTTCCTTTCAAGTTTTTGTATCTTTTGTCTTCTGGATTGTAAATAACCATTGCACAAGTACAAAGAAGTTCTGGTCTTGTTGTGGCAATTAATATTTTTTCTTTTGAGTTTTCTAATTTCCATTCAATATGGTTAAATTTAGAGGGTATTTCTTTGTATTCTATTTCGGAATCAGCTACTGTTGTTTGTAACCTTGTATCCCAGTTATTTATTCTCTCATCTTCATATACCAGGCCTTTTAAGCATAAATCAATAAATGTATCTTGAGTTGTCTTTCTATATTCTGGGGAGTCTGTATGGTATATCTCTCCTAATTTATTGCCTTTTTTATATGAGGAGTATGAATGTCCTAATCTTGCAAATGAGTCTATTGACTCTTCTGAAGCGGATTCCAGGATTTTTTTACATGCTTCAATAAATTCTTCTCTTGATACTTTGAAAGGAGATATATTGAACTTTTTTTCTGCTGCTAATTCTATTGGTAAACCGTTTCTATCTAACCCCAAAGGGAAGAGAACTTCAAAGCCTTTCATTCTTTTGTATCTTGCAAAGAAATCCATGTAAGTGTAAGTTGTAGCATGACCCATATGAATTGGAGTATTAACGTATGGAGGGGGTGTGTCTATTGAGTATATTTTCTTCTTAGTATTAGGATTGAAAGCAAACTGATTTTTATTTTTCCATTCATTAGTTATTTTATCTTCTATTTCATTATTCCATGATTTTATGTCTGATAGTTTTGGTTCCATAAAAGATGATGGGAGAAACGTATTTTAAGACTTTTCTTTTATAGATTTAATGGATTTTAAACGCGCTAAAAGGCAACTTTCTGAGTTAAAGAGGCTTGGGGAGGACATGAGACTTGCTGCTGAAGATTGGGGAGCTGAATGGAAATGCTTAATTGCTACTATTATGAGTGCTCAAAGTCGTGATGAAACTACGATTCCTATAGCTGAAAGTCTTTTTTCTAAATATAATTCTTTGGATAAATTGGCTAAAGCATCTTATGCTGATGTATTGAAGGTCTTTTCCGGATTGAATTTTAACAAAACTAAGGCGAAAAATGTTATAGCTTGTGCTTCAGAATTAATTGAAAAATATAATGGTAGGATTCCTCATGATTTAGATAAGTTAATTGAGCTTGCTGGAGTTGGACGTAAGACAGCTAATGTGTTTTTGTCTGAATATGGTAAAGATGCTATTGGAGTAGATACACACCTTGCTTATATATCTAAAAAACTGGGCTGGACTAAGAATACCAACCCTCACAAAATAGAGGAAGACTTAAAGAATTTATTTCCGAAGAAAGTTTGGTCTAAAGTAAATCCTACTGTAGTTAGGTTTGGTAAAAGATATACTTCTAGAAAATTAAAGGATCAAATTCTTGATGAGATAAATAAGATAGGATAGATTTTTATACTGAAATTTATACTGAGTAATATGAGTCAACAGCAAAATCAAATACAAATGCCCGGAGCATTTGGTGGAATAATGCGTTATGATGCTGAATACTCAAGCAAGTTTATGATTGCCCCTAAGACAGTAATTGCATTCTTGGTTGCTGTAATAGCTTTCGTAGTAGTTTTGAAGGTTTTTTGGCCAATTGTTTAATTTTTCAATAATGTTTATAAATAGAAATATTATTTGGTTGTAAGAGTAGTTGATTATGTCAAGTAATAGAGATTTACGCGAGCAGATGAACAGTGATTCTGTTGCAGAAGCATTTGGTTTTCTTTTGTCTGGAAAGAAAGGGTATAAGACTGTAATTGAAAGAAAGGTTGAACCCCTCCGTTGTGGTGGATGTAAGATTGTTTTGCAAGACAATGTTAAGTTCTGTTCTGAATGCGGGACTAAAGTTGTTTTGCCTTTGAAGAAATAATTATTTTTTTATAAACTTTAGATTAGTAATTTTACCTTCTTTTATTTCTAAAATTGTATTTACATTACTTCCGAAACCAGCATTGATTATCGTTGTTTTACCTATTTTGTCTTTGCCGAAATGTTCGTGCATATGACCTCCGATTGAAACTAGGGGTTTATGTTTTTGTATTAAGTCTCTTGCTAAATATGATCCGAAATGTTGTCCTACTCTAGGCGATTTTTTATCTAATATTTTATCTAGTTTTGTTTTATAAGGAACATTATGTGTTAAGAATATTATTGGATTCTTATGCTTTTTTGCTTTTTTGAATATTTTGTTCATTGGTTTGAAATATTCTTTTTGATAATTTGCTTTTGATTCTTTTATCTCTGATTTATTCATACTTTTTGATCTTTCTTTAACAGGGTATTCTGGACCTGAAGTAATTCCATAACCTAGAATTGTTAAGTCTTGGAATTTGAATATATTTTTATGACAGTTTCTTATGTTTTTTAGGCCTTTTATTAGATAGGATTTCCAATAATTTTTACTTAGATATTTCCAATCTTCATTTCCAGTCCAATCCCAATTTCCAGGGAGGGCGAAAACTGGTTTATTAAAGCTGTTTAGAAATTCTAATATTCTTTTTCCGTCTTTTAATGATTTGATTATTTCTTTTTTTGCTTTAGATTTTGACATAATATCATACCAACAAACCTCTTCATTTGTATCAAGAGTTATTTTCAAAGCTTTGAACATATACTTTCTTAAGTTGTCTGAACAGAAGTCTCCTGGGGATATTATTGCGTCAAAATCTTTTTCATAGATTTTAGGTTTATTTCCATGGAGATCGCCTATTATTAGGAACTTTGTCATTTGGATTATTATGGGGAAAGCTATAAATAATCTTGTTTTAGAATTATTTTATGTTTGGCGGAATTGATCCTAAGAAGATGCAGTCTATGATGAAGCAGATGGGCATCAAACAAGATGATATTGATGCTCTTAGAGTTATAATTGAGAAGAATGATGGTAATAATATTATAATTGAGAACCCTCATGTTGCTAGGATCACTATGCAAGGCCAGGAAAGCTGGCAAATAACAGGGGAAGCTAGGGAAGAAACCGCTGGAGTTGATGGGGAAGATGTTCGTTTAATCATGGAAAAGACAGGTAAGTCTTATGAAGAGTCAAAGGCAATGCTTGAGAGGGTAGAGGGAGATATAGCTCAAGCCATAATTTCTTTGTCTGAATAGTATTTTTTTTATAAGCTTTATAAGTAGAAAGATATAAAAAGGACTTTTAATTGTCTTACCTCTGGGGGGTTGCTTTTATGTTATTTGAGGAAATTATTAAGGAAAAGATAAGTGCCGACCACTTGCTTTATGTAAGTTTGAAATATACTAAGACTTGCGATGTTATATTGAATTTGCTTTCTCGCTGGAAAATAATGATTGATACTTCTTTTGGCTTTTTAATTAAGAAAGCAGGTAAATCTTGGAAGCCAGTTCCTGATGCACCACGTGCTAAAGTTATGCAGTTAAGGAAAATCTATTCTAATGAACCTGTTGTTATGGATGCTCTTGATTTATATGAGTTCTTTAGAGACATTGAAGGCCTCGAAAAAGCTCGCGAAAGTGAGTTCAGAAAGGGAGTTAACTTGCGTGTGATTTACAAAGGCAAAGTCGTTAACATAAATTTAGAGCAGCTTGCGTTGTATTCGCAAATTCTAGAAAGGTTTATAAGCTATCTGAAATAGTCTTGTTTTATCAAGGTAATTTTATAAAAACAATGGGAATAATCACAGTCACATCTGGAAAGGGTGGAGTTGGCAAAACAACTACAACGATCAATTTAGGAGCTGCTTTGAACTTTTTAAACAAGGAAGTTATTATAGTGGACGCAAATTTAACTACACCTAATGTTGGATTACACTTTGGAGCGCCTATTGTTCCTGTTAACTTGAATCATGTTATGGGTGGTAAGGCTAAAGTTGCAGATGCTATTTATGAACACGATTCTGGGACAAAAATAGTTCCTTCTTCATTGTCTGTTAAGGAGCTTAGAAAGATAAATCATGATAAATTAAAAGATGTTGCTAAAAAATTGAAAGGGATGGCTGATTTTGTTTTACTTGATTCTGCTGCTGGTCTTGGTGATGAGGCAGTTAGTTCTATAGAGGCAGCAGATGAATTAGTTATAGTTACAAATCCTGAAATAACTGCCGTGACTGACGCTTTGAAAACAGTTAAACTTGCTGAAGAATTAGGCAAGAAAGTAAGGGGGGTTATCATAACTCGCGTTTCTGGAAACCCTCATGAGATGTCTATATCAAATGTTAAAGAAATGCTTGATTTGCCGGTTTTAGGGGTTGTGCCTGAAGATAAAAAGATTTTGGCTTCTCTAAGGCATAAAGATGCTGTAATTCATATGTTTCCTTATACAAAATCTGCATTGGCTTATAAGAAGATAGCAGCTAAGATCGCTAATATAGATTATAAACATCCTGGTTTCTTTAAGAGAATGTTTGGGTAACCTCTCTTAATTATTCTTTCTTACTCGAAGAATAATTTATAAGTTTTCTTAGGTCTCCAGGAACATGAACGCCTTCATGCCTTAGCCTATTTCTTATTTTTCTTTCTGCTTTTGTTAGACCGTTAGTATTTAGTATTATTTCTAAGTTTTTAGTCATTACTGGCCCAGTAGAAACTCCTTGTGTGCTCATTTTAATTACGGCAAAATCTATTCTTTGACCCTTATAGGATTCCCTTTCTGGAAAAAGAGATATTTCCACGCATTGATATGGGCTTCTCTGATATGAGCTCATTGGAAATTTCTTGAAAAAGCTAGCTTATAAGCTTTGTTGTCATTATTTAGTGTATATCAATATCTATTCGATGTATAATGGTTTTCTTGATTTAAGATGATTTTTTTTGACCAATTACCCCTTCATATTTTTTTATAGGTTGTTGAGGTTCTGGAAGTCCTAATCTTTCAAGGAGACTCCTTAATCTTCTTCTTGCTTTATTTAATCCTGGGCCATTTATTGGTAGATCATAGGTTGTTCTTGAGCGATAATCAAAATTAATTGGTCCGCCTTGAATTGGTTGCCTATGATGGTCTTTAATCACTTCAACTTTTACATACCAATTACCTTGAAGATGGTTTGGATCATAAACTATTGTAGGTCTAGATACTATCGTATTTACATATTCTCTTGTTGATGATTTTTTTTTACTCATAAATGTTATAGAAAATCTCAATTTATAAATATTTTTATCGATAAGAAGATTGTATGTATTAATTATAAAGGTTTAGGTATTTTGGAGAAGATTTTTGGATAATTCTTTCAAGCGGATTTTTCTTGATATTTTATATTGAGGTATGTTGTGCTGATTTTTCTTTTACTGGCTTAAATGTAACTGAGGCATACCATTTACAATCATATCTAGACGGATTGCGACAAATTACTATTTCTTCTACAGTTCTACCCTCGTAAAAACTCATGGGGTTTTTATATGAAAAAATTGGTTTATGAGTCTAATGTATTTTGCTTCCCGGTTCTATTTGTTTTTCTGGTTTTAGGAAGAATACTTTAGACTTTCCTTCGTTAGAAGCTGCTAGAATCATTCCATTACTTTCTACTCCTCTAAGATTTACGGGTTCTAAATTTGCTACAAATATAGCTTGTTTTCCTTTGAGGGCTTCATGAGTATAATGGGTTCTTAGACCCGCTACTATTATTCTTGCTATTGGTTCTCCTAAGTCAACTTTTAGTACGTAAAGCTTGTCGGCTTTAGGATGATTTTCTACTTCTAGAATTGTGCCTACTCGAAGGTCTAGTTTTTGGAAGTCTGTGAAGGGTATTTTTTCGCTCATATTTTTTGGAATAATATTTCTGATTTATTTATTTTACTTTTTACATCTAATGGTTTCTCTAAATCATCTAAAGATATTTTGAAATTGAATGTTTTTGCTATTCTTTCTGCTGTGCTTGGTATAAATGGGGATAGAAGAATTGTTGCATTTTTTATTGCAACTGACAATTCATATAAGACTTTTCTCGAGTTCGATTTACTCTTGCTGTGAGCTTCCTCGCTTTGCTGTGGAGCTTCTCGCTGCGGTGAATGAACTTCCCAAGGTTTCTTTTCTTGGATGTATTCATTAGTTTTATCAATGTAATGGAATATTACTTCTAGGACTTTATGTAATTCATAATTGTTGAAATGTTCTTTTACTTCTTTTAGAGTTTTATCTATTTCTAAATTGCTTTTTGTTTTTTCAATACCATATTTTTCTGCTAGAGTTGAGACTCTGCTAACTAGATTGCCTAGTTTGTTTGCTAGTTCATTGTTGTGACGTTCTATGATTATATCCTCTGAGAAATCTGAATCGTCGAATACATTACATCTCAATAACGAGTATCTTACTGAATCTGCATGATATTTATTTAATAGTTCAAGTGGGTCAATTACATTGCCTAAAGATTTGGACATTTTTTTCCCTTCTGTTGTTAGATATCCATGTACAAGTAGCTTTTCAGGAAGCTTATAATCTGCCGAAATTAACATTGCCGGCCAGATTACTGAGTGAAACCAGTTGATTCCTTTTCCTACAACATGCAGTTGTGCAGGCCAATAAACTTCTTCTTTATCTTTTAGGCCTGAGATATAATTAATTAAGGCATCTATCCATACCCAGACTTTGAATTTTTTGTCGTTTGGAAAGTCAATGCCCCAATTTGCTTTATGTCTACTAATACAAATATCATTTAGTTCTCCATTTACTCTATTCAATACTTCATGCGCTTTTGATTCTGGTGTTACATACTGAGGTATTAATTTTTGTAACTCTTTTTTGTATTTACTTAATTTAAAAAAATAAGCATCTTCTTTTCTTAATTCTGGTATTTTATTATGTTCAGGACATTTTCCATCAATTAATTCATTTTCAGTATAGTAGGTTTCACAACCAACACAATACAATCCTTCATATTTTGCTTTGTAAATGTCTCCTTTTTCGATTATCTTTTTTACTATTCTTTGAACAACTATTGTATGTTCTTTTGCTGTGGTTCTAATAAAATCATCATGGCTCAAATTAAGTTTCTTGCACAGTTCTATGAATAATTCTGCATTTTTATCTATAAATTCTTTGACGGGTATTCCTGCTTTTTCAGCTGCTTGAACATTTTTTTGAGCATTTTCGTCTACACCTGTTAGGAAAAAGACGTCTTTTTTATTAAGTCTGTTCCAGCGTGCTATGGCATCCGCTAAAACTTTCTCATACGCATGGCCAACATGCGGGCGAGAGTTTACGTAGTCTATCGCTGTTGTGATGTAGAATGTCTTTGTCATAAATATATGATAAATATTTGATATTAAAATTTAACTCTATTGTCTAAATCACATGATTATGTTTTTAAAAGGATTGTTATTGTTGACTTTGAGCACCCTTAGTATAGTGGTAGTATCCGAGCTTCCCAAGCTCGCCGCGCGGGTTCGATTCCCGCAGGGTGCATATATTTAGAAAGTGTTAAAAGAATGTTTTGTCTTTTGTTTTTATGAACAAAAAGGTAGTAGTAAATGATTTGATGCAAAAAGGTTATGTGTATTACCTTACTGAACAAATGGGCAAAAATTTTGATATTGAATTTAAACCTGAATTGACTCCTAAAGAAATGCTTGAATTAGGAGTTTTTGGAGGAAAATATATGACTGATTGTAAAAAAGAATTTCCAAAAGATTGGTTTGAAAATGCTAAATTTTGTCATGAGAAGCATGACCCTAAACTGAATTATTTTGAAATAAATGCTTCACAACCTTTGAGTGTTTGGTTAAAAAACGATTGGATATATTTTGAAGACCCACGTGGATGGTTTCAATGGTATTGTAGATATTATATGGGCAGAAGAATCCCTATAGAAGATAAGCGTCAGATAAAAAGGTGGAAAGCAATTGTGAGGCATGTCGGAGCTATTAAGAAATTTTGTATTCAGGGAGATTTAGCTTGCAGGCGTAGACAAAGACAAGCTTTGCTTCATTGGGCATATGATAGTAGGAAAATCTAAGTCTAAAAACGTTTATTAACGTTTTTCATTATCCTATGTTATGGGTGATGATAATTCTATTCAGAATGTTGAAAATCACGAATCTAAGTACTTGACGCATTCTAAAGAACATGCCTTGCGCATGAGTTTGAAAGAGGGGTGTTCGCAATCTCTTGGGGTAAACATGTCTTCTGGATTTTTAACTCCTTTACTTTTGGCTTTGGGAGGAAATAGTTTTCATGTAGGATTGATGACTTCCATGAATGGATTATTTGATCCTTCTGGAGAGATATATGGAAGTAAGCTTATGGAGAAACATTCACGAAAGAAATTATGGATGCATGCTAAATTTTGGATAGTCTTGTTGCAGATTCCAACTCTTGCTCTAATTTATTTTGCTTTTTCAGGAAGGTTTGAAAATATTTTGCCTTGGGTTTTAATTGCTCTCTGGGGAGTGTTAATTCCGTTTATTTACGGCGCAGGGTATGTTTCTTGGTTGTCTTGGCTGGGGGATTTAGTTCCTGAGGAAAGAAAAGGCAAATTCTTTGCATCTCGTAATAAAATTATGGGGTTGGTTGGATTAGTTACTTTGATCGTTTCTAGCTTTATTTTGGATATATTCAAAACTCGTGGATATGTTTTACTTGGTTTTACAGTTTTGTTTAGTTTTGCTATTATATTTAGGATGATGTCCGTACATTATACAAACAAGATATTCAATCCTTACTTTAGAGTAAACAAGAAATCTTACTTTTCATTTTTGTCATTTTTGAAGCGTTATGATAATTATGGCAAGTTTGCTGTTTTCCAGTTTTTCTTTTATTTCTCTATGATGCTATCTGCACCATTCTTTGCTGTGAGGATGCTTGAGGATTTGAATTTTGGATATGTAACATATACTATTGTTTCAATTAGTTCAACTATATTCTACTTATTATTTGCACCTATAGCAGGTAAATTCTCGGATAGGTATGGTAATTTGAAACTTATCTATTTTGGAGCTTTCATGTTCCCTATTGTTCCATTATTGTGGATGTTCTTTTCTAACCCTGTGGCTTTAGTTTTAATTCCAGGGATTGTTTCTGGATTAGCTAATGCAGGATTTGTTATAGGAACAACTTCATTCTCTTATAATGCTTCTTCTCCGCAAAAGAGAGCTTACTGTTTTGCTTATTCCGCTCTTCTTGTTGGAATGGGAACTCTATTCGGGAGCTTTTTAGGTGGTATAATAGTTCAATATTTACATATTGGATTTAGCTCTATGTTTTTTGCTTTCATTATATCTTCAATATTAATGATGGTGGTTTCTCTTTATTTCTTACCTAAATTAACTGAAGGATATAGGACAAAATTTGAAGCATTTCATTTGGATGTCTTAAAACCTGGAAAGACGATTAATTCCGCAGTTATATGGATGAAGAGTTTTGCTCACTGGCACCCACATTTGAATAGTAATGGAAAAAGTTAAATTTATCATTTTTGAACTCAAACAAAGTTTTTAAAAGGTTCAAATTCCTATAAATCGATATGTTTTCGTCAAAAAAATGCAAGAGATGTGAGGGAAAATTAAAGGAAAAATATAGTTTTTGTCCTTATTGTAGTTTAGACTTGAGAAACCCTAACGCTGATATGCAAGATTTTGGAATGCTTGGAAAGAACGATTTTGTACAAGGAGCTCCATTATTGGGCGGTGGGGGAATGGGATTTAATGATTCCGTTTTCAATTCTATACTTAATAATGTAATGAAGATGATGGAAAATCAAATGAAAAATCTTAATCCTGAAAATATGGACTTCTCTTCTGATAGGGCTGAAGTTAAGAGATTGCCTAACGGTATACAGATTAAAATAAATCCTAATAATCACAAGCACAAGACTGAGACTAAAACAAGAGTTATTAGTGATGAACAAAGAGATAGGATGTCTAAGTTGCCTAGGGGACAAGCTAAAGCCGAGGTTAGAAGGTTAAGCGATAAAGTTATTTATGAATTAACAACGCCTGGAGTTGAACATGTTGATGATATTTTTGTTTCTAAAGTTGAATCAGGTTATGAAGTTAAAGCTTTAGGAAAAAAGAAGATTTATTTTAATAGCTTACAAGTTAGTTTGCCTTTGAAGAAGTATTCTATTAAAGATAGTAAGTTAACCATGGAATTTGGTTTGGAATAATTTTTAGATATTAGATAATATTGTAAATAAAATAATTATTCTGATTGTATAAAATAAAGTTCTATATTTATTTCATTTTAGAAGTTTAGCTTCATTCTTTTCTTTGTATCCTTTAGATAATTTTATATGAAGAGTTATTTCTACTTTTGAAGTTACTATCCAAATTGGAATCATTAAAATTAGATTAATTAGTGCAAAAGTTGTAGGTATAAATTGAGGAGTGAAAAGAAGTATTAATGCAGTTATAGACTCAATAGACAGCATAAGGTAACCTAGAGATAAAACTCTTTTTAGGCGTTCTTTTTCATAGCTTCCTAGAGATTTACCTACAAAGCGAAAAAGAGGGTAGTCTACCATTTGCATAAGCCATACACTCCCAAACATTATGAAACTGACAAGAATGTGCAATGCAAAAACTATCTCTATATCTTTTGATTTAATGACTTTTAATATTTAAATTTCACTTTTTAAAATAAAATTAATCTTTTTTGAATAAGAATCTCACAAAGTGATAATATGAGTATATACTAAAACCAAACGGTATGTATCCTAGATAACCTAAAAAAGGCATTTCAAAGATATACAAAAAGTCAAAAAATGGGATAATATATATCCATTTTACAGTTGCCCAATAATTCCAGAATTCCCATAATATCCCCATTATTAATGAAGCAAAGATTATATGATTTACTAATCTCCATTTCTTGGATTTGAATAAATACAAGATACTTTCTTTTTTGTTTCTATAATTGATTGTATCTATAATCAAAAATACAAATACCCATTCAAGTGCAAATAGGTATCTTGGTAGCCACATCATTAAGATAAATGATAGTATTCCTAAGAAAATAGTTAATGTAAATGCTGGTTTACTCATTCTTTCCTTTGGTATGCTTGAGCTAAAGTCTTTCGTGAAAAAAGATAACGTAATCATGAAAGCAGGAATAACTGTAGAGAATGCCACTATCGCAAATAAGTCAGAATATGCTCCGAAATATTCTACTCCCTGATAAGCCCAATTATTGACTCTAATGTTAATGTATTCAAACATTTTCCAAAATGGTATTGATATTATGAACATTCCTATTATTGCAAAAGGATTATTGTTAATCCAAGATTTTCCTTTAGTAAGGAATATAATATAATCTGCAAAAAGTATGTATCCTGCCCAGATTATAATGAAATGAAATTTTTCAAAAGGCTGTATTTTTAAGAAAACATTAATTTGGGAAAATATTATCAACAAAAGTCCTATTATCCCTAGAATATTACTCTTTTTCATATACTTAATTATTAATTTTCTATTAAATATCTTTTGATAAAAAATGCGGGAACTAGGATTCGAACCTAGGTAAGCACTAAGCTATCACGGCCTAAACGTGACCCGTTTGACCACTCCGGCATCCCCGCATGAAGTATTCAATTTTGGAGGGTCTTTAAAGGTTTGGATTTTAAAAGAATTAATTGTTCTTGTATTTGACAAAGCTGATTTAGGAAATATTATATATTTTGTTTGATTTATTGATTAAATGAAAAAGATTCTTGTTGAGTTGAACCCCTAACCAATATTAATTTACTTTCTTTAGCAAATTTCTTTTTTATATATTCAAAAACCTCTTTTTTACTGATAAAATTAAACATAATCATTTGCTCTTCCTAGCCTTTTATCTGTGCTTTTTGTATTCTTAAAAACGCGTAAGGAGTCGACTAAAGAGGCTTATGAAAATTGTCCTGTTAAGATAAATCTTTCAGATAGGATAAAAAGGTTAAGAGTAGCTTTAGTGGAAAAAGGAATAGGACCTGATTCTGCAAAAGAAATGATGAAAAATGTTAAGCAATATAGTAATCTCTTTGGTAAATTCGAAGAGGGAAAAACTCCTGATAAATTGTATTGTTGTTAAATTTGTTTT
>VGKS01000016.1 GCA_016866935.1 Candidatus Pacearchaeota archaeon
TATTGATTACTACTTGCCTTCTAACGGTTGGCTTGCTATTCATCCTGCTTCTGGGCTACTGGTTTACTCTGGGCTTGTTGATACTAATGGAGTACCTAGTGCTACTGGTCACAGAGTGGATTATGTAAAAACTAATGATTATATTATGGTAAATGGAAGAGGAGTACAAACTAATTTCTGGCAGGATTATTTCGGAGGTTTGATAACTTCTACATACATGACTGTGATAAAACCAAATGGATGGAAACTGTCTGAGAATTCTTCTGGAGGGTTTTCAGTTACAACTATTCCTGTTTCAATTAATCAATTAAATCCGAATTCTTTTGTTACAACTTCGAATCCTCCGTGGATTACCGTAAGCAGAGCAGTTGGAAGCACATTTTTATCTCAGACCTTTGGAATTCAAATAAAAGATTCCTCTAATCCAAATTGGCCCACAAACCCACCATTTTATTGTTTTTATGGCCCTTCTATTGGAAGTGGTGGTGATGGAATATGTGAATATGTTGACTCAAATACTGTGAGATTTAAGACTCAAAATAATCCAATAGTAAATAGCTATGATGTTAGATATGTTGATTTGACAGATATTAACAATCCTTTAATTTCTACTAATTATGTTACATTGAATGTTACTCAGGCTATATGCGGAGATGGAGCTTGCAATGGTGTTGAAACGTGTAATACTTGTCAAAATGATTGTGGTCCTTGTGGTGGGACTCCTGGAGGGAATTCAGGTAGTGGAAGTGGATCTGGTTCTGGAAGCGGAACTGAAGGACCTACTACTAAACCTCAATGTTCTGATGGAAAAGACAATGATGGTGATGGCTTGATTGACTATCCTCTTGATTTGGGATGCACGAGCAAAAATGGAAATAGCGAAGTTGACACTGTGATAATACCTAATAAGACTGCATCAAGAGATGATAAAGATATCTTGCCTGACGAAAAGGATGGCGAAACAAAAGAGGAAACTGAAATAAGAGTTGTGTTTTGGGTAGTGATTGTCATACTTATCTCTGGAATAGCTGCGGCAACTATATTAGTAATAAGATTATTGAATGCCCGCAAGAGGTTTGGACAGTTATCTCTAATTGCTAAGCAGAATGTTGTGACATCCTCCTCGCTAAACAACTCCTACTTCAAGTAAGAGCTTTTCAAAATTTAAGATTAGTTGTGCCTTTGTTTTTCCATATCAAAAAATGAACCTCCCCACAGCAAGCTCGAGGGGTATAACTGATTAATCAATGCACCATTAAACACTAAAGATTTCAAAATGTAAATTTTGAACGGGTGTGGTTTGTGTGAAAAACTGTCGACATCAATTCCCCTTACCGCTGAAATGGTACTGGTGCGTGCGTTGCAGTTCTAAAACTATCTATCCAGGACAATCCTGACATCTACAGCTGTTCCTGTTTTATTGTTTAATATATAAGGGTTTATATCGAGTTCTTCTATTTCTTTATTCTTTTGAGGTATCTTTGATATTGCTACTAAATCTTCTTTTAATTTATCAGTGTTTAGTCTTATATTTCTGAAGCCTTCAAAGAGTTTCTTTGATTTTAATTCATCGAGCATTGATTGAGTTTCTTCTTTTGTTATTGGACACTTTCTAATGGATACATCTTGCAATAATTCTGTAAATATACCTCCTAGTCCAAATAAAATTACATGATTAAAAGTAGGGTCTTTCTTCAGGCCTATTATTAATTGCTGTCCCCCTACAAATTCTTGCACAAGAATCCCTTTTAGTTTTAGTTTATGGTTTTTTGCTTTAGATATTAATTCATTAAATGCTGATTCTATTTCTTCATGCCTGTGAACTATTGACACCCCTCCAAGCTCTGTTTTGTGAATTACATCGGGAGAAAGAATTTTCATAACTAAAGGTGCTTTTATCTTTAGGTCTTTTAATGAAGAAATAACTTGAGTTTCGGGAACACTAACATATTTGCTAATAATGTCTTGAGACTTTTGAGCATCGAGAACCTCTGTTTTCATGACAAGATTAAGTTTTCTTATGTTAAATAGGTTTTGATGGTTAAAATTTAAATAGCTAATAATTATTTTCTTAGTATGGGGTTAATGATGTTTTATGGTACTGAGTGTACTCACTGTCATGAAATGATGCCTCTTGTTCATAAACTTGAAAAGGAATTGAAAGTAAAAGTAGAAATGATTGAGACATGGCATAACGCAGCTAATGCCCAGAAACTGCAGGCTTGCGATAAAGGCAGATGTGGAGGAGTCCCTTTCTTTTACAATGATAAAACTGACAAATTTATCTGTGGTGCGGCTGAATATGAAGACTTGAAGAAGTGGGCGAAGGGCTAATTTTATATACTTCTTTTAGTAAACTTGTTTAGGTGATGAAATGGAAAAAACTTTAGCTAGTTTTGATATAAAATACTTGCAGATACTTGATGAAAATGGTGTTTGTGATGAGAAAAGTAAACCTAAAATTTCGGATGATGTTTTGAAGGAAATGTATAGATTCCTGATTTTAACTAAGACTTTCGACGATAAGGCTCTAAAATTACAAAGACAAGGAAGAATGGGAACTTATGCTCCTATGAGGGGACAGGAAGCATGTCAAATAGGCTCGGCATTTGCTCTTCAAAAAAATGATTGGGTTTTTCCTGCTTTTAGAGAGAATGGAGTTTACATGATTAAAGGTGTTTCTCCTGAAATGCTCTACAGATATTGGATGGGAGATGAAAGAGGAATGCAGATTCCTAAAGGGATTAACATCTTGCCTGTTTCAATTACTGTTGGTGCTCATTTACCTCATGCTACTGGAGCTGGAATGGCTTTTAATTATTTAAATGAGAAAAATGTTGCGGTTTGTTATTTTGGAGATGGAGCAACTTCAGAGGGAGATTTCCATGCAGCTTTAAACTTTGCCGGAGTTTTCAAAGCGCCTTGTGTATTTATTTGTCAGAATAACCAATGGGCTATTTCAGTCCCTGTTAAGGAACAGACTGCTTCTCAGACAATTGCACAGAAAGCAATTGCATATGGAATTCATGGAATACAGGTAGATGGTAATGATGTATTTGCAGTTTACAAGGCCACAAGCGAGGCTTTGGAAAGAGCTAGAAGTGGTAAAGGTGCTACTTTAATTGAGTGTTTTACTTACCGTCTTGCAGACCATACTACAAGTGATGATGCTAAAAAATATAGGGATGAAAATGAAATTGCAGAATGGGTCAAGAAAGATCCGATAACAAGATTTGAGAAATATCTTGTTGATAAGAGGGTGATTAATCCAGTGATTATTGGAAAAGTCAAGTCAGAGGCAGAACAGCAGATTGAGAAGGCTGTCAAGCTGGCTGAGAGCGCTAAACCCCAACCACCCACTGATATGTTTGATTATTTATATGAATCAATAACCGAAGAGATGAAAGAACAGAGAGAACAAGCTTCAAGAGAGAATAAAATTATTACCAAGACTACATCTGGTGAGAATAGTGCGAAGAATGCCGGTGTTGTCGGTGAATTGGAGGAAGCTTGAACTTGGAAGGAAAGATAGCAAATTGGGTGGAACTTGGGACAATGCCCTTAATAGAAGCTAGGAAATTACAAGATAAACTTGTTGAGCTTAGGGCACAAGGTTTGATAGTTGATACAATACTTTCTGTCCAACATCCCTTAACAGTTAGCTTTGGCAACGATGGAGAAAATAATGCTTTTAGCCAAGAACTATTGGCAAAGGTCCTGGAAGAATATGGCTCTTCTCATTCAAGTTTTGTAGAAAGATATCTAACTACTAAGGAGGTTCCTATGATTACCAGCAAAAGAAGCGGGGGTGCTACTGTTTTCGCTCCCGGCCAATATGTATTTTATCCAATTGTAGATCACACCCAAGTAACTGATTCCCATAAATTAGATATTAAGGCCTATAAATCAAAAATTTATGCAGTTATGTTTGATGCTTTGAGAGATTTAGGGGTAAATGGGATAAATACAGGCAGCGCCGAATCATTTAAAACAAGACAAGAGAGAAGAGATGTCTGGGTAAATAGAGAGGGAGCAACTTACAAAATGGGTTCAAAGGGCGTAGCGCTTCATAGAAATATTGCTTATGATGGATTTGTATTACATATTGATAAAGCAGGTATAGCCCACAATTGGATGGTTAATCAATGTGGATATAAGCCTCATGAAGTTAGGCTTTGGAGTGTTGAACAAGAGTTAGGTAAAAGACCTTCTCCAGAAGAAGTTTATGCTTCTGTTCAAAGAGCAATTGCAAAAAACTTCGGATATGGTTCATTCAGAATGGTTAATTATCCTAGGGAAATTTTGGAGGCTTCAGCATGACAATAAAAAACATGGTTGAAGCGCTTAATGATGCTCTTCGGCTTGAGATGAAGAGAGATAAGAATATTGTAATTATTGGAGAGGATGTTGGAGAAGATGGAGGGGTCTTTAGAGTTACTGACGGACTTGCTAAAGAATATGGAAATAAAAGAGTAATAGATTCTCCTCTTGCTGAAAGTGGTATTGTGGGGACTGGAATTGGAATGTCTTTAGTCGGATTAAAACCAGTATGTGAAATTCAATTTGAAGGATTTATTTTTCCTGCAATTGACCAACTTGTTTCTCATGCTTCTAGAATGAGGAATAGGTCTAGGGGAAGATTTACTACTCCTATTTTGATAAGGTGCCCTATTGGAGGAGGAATTAAAGCTCTTGAGCATCATTCAGATTCTCCAGAAACTTATTTAGTTCATACTCCTGGAATAAAGGTTGTTATTCCTTCAGGGCCTTATGAAGCTAAAGGTTTACTTATTTCTGCGTTGCGAGAAAAAGACCCTGTTGTATTCTTTGAGCCTAAGAAAATTTATCGTGCAATAAAAGAAGAAGTGCCTGGGGAGGCTTATGCTATTCCTCTAGGTAAGGCAAATGTGATTAAGGAAGGTAAGGATGTTACTTTGATTGCATATGGGGCATGGGTGAAGACCGCGAAGGAAGCTATTGAAAAATTGAAAAGTATAGATGTTGAGTTAATTGATTTGAGGACTATTTCTCCCTTAGATACTGAAACTATAATTAATTCTGTTAAGAAGACTGGAAAGTGCGTTATTGTTCAAGAGGCTCCTAAGACTTTAGGATTGGCTTCTGAGATAATTGCTAGAATAAATGAGAGGGCTCTTTATAGTTTGGAAGCGCCTGTTGAGAGAGTTTGTGGTTTTGATACAATTGTTCCATTGCGCTTGCATGAGGATTATTATTTGCCTTCTGCTGAAAAGATAATTTCTGCGATTGAAAGAGTTATGAAGAATGCTAGGGGTGCAAGTTGATTGAGTTTAGACTTCCAGATATTGGAGAAGGAATCGCTGAAGCTGAAATAGTCGAATGGCTAGTTTCTGAAGGTGCGAGTGTTAAGGCAGATCAAGTTATTCTAAAGATTGAAACTGATAAGGCTGTTGCTGATATACCTAGTCCTGTTTCTGGAACTGTTTTGAAGATTAATTATGCTAAAGGAGATACTGTAAATGTTGGTGCTGTTTTATGCGTTATTGGTTCAAGTGAAGAGAAAGTAAGCTATAAATCTAAGATTGTAAAAGAAGAAGTTGTAGAAAGAAAAGTTGAAAAAGTTGTTGAGAGGAAAGAGAATAATTTGGGAAAAATAATGGCTAGTCCTGCGGTTAGAAGGGCTGCTAATGAAAAAGGAATAGATCTTTCAAAGATTTCTGGAAGTGGAATTGATGGTCAAATATTAATGTCTGATCTTGATAAAAGTGGTTTTACTGAAGTTACTAAGATTGTTGAAACTCCTGTTTCTGGAGTTAACAAACAAAGAAAATATGATATGTTTGGGTATGTTGAAAGGGTTCCTGTAAAGGGTATACGCAAGGTAATCGCGCAGAATATGATTAAGTCTCTTTCTCAGTCTGCGCAAGTTACTGCAATGGAAGATATAGATGTTTCAAAGTTGTGGGATTTAAGGCAGAAAGAAAAAGAACATTTTGCTATTGAAGGAGTTAAATTGACTTTCATGCCATTTGTAATTAAAGCAGTAGTTAAGGCTTTACAAAAACATCATAAAGTAAATTCTTCTCTTGAAGGAGATAATATTGTTTTAAAGAAATATTACAATATAGGAATTGCCGTTCAAACAGATGAAGGTTTGATGGTTCCTGTTTTGAAGATAGCTGAAAGAAAGAGCATTTCTGAAATTGCTAAAGAGATAGAGTCTCTTGCAGAGAAGTGTAGGTCAAGAACTATTGATACAATGGACTTGAAGGGATCGACTTTCACAATTACTAATTATGGTAGCGTAGGGGGAACTTATGCTACCCCTATAATTAACCCTGGTGAGGTTGCTATTCTTGGAACTGGAAGGATATTTAATAGAGCAGTTTTGGATGAAAAGACTGGAAAAGTAAGAAATGCTAAGATTTTGCCTATTTCATTGACCTTCGATCATCAAGTACTTGATGGGGCTGAAGCTACATTATTTATTGAAGAATTAAAGAGTCTTTTGGAAGAACCCAACAGTTTTATGGCTTAGTTATTAAGGTAAACATTAAATATTACCTTTCTTTTTAGTGTGTATGGTGGTGCAGTTAGACAATTTCTTTAGACCTAGAAGTGTTGCCGTTATTGGGGCTTCACGCAACCCTTCTAAGATTGGGCATGTAATACTGAAGAATATGGTTGATGGGGGTTTCAAAGGAAGAGTTTTTCCCATAAATCCTGAAGCTAAAGATATTTTGGGATTTAGGTGTTACAAATCTATTGGAGAGATTGATGAAATAATTGATTTAGCAGTTATTGCTGTTCCTGCAGAGTTTGTTTTGAAGATAGTTGATGAGTGTAATAAGAAAAAGATAAAGGATGTCTTGATTGTAACTGCAGGATTTGGAGAAGTTGGAAATCATAAACTCGAAGAACAACTTAAAGATAGATTAGATAAATATGGAATGAAATGCGTTGGAGTAAATTGTTTGGGTGTATTTGATGCACATCATAGATTTGATACTTTATTCTTACCAAGATATAGATTAACAAGGCCGAAAGCAGGGGGAATTAGTTTTGTTTGTCAGAGTGGGGCTATTGGTTCTGCTATTTTGGATATAGCTGCTTATAACGGGTATAGCTTTTCTAAGTTTGTTAGTTATGGAAACGCAACACAATTGGATGAGTCTGATATAATTGAATATTTATTGCATGATGAAAGCACTAAAGTAATTTGCTTGTATGCTGAAGGAATAAAAGATGGGGAAAAGTTCTTTGAAACTTTGAAAAGAACTACTCCTGTTAAACCAGTTATAGTTTTGAAAGGTGGATTGACTGATGCTGGAATGAAGGCCACTATTTCTCATACTGGTTCTTTAGCTGGAAATAAAGATGTATTTTTTGGAATACTAAATCAAGTTAATGCAATTCGCGCTGATTCACTTGAGGAAATGTTTCATATAGCTGCTCTTTTTGAGAAAAAGGTTGATTTTACAAATAATAGGATACAGATTATTACTAATGGTGGGGGTTATGGGATAATAACTACTGATGCGATTGCTGGAAGTAAACACTTGAGAATGGCTGATATGTCTTCTATAACTGCTGGAGAGATTAGAAAAAAAGCTCCAGAACATATGAATATTGGTAATCCTCTGGACTTATTAGGAGATGCTACAACTGAACGCTATCGTGATGCTCTTAATTTGTGTCTTGCTGATAAAAATATTGACGGAATTGTTTTAATTGCTTTATATCAGACTCCTTTGCTCACTACTGAGATAGTTGAAGTGATTACAGAATCTCATCGCAATTCTAAGAAGCCAATTATTGTTGTTTCCACCGGGGGAGAATTTACTGAATTACTCTCTAAGTCTTTAATGGAAAGGGGAATTCCTGTTTTTAATTTCCCTACTGAAACTATCACGGCTTTAGATAAAGTTGTGAATTATCAATTAAAGCATAAACATGTTAAGGTTGTTAATGTTGTAAAAGAAGAAAAGGTAATCTTGGGAAAGATGAAGACAAAGCATAAGGCTAAACCAAAAGCCACTAAGAAAAAGAAGAAGTAGTGACCTATTCATGCTTCTCTTAATATTCTTGATGGAAATTTTTATAAATCATTTAATTCGATAGATTTGATGGAAGGATATTCAGCCCCTAAATTGGAAGCAATACTTGTGGAAAGGGTAGCAGATTTTTTGGGGCTGGCAAAAAAAGACCCGCTTATGAGCAAGGCCTTGTCTTTTGATAGCCCTGAAGTGAATGTCGACCTTGTTGAGATTATGCCTGGAAAAAGAAGCCCGCCTACCGCAAGAATAAAAGTAATCAATAAACCTTCTCGCCTTATGGATCTTGAAGATTTAGATTTGAATGTAGGGATGACTGCTGAAAAGGCGGGGTTAGTTGCTGAAACCAGATATCTCTCTGCTGGGCAAACTCGCCCCTATCGGGATTTATCTACTAGTGAAAGAGAAAGGGCACACACTTTTGTGGAACATTATGTTGTTTTTGTGAGGGATTAATATAAAATGGATAGTAATTAATTTGCTATCTACATATCTTACTAAACTATATAAAACAATAATATTTGTTATAATTAGGTGATGATTAATATGCATGAAGGACATATTTCTGAGAGGGATTTACAATTACCTCATGTTGAATTTCCTGAAATATCTAGAAGAATTGCTCTTGATAAAAAGATAATTTCTCTCGGACCTGGGGAGCCTGATTTTCCTACACCTAAACCATTAATTGATTATGGTAAGAAAATGTTGCCTAAGGCTACTCATTATTCTGAGCCTCAAGGAATGATTGAACTTCGTGAAGCGATTGTAAAAAAATTGTATAAAGAAAATAATATAGATGTAACTCCAGATAATGTAATTGTAACTTGTGGAAGCCAAGAAGCAATATTTTCTGCATTGCTTGCCGCTCTTGATCCAACAGAGCAAGTTTTAGTTCCTTCTCCAGGATATGCTGGATATGTTCCTGCAATTGATTTGGTGAGTGCTACTCCTGTTTTTGTTCCTTTATCTAGAGAGAATAGTTTTGAATTGAATTCTGATGTTCTTAAAAGACATATTGATAAACAAAAATCTAAAGTTTTGATTTTGAATAGTCCTGCAAATCCTACTGGAAATGTTATGTCTAAAAAATTAATGGAAGAGATTGCAGATGTTGCGATTGATAATGATATGTTAATATTTTCCGATGAAGCTTATGAGCATATTTTGTATGATGGGGCTAAGCATGTCTCTATTGGGAGTTTAAATGGAATGGAAGATCATGTTCTTACCTTCCATACTTTTTCAAAAAGTTATGCTATGTGTGGATTTAGATTAGGATATTGTACTGGGCCTAAAAAGTTTATACATGAAATGAATAAAGATCATCATTATATTACATTGGGGGCTCCTACAATATCTCAAATGATTGGTGTCAAGGCTTTGACTCTTGATAAAAAATATATTAATTCTATGGTCTCTGAGTATAAGAGAAGGTGTGATCTTATTGTTCCAAGATTAAATGAAATAGGTTTGCCAACTTTGCAACCTAAAGGAGCTTTCTATACTTTTTCAGATATAACTCAATATTCAAAAGATTCTTCTAAGTTCTCTTTTGAATTAATGGAAAAAGCTAAAGTTGCTACTATTCCCGGAACAGAATTTGGACCTTACGGGCAGGGATATATCAGATGTAGTTTTGCAACAGCTTATGATAAAATAGAAACTGCGCTTGATAAAATGGAAGCTTTCTTGAAAAACAAATAATTATATACTTTATATCTCTGTTCTTTTGGTGTCTAAACTTGAAGATTCTTTTGGCTCTTCGTCTGTGAAAGATCTAGAAGAGGAACGCCTTGATACTGAATCTAATTTTCCAAGAGGTCTTTCTTATGGCCTTATTTTTTGCGCCGTTCTTTGGACAGGATCTTACTTTTTAGGAAAGGAGATTTTAGATTACTTCTCTCCAAGAGAACAATATTCTCTTAATCCTAGATAAGTAGTTAGAAATTATGACCAAATTTATCTAAATCGATTTTATTGTTTTTTATTTTTACATTTTCAGATATTAGTCTTTTTATTTTGGCATTTGTTCCGTGAGCATAACCCCCTATGCTTCCATCTGAACTTATGACTCTGTGACAAGGATAGATATTTGTATCGTGAGGGTTTTTGTTCATTGCATTTCCTACAGCCCTATATGCCTTCGTGCCTAACGCGTTTGCTATTGCTTTGTAAGTTGTTACATTACCTTTTGAAACTTTTTTAAAATTTGGTAGCATTTTTCATTAAAATTCATTTTAAACTTTTAATAAAATTTAGGACTTCTTTTGCATGGCCTAGTGGCTTTACATTCTCGTACATCTTTAGAATCTTATTATTCTTATCCAAAATAAGAGTTGTTCTATTGATACCTAAATACTTTCTACCCATGAATGACTTTTCTCCATATAAATCATATTTTTTAGACACACTAAAATCTGTATCTGACAAAAGAACATGTTTGAGGTTATGATCTACACAGAATTTCTCCTTTGTTTTATTATCTCCTCCTGAAACCCCTATTATGGCTACTTTCTCTTTTTCAAAATCTTTTAAGTAAGAAGAAAATTCTTTTGCTTCTATCGTACAGCCTTCGGTGTTATCTTTTGGATAGAAATAAACAACTTTTATCCGGTTTATTTTAGATAATTGATGTTCTTGGTTTAACCTATCTTTTAGGATAAAATCCGGTGCACTATCTCCTTCTTTCATTTCAAAACTTCTCCTGTCTTCATATACCATAAAAATAAATCTAATTTTGCTAATGACATTCTTAGAGTGCTTGCTAATTCTGTAAACTTAGTCTCTATGTTTCTATAGACTTGCTCATTCAGTTTCTTTGGTTTATCAATTATTTTGTATTCTGCTAATAGGGCTAAAATATGTCTGTCTAAAATAGCAAGGTTTTGTCCACCCGTATTTCTAAGAAAATGAGATGCCTCTTTCATTCCAAGACCACTAATATTCTCCACTAAGAAGTCTCTGGCTTCTAATTCAGTTTTATTGCTTACAATTGATTTGATATTTGCAAACTCTCTAGCTTTTACAATGTATTTTGCCTTATTATTGTGGAATCTGTGTTTGTTTACTTTGATGAGATTTGCTAAAGTTTCTTGAGATAAAGTTTTGAAACCGTGTGCTTGAATTTGTTCTTGAATTGCAGCCCCTGTTTTTTGCTTTGCATTAGCAGTTAAAATACAGAAACATAATTCTGAGAACCATTCATCTTCAGATTTGTTCTTGAAAGATTCAAACTCAGACAATCTTCTTGTGATTAAATCATTTATTTCTGTCTTTTCAAGTTGTCTAACTCTTTCAATCAACTCATTCATTGAAACATGACAGTTTCATTTGTTATAATTCTTTGCTTTTCAGATAAACAAGGTCACTTTCTTAGAGTAAGAAGTTACATATAGTTAATGGTTATTCTAACAGAAGAAGGCAAGCCATCACAGATATTCCTAATATTAAAGATATTATTTGGAATATTGATTTCTTTGTTGTGAAGTTTTTATGCAGTTCAGGTATAAGATCTGAACCTGCAATGTATATGAAACCTCCAATTGCTAAAGGAATAAGATAGTTAGATAATTGAGATATTATTCCTGACGCAAGAACTGCTATTAATCCTCCAGCTACTGCAGCTAATGCTGAAAGGAAATTGAACAATAAGGCCTTTGACTTTGAAAATCCTCCGTGTAAAAGAATTCCGAAGTCTCCTATTTCTTGAGGAATTTCGTGCAAGATTACAGCTATTGTTGTGGCGATGCCTACTGGAATATTTACTAAGTAACTTGCTCCAATTATTAACCCATCTACGAAATTGTGAACTCCATCTCCGACTAAATTTGTTACAACAAATGGGTGGCTGTGACGTCCATTCTGGGGTATGTGGCAGTGTTGCCAATGAACTATTTTCTCTATTGAGAAGAAAATTAGTACCCCTCCTAATATAAGCAGAGATGTTTGTATTGTAAAGCTACCTTCTTCTATTAATTCAGGAATTAAATGTAAAAATACGTCTCCTAAGAGAGCTCCTGCTGCAAGGCTTACTAAATAAATTAATATTTTATGTAATCTTTTAGTGTTTATCGATAAAGTTACAATACCTATTAAAGAAATGAGGCTTACGGCTAAAACGCTTATCAAAGTGTAAAATAATGCTTGATTCATAAATCAAATAAATAAAAAAGATATTTAAAGCTTATTGATTGTAATTATCAATAACAAATCATGGCTGAAAAACGTGAAACTAGGCAGAAAAAAGAGATAGAAGAGATTATCTCTAAAACTAATAATCTTTTTACTTCTGAAGAGATTTACTCTAAAATTAAGAGTAAGGGTGTAGGGATTGCTACAGTTTATCGTTTTTTGAAGGAAATGGAAAAAAATAGGGAGATTCATTCTTTTGTTTGTGATAGGAAGAAATTATACTCTAAAAAAGAGATTACTCATTCGCATTTTGTCTGCGAGTCTTGCGGAACAAGAAAACACATCATATTGGATAAAATAGATTTCTTGAAAAAATATATTGATGAGGATCTTTGTCATGTACAGATAGAATTAAGCGGAGTTTGCGAGAGTTGTAAAAAGAA
Organism: Candidatus Pacearchaeota archaeon; assembly: GCA_016866935.1. Classification (GTDB taxonomy): domain Archaea; phylum Nanobdellota; class Nanobdellia; order Pacearchaeales; family GW2011-AR1; genus SICU01. The sequence goes on from VGKS01000016.1 coordinate 12,611, forward strand.
AGAGTAAAATATATAAAGCAAAATACATTTTGCAATATATGTTTGATGGAATTGTTAACTTTGGTTCTACAGCATTAATAGCAGTTATATTATTTATTATAGGGTTTTTATGGTACGGTCCTTTGTTTGGGAAGTTATGGGTTAAGCTCTCGAAGATTCCTGCTATTGAAGTTGCCAAGGCAAAGAAGAAAGGGATGAGTGGGATGTGGAAGTCTATTGTTTTGAATCTCATAGGGAACTTTATATTAGTATACGTCCTTACTGGAGTAATAGTATTATTGGGAGTAACTTCTCCTATGCAAGGAGCTATTGTTGGGTTCTGGATTTGGTTAGGATTTTTTGCATGTACAACATTACTTAATTCAGTTATATTGGAAGGTAAACCTTGGGGACTTTTCGCACTTAATGGATTATACTGGTTAGTTTGTTTGAAGCTAGCTGGTTTCTTGACGGTTGTTTGGAGTTAAAAAGTTTTATAACTTAAAACGGGCCATTCATTTAATGAAAGAATTTAATGCAAAAGAGGACATTTTTAATTACTTGAAAAAAAAGTTTGTTTCTAAAGATGTTCTTGGTATTGCCATTGTTGGCTCTACTGCTAAAGGAAAGATAAAGAACTTTTCGGATATAGACGCTGTTGTCTTTAACAATCAGAAATTAAAGCCATATTATGAATTGTGTTTGATTGCAAATAAATTGGTTTTGATAACTGTTTATTTTTATAAAGCAGGGCATAAGATTAACCTTCCTAAAAATGGAAAAATCATCTACGGTAATTACTATTCCCAAATTGAGCATAAAGACAACTTAAAGTATAACAAAAAAGAAAGGATAAAAAGAGACAGCCAAATGTTTATTGATGGGCTTTTTAAGTTTGCAAGATCTAAAGATAAAGATTATATTCCTTGGATCGAGAAATACAACAGATTATAATTCCTTAAAATGTTTTGACAGAAACATTTTAAAGCACTTTTGACACACTAATTTTATGCGGGGGTAGCAAAGCGGTTAAATGCGCGAGACTTAAGACGTCGCTGCCTCGTTAGAGACAGTAGCTAAGCGAGATGTAAGCCATCTCGTGGCTTAGTGCCTTCGGAGGTTCGAATCCTCCCTCCCGCATTTTTTAATTAATAATAGACTACTATATATTCAAAACTTATTACTGGGAAAAGTCAATATTTTCTAAAATGCTATCTGCATTATCGATTACATGCCTTAATGCATCTTCGTGAGTGACATTCCTATTCTTTTTTAGATGTTCTAATGCGCTTGTAGCTCCAGCAATAACGGCTAAATGAAGTTCTTTGTTTTGTTTATCCATTCTTTTTTTTGACAATTACAATATTTAAGGATTCTTATAATTTCTTGCTTTAAATTATTTAACTCTGCCTTCTAGAATATCTTCTATTATTAAAAATAAAATATGCTGGAACCACTGTGGAACCAACCGTTCCGACCAACCATCCTAATGCCGATGCTAAATATGGATGATTCGGATAATGAGAATGCGCTGTCGTGGCTAGAGCTACTCCTCCAATATAACCTGAAATTATTGACATAAATAAGTCTCTTTTAATTTTCGCGCCTTCTATAGCTGTGGTAATTGGAGTTGTAGGAACATCTGCTTCGCTAGTGACTCTCTCGAGATCTCCTAGTTCAATTTCCCTTAAATCAATACTGTTGTCAGACATGTTTTTCCAAAGACTTTTCTAAAAATCATTATTTAAACCTTATCCTAAGCCTCTGGGGGGACTTGAACCCCCTACCTCAAGTTCTTTCAGTATTTAACGTACGAAACTTGCGCTCTACCTGGTGAGCTACAGAGGCACTAAACATAAAAAGGGATTTGTTTTTTAAAAGATATGTCTGCAAAACTGTTTACTATAGGAGTTGCAATATTCTTAGCAGTTGCTTTTACTATGTTTTTGTTCATTGACTCTTTTAATGGAGAATTAAATGAAGCTACTGGTTTGATTGTAAGTCAGGAATCATTTCCTACTTATCTTGAAAACCATCCTGCAATAGAATCAATGCCTAAGAGTTCTTCAATAGGTGTTATTATTGGAGAAAACAATTATGAAATAGAAGGAAGAAGCGTTCGCCCTATAGCAGAACATTCTGAAGAAGACATTAAAATAATTCTTCCTGAAAACTATGAAAAGATTATAGGAGAGGTAGGATTATGCGAAGCTGTAAGAAAGGTGAATAAAGATAATGAGTTTAAAGTAGAGTTATATTCTAATAAGGCATTTTTGTTATTGAAGTATAGGAAACTATTGAAATATGGGAAATGTTTGCAATGAGCGCATCAGTCATTAATGCACTTAAATTAACTGGACTTAGTGAAGAGGAAATAGAAAAACTTATTGAGAGGCCTAAAGATCAAACTCATGGGGATTTTGCTTTTCCTTGTTTTACGCTTGCAAAAACTATGAAAAAGAGTCCAGTGCATATAGCACAAGATTTGGTTAAGAGAATAGATAAAGATGGGTTTGAGAAAGTGGAAGCTGTGGGTCCATACATAAATTTTTTTTTGGATTCTAAAAAATTAGCTAATAATATATTGAATAAGATAATGAAGGAAAAGAAAAAATATGGAAGTAATTCTAGTGGTAAAGGAAAGACTATAGTAATTGATATGTCTTCTCCAAATATAGCTAAACCGTTTGGAATAGGACATTTGCGTTCCACTATAATCGGAAACTCAATATCTGAAATCAAAAAGTTTGAATCGTATAAAACTGTGAAAATTAATTATCTTGGAGACTGGGGCACCCAATTTGGTAAGATGATAGTGGGGTACAAGAAATTTGGAAATGAAAAAGATTTGAGAAAGGATCCAATAAAATACATGCTTCAACTATACGTAGAAGGAAATAAAGAAGAGTATGAACAAGAAGCTCGTGATTGGTTTAGGAAGCTTGAAGATGGAAATAAAGAAGCCACTAGATTATGGAAAATGTTTAAAGAAATAAGCCTAAAAAATTTCAATGCGATTTACAAAAAACTTGGAGTTGAATTTGATGTAATATCTGGAGAATCTCTTTATAATAAAAAAATGGATAAGTTAGTTATTGAATTAGAAAAGAAAGGCTTATTAGAAAGAAATGATGGCGCATTAATTGTTGATTTAAATAAAGAGGGACTAGGGGTTGCATTGATAAAAAAGACTGATGGTGCAACTTTGTATATTACTAGAGATTTAGCTGTTGCTATAGATAGATGCAACAATTATAAATTCAGTCAAATGTTATATGAAGTAGGACAGGAACAGAAATTACACTTTAAACAACTATTTACCATTTTAGATAAAATGGGTTATACTTGGGCAAAAAATTGCGTTCATGTAGAACACGGATTATATCTTGATCAAGATGGAAAAAAGTTCTCTACGAGAAAAGGCAAAACCGTGCTGATGGAAGAGATACTTGAAGAAACAATAGAACTTGCCAAATCTGAAATAAAGAAAAGGGATAATTTGGAAGAAAATGAGCTTAATGAGAGAGCTCGAAAAATTGCTATAGCCTCAATATTTTATGGAGACTTAAAGAACCATAGGGCTTACGATATGGTTTTTGATTTAGAAAGATTTATTTCTTTCGAAGGAGATACAGGGCCTTACTTGCTATATAGCCTAGCTCGCGCTAATAGCATGTTAGAAAAGGTAAAGATATCTAAAAATTTCAAAATAACCTCTGTGGATAACTATGAAAGAAAATTAATTAACGAACTTTCTAATTTTCCCGAAATTGTAGTAAGTGCCTCTAAGGAACTAAGCCCTTCTTCAATAGCACACTATGCTTATAATCTAGCTCAAAAATTCAATGAGTTTTACCATTCTTGTCAGGTTATTGGAAGTAAAGAGGAAAAGTTTAGACTTGCTATTGTTAAATCATTTGCACAAGTACTACAAAATGCTTTACATTTACTTGGAATTCCTACACTGAAGAAAATGTAAGATTTATTAAGGGTTGCTGATATCTTATTTAGAAAAAGATGGAATTTAAGATTAATATAAATAAAAGTCATGCTATTGTAATTATTGTTTTACTAGTTGTTGTTGGTTTTGGAATTGCTCAAACTCCTCAAAATCCCGGACATCCTGCAAGCCAAATTGATGCAGGTACTTTTAATGGACAATTTGGTTTTAATGATGAGATTGCAATTAGTGATGATGACTCTGATTTTATGAGAGTTACTAACACTAATCTTTCTCAAGACCATATTGCCATAGCATCTAACAAAAGGAATTTTGGAGTGTGGTCTACTCCAAATGGGGGCTGGGCAGATATTAGTGCTAGAAATATTCAGGCATCAGAAGGGATTAGGGCAAATTCGCTTGGTAGTTCTCATGGTTTGTACCTAGGAGCGCAGGGAGGTTTAAGCGTATCGATTTATCCAGTATCTGGAGGTTCAGGAAGTTGTAATTCCCGTTGTGTAGGATCATCTTTGTGTTTAGGCGCTTGGAAAATTGTAGGTACTTTTGGTGATCCTACGCGTACTAGTTGCACAGATAGCTCTGGCATTGTTAGATGTTTGTGCGCAGGTGTTGTGAGTTGATCAGCCTATTTGGAATCTTAATTAATAGATAAGAGATCAGAAAATTGATACGTGATTTTTGCTCGATTTTTGAGTGATTGAAGTGCCTACCACGTCTAAAAGTATGTGTTTTTAGGAAGACACTTACGACATAATAATCTTTAAATATAGACTAAATTTTAATCAAATTCATGAACATTCTTGAATATATTTTAATTTTGAATACTTTTGTTTTTATTATAATCTTATTGTCCCTACTATTATTATCTAAAAAA
>VGKS01000017.1 GCA_016866935.1 Candidatus Pacearchaeota archaeon
AGCGTTTTGTTCGTGCCCCCATCTCATTATTAAATCACAAAACTGAAAGTTTTGTCTATCTGTTTTCTGAAAGAAAACCAATCGTGCTTTTTCCGTCGGGCGGGGGTTTGGAAAATAAGAGATTTATTTTATCCTGTTGGTAATGCAGGAGGTTGAGGTATTGAGCTTCCACCAGTTGCAATTAGAGAAGAATCACCTGTCAAAAGAAAGTAGGCTCCAATTCCAACTGCTAAAACAATTAGGATTATTAAAATCCAAATCCAAGCACTCATTCCTCTTTTTGATTTTATCATTTTAATTGGTACATGCTCCTTGTTTACATGAAGTAAATCCTCTTTCTGAGCATAGGAAATCATCAGAAACAGCATTTCCTGTTTGAGAATCGCAATGATATTCTTTTAAATAACAATTAGCACCAGAACACTCAGGAGTAGATGTTGTTTCTGTTGCAGATTCTCTAATGAAACAAACATCATTATACAAATCAGAACCATAACCCGTTTTACCTTTAACATCAATAACAGTACCTCCGTCAGAGTCAGTACATTCTTTAATATTAGGAATTTCTGGAATATTAGGAACTCCAGGACTACCAGAAGAACCTGTGAATAAAGTACAACTTTCAGGAACTTTAATTAAAAAACCACTTCCAATATTTTCTGAATATCTTAATACTTCCATTCTGTCTTTATCGCTTAAAATATTATTAAATTGCTGGTCTCTTGGTTGCCACCAATATAATTTTTGAATATCGCAATTTCCTTTTAATTCATTAAAAGATTTTCCAACATAGTTTGGTAAGAAACTTACAAAATTCCATCCTTTAACCATTTGTTTGTTTAATTCTTCGTTTGGTTCTAAAGTCCAGTATTCAGCTTCTCCATATTTAGTAGGTGAATCAATGTAAACCCAAAATGCAGTAGCACTAATCATAGAATCAACACGAGTATTTTGGCTACCCAATTTATTTTTTTCAGGTTGAGGATAAAATCGGATATATTCTTGAGTTATTGGATTGAATCCATAAATAGCCTTAATATTTGATGCTTCAATATCGCCACCACTTAACCATTCTGGATTTGGTAAACCATGAACAAGATTCCAGCCATTCATAAATTTGAAACTTGATTCAATATAATTTCCAGTAATAGAACCATAACCTGGAATATCTTTTGAAGTTTCTCCAGGGATACTTGGAGGATTTACGGCTGAAACAAATAAAGCAAGTCCTAAAACTATTGCGAAAGTAATCGGCAAAATATATTTTTTATTCATCTTAATATATACATTTCAGAGAGCATGTTTATAAATCTTTATTTCTCGTTTCGTCGTTCTCGCACGAGCAAAGCGAGTGCGAGGTGGGGGGCTTCTGACGTTTCTCGTCGGTAAATTGAAAATCCTATTGCTGATAACATCGGAATTTAACGATGTTTTTTCCCTCGAGAATTTTTCCTCGTGAGGTTTTGAGGCAACCCACAAAACCGAAACAGAGTTGAAAAATTCTCAGAGATGGAAAAAATATGGGTGGAGCGAGGTGCAACCGAGCGGAACCGCTTAATCGCTGTTCAACTCTCCTGATACTTGGAAGGATTAAATTTTAATGCAATGATGCCGAAGGCAAAAATTTAAAGTTAAAGTGAACTCTGGGATGGTGGGAACACCAGAAGTTTATAATATTTCAGATTGTCGCCGTCGTTCCGTGAAGTTGGGGGGCAGTAATTTATTATTCTTCAACTATCAATTTAATCCCTAAAAATTTAGAAATTTCTTGTGCTTGTTCTTTTTGGATTACTCCTCTGGGACCGATTCCTCTCATAAAATAAGAAGCTGTAAAAATTAGATTAATCTCTTCTGCTTTTTCGCCCTCATAATATTTGATTATTGGTTGATAAACAGGTCTTCCAACAAAGATTGTTGCACCAACCATTCGTCTTTTTCTTGCAATAAAAACAGGATTTTGTGTTTTGTTTAGGTTATAGTTTTTATTTACAAAAAACCAGTCTCTTTTATTAATACTAAGGTTCCCATTTCTGTCTTTCTTTATTACAATTCTGAGAGGATAATAAAAAAGTAATCCTATAATGTTTAAGAAAACGAATCCTATGAAAATGTAACTCAGAATTGGAAGTTTTTCTTCAAAGGAATTAAAAGTCACTTTTTTCCCATTTATTTTAGCAGTATCTGTTATTGAAAAAACTAAAAAAATTACTACAAAAATAAACAAGACAAAAAATAGCATAAATTTTTTTACTGCACTCCAATCCATAGAAACTATCTTTGAATCGTGTTCATCAATTGTTTTCAAACCTGTCCAATTAACCATATTCAGTTTATGTTATCGCTTGTTTATAAATTATTTTTTTCTGTCTGCCCCTCAACTTTTTGTTTTGGAAAAAATTTGGATGAAGCGAAGCGTAATCGTTTATCCTATGTTAGACGAAATTTTAATTTCGTGATTTCTTCGTCGGTCGGATAAAAGAAGTTTTTCTGCTTGACTAAGTCAAGACAAAATGTGCGAAGCACCAAGGCGGCTCACTTTTTTATTAACAACAATTTCTACAATTTAGGGGTGGGTGGTCGGGGGTTTTAAAGTGTCCTCTTTACTAACTTTTTACATTTTAGTTTTGGCTCACGATTGAGTTGAACATGATGTTATCATAAGTTTATTTATGATGATATCCCAATATCCGAGATGTGCATAAATTATAAATACTTAAATCACTTTCTTAAAAAATGCAAAAGGAAGAGCTTTTGTTCCACCTAGCACAAGAATTAGAGATAAGAGGATTTTCTAGTAAAACAGCGAAATCCTACGAGCATTCAGTCAATCAATTCTTAGATTATGTAAAAGAAAATGAATTAAATCAGCAAAAAGTCAAAGATTACATCCAGTTAAACATTAAAAACAAAAACCCTTCAACAATAAGCCATCATATTTTTGCAATTCAGTTCTTTTTCGATAAAGTTCTTCATCAAAAGATATTTATTCCAAGGCCTAAAAAGAACAAAACTCTTCCAGTAATTCTTAACTTAGAAGAAGCAAAAAACTTAGTAAATGCACCAACAAACATTAAACACAAACTAATCTTAAAATTATTGTATGGTTGTGGTTTAAGAGTCTCAGAAATAGTCAATCTAAAAAAAGAAGATTTAGATTTTAATGAGGGGCTAATTCACGTTAAATTATCAAAAGGAAAAAAAGACCGATTTGTCAAAATTCCTGTGACTATAAAAGAAGAATTAAAGCATTATGCCTCATTAAACAAAGAAGAATTCTTATTTCCATCTCAAAGAGGAGGTAAACTAACTACTGCAACAATTCAGGCAATCGTAGAAAAGGCGGCAAAAAAAACAAACATTACAAAAGAAGTATATCCTCACTTGTTAAGGCATAGTTTTGCAACTCATCTTTTAGAACAGGGAACTGACTTAAGAATAATTCAAAAGATTTTAGGACACTCTGATATTAAAACAACTCAAATCTACACTCAAATATCACAACAATCTATAAAAAACATAAGGAGTCCGCTAGACAATATATAAAATGGCAGTAGAAGCATTTCTCACACCAAGCGAAGCTAAAATGACTATTGAAAAAAAAGTCAAACAAAAACCATCAACTAATGAACTAACAAAAATAGAAAGACCAGGCAAAATGGAAGAGCAGCCTGAAATAATTGCTAAACCAAAAAAAGCAATAAAAAAACCAAAAGCCCCTTCCAAAATAGAAAATCCTAATAGAGATACTGTTTTAATAGTAACAGAAAAACCACAAGCAGCACTAAAAATCTCAAGTGCTTTAGGAAATGCAAGAAAGTATTCTGAAAATAATGTTCCATACTATGAACTAGAAAGAAATGGCAAAAAGATAATTGTAGCATCTGCAGTTGGACATTTATTCAATCTAACTTATGCAGAAGGTCAAAAAGGTTGGCCAATATTCAAACTAGATTGGATACCTTCTTATGAAAGTAAAACTGGTGGTTTCACTAAAAGCTACTATATGCTCCTAAAAAAACTCGGAAGAAGAGCGAAAGAAGTAATAATTGCAACAGACTATGATGTAGAAGGAGAATTAATTGGGTGGAACGTCTTAAGATTCATTATAGGTGAAAAAGATGCTAAAAGAATGAAGTATTCTACTTTAACAAAGCCTGAATTAGAAAAGTCTTATGAAAACCCCATGAAAACCTTGGATTGGGGACAAGCATTTGCAGGAGAAACAAGACATAAGATAGATTGGCTCTACGGCATTAACCTATCACGTGCGTTAATGTCTGCAATAAAAACATCTGGAAGTTTCAAGATTCTTTCAATTGGAAGAGTACAAGGCCCAGCTCTAAAGATAATTGTAGATAGAGATAAAGAAATAGAAAATTTCAAATCTCAACCATACTGGCAAGTATTCGCTCAAGTGAATGGGACAGAGTTAAAGCACGTTAAAGATATATTCAAGAAAGAAGAGTTAGAAGACTTCAAAAATATCAAGTCAGGAGTTGCTGAAACAACAGAAAAAGAAGAAAATTATTTACCCCCTCATCCTTTTGACTTAACAACATTGCAAAGAGAAGCTTATGCTCATTTGAGAATAAGTCCTTCAAGAACACTTCAATTAGCTCAATCACTATATTTAGATGGAATAATTTCATACCCTAGAACTTCGTCTCAAAAAATTCCAAAAGAAATAGAACCAAAAAAAATAATTAAAAAACTAGAAAAACAATTTCCTGAAACAAAGTTAGCCATAAGAGATAATCCAATCGAAGGTGAAAAATCAGATCCTGCACATCCTTCTATATATCCAACTGGAGAATTCAAGAGTCTTAATGAAGAAGAAGAAAAATTATACAATTTGATAGTAAAACGTTTTCTTTCTTGTTTTGCTCCTGATGCAAAAGTGATATCTAAAAGAATACAGTTAATTTCAGACAATCAAAAAAACCTTGAAGTTGGTTTTTTGGATGATCGAAGTGCTGATGATAAGAAGCACTATCGACACGATAAAAAATTCACAAGAAATGGGATGACTATAATAGAAAAAGGTTGGATAAATATTTATCCAGCTAATCTAGAGGAAGAACATATTCCTACAATAAATGGGAATGTAAATGTAAATAAGATCTCGTTCGAAGAAAAAGAAACTCAACCTCCAAAAAGATATACTCCTGCTTCATTAATTACAATATTAGAAAAAAAGAATTTAGGTACAAAAGCCACACGTTCTGCAATTGTAGATACTCTTTTCGATAGAGGATATCTAGATGGAAAAAGCATAGAAGCCACACCACTAGGAAGAAAGCTAATAGAAGCTTTAGAAAAATATTCTCCAATAATCATTGATGAAAACCTCACAAGAGATGTAGAAGAAAAAACTGAAGAAATCTTAGATTCAAAACAAGGGTGGCAAGAAAAAGAAGATAAGACAATACAACAAGTTGAAAGATTGATTACAGATATCTCAAAAGAATTCAAAGCTCATGAAATCTCTATAGGAAGCCAAATATTAAGCGGAGTAAAGGACTTAAGAGAACAACAAAAAGAACAAAGCACAATTATGCCTTGTCCTAAATGCAATGTAGGAAATCTACAGATAAGATTTTCAAAAAAGAGCATGAAATCTTTTGTTGGATGTTCAAACTACCCAAATTGCACAGCAGCCTATCCGTTGCCTCCAGGATTTATCAAAAAGACAGACAAAGTTTCAGATAGAGGTCTTCCAATCCTAATCAGCCTAAAAAAAGGCAAGCGTCCTTGGGAATTTGAGTTCGACCCCAATTGGAAGCCAGACCCTAACTATAAGAAGAAAGAAAATTCAGAAACTCAATAGTCTTAGAAAACCTTAAAACGCATAATTTCATAAAATATAAATGAAAAGAGATAAAAGAGCTGATCTTGATGTAAAATATATCTTAAAGACATATTGGAGTTTTATTAAAAATTACAAGTTGTTGATGACTGCGGTAATAATATTAGCGTTATCAATGTCTGCACTGGGATTCGTAGGACGTTATTTATTTAAGAAAGTAGTAGATAATGGAGAATTATTTGCTAAAAATGAGTTGACTGCAGAAGTCTTTATTGGATGGTTATCCTTAATAGCAGCATTATGGGTAGGAGCAATAATATTATCAGCTATAGTTAGATGGTTTAGAAATTATTTTTTAGATAATCTTGAAACAAAAACAATGTTTGATCTGAAAAATTATTATTATAGTCATATTGTTAATCTATCGCATAAGTTCCACACAACTCACAAAACAGGTTCATTAATCTCTCGTATAACTAGAGGTTCATCTTCGATGGAAAGAATGACAGATTTCTTTACTTTCAATACTCTTCCTTTGCTATTTGAACTGATTATTTCAGGAATAGCCTTAGCAACAATAGGTTGGGAAGTAGGATTAACAGTTTTAGTTACAGGAATAATTTTCTCTATGTATAGCATGAGATTACAAAAAGTACAAAGAAAGCTCAATGTAATAACGAATAATGCGGAAGACATAGAAAAAGCTATGATTGGAGATACATTTACAAATATTGATTCAATAAAATATTACGGTAAAGAATACATAATAAAGAATAAATTCAAATCACTTGCAGAAAAAACCAAAGTTGCCATGTTTAATCAATGGACAATTGGAAGATGGATGGGTTCTGGTGAGGGACTTATAATGGGATTGGGAGCTGTAGTGGTATTAATGATGACAATAAGGTTTTTTATAAAAGGAGAAGCAACATTAGGGACAGTAAGTTTTGCATGGGCACTATATTGGGCAATCATAGATAACGTGAGAGTATTTATGGAAGGACTACGTGGCTATAATAGATCAGTTGCAGATTTCTACGACTTATTTGAATACGGTAAAGTCCAAAACGATATTAAAGATAAACCAAACGCTCTAAATTTACAAGTAAGAGATGGAATAATTGAATTCAAGAATGTTTCATTCAAATATCATGAATCTAATTTATTCAAAGATTTCAGTTTAATTGTCCCTAAGAATAAAAAAGTAGCATTAGTAGGACATTCAGGATCTGGTAAATCAACACTTGTAAAACTTCTTTACAGATTATACGACTTAGATAAGGGGAAAATAAAGATAGATGGAATTGATATTAAAGATGTTAAACAAGAGTCTCTTAGGTCTGAATTAAGCATAGTGCCTCAAGAATGCGTCTTGTTTGATGATACTATTTACAATAACATCTTATTTTCAAATCCAAAAGCATCAAGAGCTCAAGTTTTACAAGCAATAAAATTCGCGCAATTAGATAAAACAATTGCAAACTTCCCTAATAAAGAGAATACAATAGTTGGAGAAAGAGGAGTAAAATTATCTGGTGGAGAAAAACAAAGAGTTTCTATTGCAAGAGCCTTACTAGCAAACAAAAAAGTTCTAGTGCTAGATGAAGCAACCTCATCATTAGATTCAAAAACAGAACACGAAATTCAAAAAGACTTACAAAATTTAATGCAAGGAAGAACTTCAATAATAATCGCTCATAGATTATCAACTATAATGAGTGCAGATTTAATTGTAGTTCTAAAAGAAGGAAAAATAGTTCAACAAGGCACACATGAACAATTAATTAAGCAAAAAGGCGAATACAAAGAGCTTTGGAGTCTACAAAAAGGTGGATATATATCAGATTAACTAGATCTCAAGTAGGCTTCGTAATGTCTTTGAAATATCTCGCTCTGTTCGGCAGTTAATTCATCAGTAGCTATAGTACCATATAATCCAACTGGGCTGGCCCTAACTGCATCAAATAAATTTTCAATTTTAGGAGAAAAGAATTTATGTCCTAATTGATTGGCCATCAAAAATCCACCATCTCGGGGTCTAACAACATAAGTGCTTTCAGAAACCATTTTTTAAAATAAAAGTTACTTTCCTCTTCTATTCCAAGCTCTTAAAGAAGGTCTTACTTTCAAATAAGGAGAATGTCCTCTTCTTGTTATCAAACCACGAGATTGTTTACCTGCTGAAGTTAATCCACGTTCAACTCTTCCATGATGATGTCCAGAATAAATCCAACTCATAGTCTTATCATTCTTAATCTCAGGCATTTGAGGATCAACTAAAATTACTTCGAAGAAATAATGTTTTCCATCTTTTCCAATCCAATATGAATTCAACACTTCAAGATTGTTAAAGAATTTGCTTGCACGCATTTCAGCTACCCATCTATAGGACATTTTCAATGTCTTTCTTATTGTTTGTTTTCTAGTCTTTCTACCTTTTACACCTATTCTCTTTCTTGTTCTTCCCCCTCTCATGAGTCTTATTCTAGCAACAATAAATCCTTTCTTTGCTTTGTATCCTAAAGAACGAGCTCTATCTAATCTTAAAGGCTTATCAACAACAGTAATAGCATCAGAATCTCTCCAAGCAATCATTCTGTCACGCATAGTTGCAGTGTCAGGCTTTTTCCAAGCTTCGCGCATATAATGATACATACTTTGTGCCATGTTCAATTTCTATAAATGATCGTTTAAAAAGGCTTCTATTTAATGAAACTTAGAAAATCTAAAATACATATCCTCAGATCTAATTAAAAGCAAAAATGAAAATTGCTTAATTTTGCTAAATAATAAACCTCCACTCTTAGGCGGAACATGGGCTTTAATAATCACTACATCTCTTATTTGAACCCAACCGTTATAATAAATATAAGCTTTATTGGGATCGCTAGAGATATAAGTCAGTTGAGTAGTATAATTCTTACCATCAGCAGGATCATAAATTTTAACATCATTATAATAAACAGTCTCGTTATTTTCATTAGTTCCGTTATAAGTGGTTAAATTAACAGCTCTAACCCTCATCATGTGAGACCAACTTGCAGTTCCATTTTTCTGGGGGACAACTACGGAAACTTGAGACTTATTCTTTATTCCGTTAATAATATCAGAGGCAGTAGGATCCCTCACTTCCTCTTCCATTTTGACTTTATTAGGATCGGGAGAAGATGGTCCAAAACTATGAGAATTAGAGCTAATAACTGTTATTGTAACTGAAGGTCCACCGGTAGGTTGAGCATAAACATTAGAAACAAAAATTAAAGCGAAAATGAAAACTGAAAAGATAAATAATTTATTCATAGAACTCCTATCAAAAAGTGCAAAACTGCAGCCAACATATCATAACTTTGAGGAGGCCATTGATCAGGAGGACATAATTTAGATTGTAATTCTTTAATTATGGGATCTGGATTAGACCCAATCTTAGGGCTTCCTAAAGAAGCGAGCATTCCACTAAAGCTAGCCACAGCACAGCCTTCAACCGCACTTCCCGCCTGAGCAGAAGTTACCTCTACAAAAACTGGTGTTTCAACCCATTGAGCAGAAACAAAAGAGATAGAAAGGACTAATAAAGACAAAACAAAAAGAGATGTTGTTTTAAACATCTTATCTGTTAGCCTCTACTAGTTTATATCCATTTCCATCTTTTTTAACAAAATAAACATTTTTAGTATTTCCGTCCAGTCTAGGACTTTGGTCAGCAATAACAATAAATTCTGGAGGATTCATTTTAGGTCCGCGAGATATACTAATGTCCATTCCATAGCTTCCTCCAAAGACTGCTCGTTCTAAAACATAAGCTCCCCTTTCTCTCAATTGATCCCTAACTATACCTAATAATCCTGGATCAACAGGTCTTCCCCCTGTATAACCATCGCTTCCTGAAATAGGACCATCACGAGTACTGTAAAGTAAACTAACTCTTCTACCGCGAAGCGGGTCTATAATTCTTTCTTGATTTTGTAATCCTTGAATGTAACTATTCAGTGCATTTTCTTCTTCAAGAGTGGCAGTAGAAGATTCAATATAACCAGAAGATTGTTGAGGAGTAGTTTTTACGCCATGGTTCTGATCCGAGTGGATAGAACATCCTAAAAGAGCAGAAAGTGCTAATGCGCCGGCATAATTTCTTCCAAGCATTGCAGAAAATAAAAATCATCATACTATATATATTTTACTAAAACGAACCTTAATTGAGATAAACTATTCCTTCAGACTTATATATCAGATTATTTCCAATTAAAATATCCCCTGTAACATTTAAAACAGGAAGAGCAACTGCATTTTTCCCATTATCCGTTCTTACATAAACAGATCTGTCAATTATCTGAGCAGTATAATCAAAACCATTAAGATTAGGAGGTAAAAAGAATTGTCTAGAATAACCATTCGCCGAACTATGATCTAAGTTTATTTCATCTTGTACTGTTATAGAAATTTCATTCACAGCAACAGTAACAGCCTCTGCCTTTGTAGTAGCTATTTTACCATGAATAAAATAAAGCAAACCTGCAAAAAGAAAAAGAACAGCCATTATAAGAATTACAAATTCAATAGCAGACTGTCCTTTGAAATTAAAACTCACTAATCAATACCTCATTTTGTTGAGCTACAACTTCTACTCTCTTAACCCCATCACTTATCGATATATTTCCAGATAATGGAACATTACTTGTGAAAGAAATTCTAGTAACTCCAGAACTAGTAGTTATATTTGCAACTATTTCTCCCTGCATTATTTCAAAGCTTGTTACTCCAATAGGCATATATCCATTAAGAGTAAGTTTTGAAGGTTCTCCTGCATAAAACACAGATTCTGCAATCGTTACAGCACCTTTCTATATTAATGCTCAAAACATCCAAGCTGAAACTGGAGCAGGAGGTTCAAACTCCGGAATAGTTATGGAATTGAGAAATAATGGTGGTGAGGACTTAACATTTACATCCATCACAGTTGATGGAGCTACAGTAGACTGTACAACAGGTACAATATCTACAGCAGTAACACCAAGTACACCTGTATCATTCACGGTTGACTGCGGAGCTGCAACACTTACAACAGGAAATACCTATAAGGGAGATATAACAATTAGCTACACCAAATCAGGTAGCTCAGTTGCATTAGCTTCAACAGGGACAATAGCCGGAAAAATCGTAGCTTAAAGCTATATTTTAGTTTTTTATTTTATTTTAAAATTTTTATATTTATAATTTGAAGATCGTTAGATTAATCAGTTTTATAAACCATCAATTTGTTTTCTTTCCGATCGTGTAGCGCAGCCCGGTAGCGCATCGCTCTGATACGGCGGGGGTCGCAGGTTCAAATCCTGCCACGATCATATAATGCAATCAAAGATTGCATAAATCATTGCATGATTTAATCAGTGTTCGGGTTCAAATCACTTTAACTCACTAGAGTTTAAGTTACCACAAACTTGTTTGTGTGGACTGCCACGATCATATAATGCAATCAAAGATTGCATAAATCATTGCATGATTTAATCAATATTCGGGTTCAAATCACTTTAACTCACTAGAGTTTAAGTTACCACAAACTTGTTTGTGTGGACTGCCACGATCATATAATTATGTTAAAGTCAGATTTTAGTCAACTCTTCTATAGAACTCGAAGGCACACAGAACACTTCCATCAGGCATGGCTATCCGTTTAACAAAGGAAATATATTGCCTCTTGCAAGGTTACTCGGACTACCATTTTAAGTATATATTTAATTTGAAATGTGAAAATAAACGTCGCCTCTTAAAATAAGATTTTATCAAAACGGTTACAGCCCTTGATAAAATTGCTTTTCTCGTATCTTTAGTAAAGCTATTCTGGATAAGAATAAAAGGCATACTGATATTTAAATTTTCTCACAAGGTATATTTTTAAACTTTAAAGCTTATAGCTATGCAAGATAATCAAGAGTAATAGGTTATCAAAAGAAGCAATGGTTATGAAAACAAAAATAGGGATTGATATTGTGTATATTCCAAGGTTTAAAGCTTTAATGCAAAACAAAAGTTTCATTAACAAAGTATTCCATGCGTCAGAAATCCAAGATTATAGGCCTGAGCATCTTGCAGGCATCTTTGCTGCAAAAGAGGCTTTTTTTAAGTCATTAGACAAAAAGACTCTTGACTGGCTTGCTGTTGAAATAAAAAACAAGAAAAATAAGAAGCCAAAATTGCTTGTTTCTTCTGAATTAAGAAATAAAGCAAAAATAAAAGATATAGATTTGAGCATAAGCCATGACAAAGATTATGCAATTGCATCGGTTATGGTTCTACTAAAATAAAATGTCTAAAGAAGTAAAATTTAAGAAAATGGAAGAAATAATAATGATTGCTTTTAAGATTTTCCTTGCATTAATTGGAATTGTTTTATTTGTTTCAATCTTGCAGTTTGGGGTTAATATTCATCCACCTCGTTACTATGATTCTGATACCCCCTCAAATTATGGCTTAGAATATGAAAATGTTTCATTTGTTACATCCGATAAAATAAAAATTAGGGGATGGCTAATTACATCTAAAAGCGCAAATGGAACAGTCATAATCGGGCACGGCTATCCGTTTAACAAAGGAAATATATTGCCTGTTGCAAAGTTTCTTTATCCTGATTATAATTTGCTTTTCTATGACCATCGATATTTTGGTGAAAGTGAAGGCAAAATAACAACTGCTGGACTGCGGGAAGTAGAGGATGTGAAAGCGACTATAAGTTTCGTGCAAGAGAGATTTGGCAAAGAAGAGCCGATTTCTTTATATGGCTTTTCGCTTAGTGCACCTGCAATATTAATGGCAAAGCCAGAAGTTAAAGCTATAATTGCTGAGTCGGCATATGCTAATTTAGAAAGAGTGGTTGAACATATTTTTGAGAGATTTGGAATTTTTAAATTTCCTTTTGTGAAAGTTACTAATATGCTTTCATTAATTATTTTTGGCGTCCACCCCAAAGAGGTCTCTCCTGCATTATCTATTAAAGAAATTGATATTCCAGTATTAATAATCCATGGAGAGAAAGACACGCAAATACCTGCCGAAAATGCGTATATATTAAAAAAGAATAATCCTAAAGCTGAATTATGGATCGCCAAAAATGCAGACCATGGACAAGTATATGCATTATATAAAGACGAGTATGAATCACGCATTAAAAATTTTTTAGAGGAGCATATGCAAAAAACTAAATAGCTTGCTAATTGTATAATAAAAAAGATGAAAAAACAAATATTCGGATGGAGCATGTATGATTTTGCCAACACTATTTTTTCAGCCTTGTTTGTTACAGTTTATTTCCCTCTATTTGTTGTTCTGAAGGGCGGCAGTGCTTTTCATGTTGGTTTAGTTATGTCAATTTCTATGCTGCTCGCCGGATTGACTGTTCCTTTATTGGGGGCAATTGCTGATATAACTCAAAGGAAAAAACTACTGCTTTTTATTTTTACAATGGCCTGCTGTATTCTAACTTTTTTAACAGGTTTTTTCTCTCTTGTTTTTGTTTTGTTACTTGGTTTGTTTGCCAATTATTTTTTTCATGCAGCTCTTGATGTTTATGATTCTTTATTGGTTAATATTTCAACTAAGAAAAATATAGGCAGGATTAGCGGATTAGGAACTGCCATAGGTTATTTGGGAGCAATATTTTCAGTGACATTAGCTTTTATTATTGGAATTTTTTATGGCTATGAAACTATTTCAGGAATAAAAGTAGTGTTTGTTTTAACGGCCTTTCTTTTCTTTTCTACTTCTTTTTTTACTTTTGCCCTTGTCAAGGAACCGGGAAAAATGAAAATTAGAGTGCAGCATTTTAAACAAGCTTTTGAAAGAGTTATTAGCACTATTAAAAAAATTAAGAAATATAGAAATATTTGGCTTTTTTTGCTTGCTTCTTTTTTGTTCGTTGATGCTGCAGAAACTGCGATAATATTTTTGTATTTATATGCACGAGACCAGCTTAGCCTGAGCCTAGTGCAATTCCTGCCATTATTTGCAATTATGGCCACAGCCAGTGCTATTGGCGCACTTATTTTCGGAAAAATAACAGATAAAATTGGACATAAAACAACACTGGGCATAATTTTATTTTCATGGATTGCAATTATTCTTATTCTATATTTCAATACAACTTATGCGACTTTTACGCTTGCAGGAATTATTGGCGGAGCTTTGCTGGGGGGAATATGGACAACCACGCGGCCTTTATTAATTCAGTTAGCTCCTGCAGAGAAAATTTCTGAACTCTTAGGATATCATGGCTTAACAGAAAAATTTGGGGGGGTTATAGGACCATTTTTGTTTGGATTAATAGCGGTCACTCTTGGATTTAAACAAGCTCTTTTAGTCATAATTGCATTATTTTTAGCAGGAGCTTTTGTTTTATGGTTTGTCAAGGCAAGGCAAAAATAAATTTATATACCACATTAGATTACTCTTTATGATCAAAAAGAAAATAAAAAAAGGAATTAAAATGAAGACATTAGTGGACTTAATTAACAAATTTAACGAGCCAGAATGTTTTGATAAAGTTGCAATAATAGATAGAAAAGAATACCGAAAATTCTCTTATACTTATGGGCAGCTATATGACCTCTGCCAACGATTTGCAGGTTTTTTGAGGAAAAACAAATTTAAGAAAGGCGATATGATAATAATTTGGGCCCCTAATGGGATAGAATATGCGGCAATTATGCTCGGAGCATTTTTAGAGGGAATCATTGTTGTTCCTATTGACCTGAGATCCAATATGGATTTTCTCATCAAAATCCAGGAGGAAGTCAAGGCAAAACTAATTTTTCAGACACGATACAAGCCATTATCATCAAAATTAAAAGCAAAAGTAATTTTTACAGAGCAAATTCTAAGTGAATTAGAAAATAAGCCGGCTGAAAAAAGCAATGTGAAGATTTCTAAAAATGACATAGCAGAAATCATATACACATCAGGAACTACCGGCTCGCCAAAAGGCGTTATTTTGACTAACAAAAATCTTATTTCAAATATTAATGCTTTAAATACAATTGAAAAAATTAGACCAGAATCTAAATTTTTATCTATTCTCCCGCTAAGCCATGTCTTTGAGCAGACAGTTGGATTCTTCATTCCGCTTTCAAATAAATCAAGCATCATCTATATAACAAGTTTAAAATTAAGCAGTTTATTTGAGGCTTTTTCTGAAGAAAAACCGACTCATATAGTTATTGTTCCGAGGTTATTAGACATGCTTTATTCCGGCATTATGAATGAAATCAGAGAAATGAAAAAAGAAAAGCAATTTTCTTCTGCTTTGAAAATCGCTCCTAAATTGCCGGACTTTATGAAAAAAATGATATTTAGAAAAATTCATAAGAAATTTGGAAACAAGCTTGAATATTTTATTTGTGGTGGAGCTGCTCTAAATCCCGAGCTTGAAAATTTCTATAATTCTATTGGAATTCCCATAGTTCAGGGATACGGGCTTACTGAAACCAGCCCTGTCTTGACTACAAATTTATTTAGAGAGAGAAAAGTCAGCAGTATTGGGAAAATCATTCCAGATACACGGATAAAATTAAGCAGGCAAGGAGAAATATTAGCTAAAGGACCGGGCATAACTTCTGGCTATTACAAGAATCCTGAGAAAACCAAGAGTTTGTTTGAAAGAGGATGGTTAAAAACAGGTGATTTAGGCTATATTGACAAAGAGGGCTTTCTTTTTTTAAAAGGTAGAAAAAAAGATTTGATAGTTACCAGCGGAGGCATTAATGTTTACCCCGAGGATATAGAGGCTGTTTTGAACAAAATATCAGGGATCAAGGACAGTTGTGTTATCGGCATGGAAAGAGAAAATAAGGGAGAAGAAATTCATGCAGTTTTATTGCTTGAAAGAGAAATAGGCAAGGCAGAGGTTGAGAAAATAATAAATGAAGCAAATAAAAAACTTGATGCTTCGCAAAAAATCCAGAATTACACAGTTTGGCATGATAAAGATTTTCCTAGGACAACAACCATGAAAATAAAGAAATTTGCTATTAAGGAAGCTGTGCAGAAAAAAAGTGAAATAGAACAGCCAACCATTGTTAAAAAAGAAGATAAAATATACAATATTCTTTCACATCTAACAGCAAAAAAAATCTCTGAAGATAAAAGTTTGCAGGATTTGGGGCTAAGCTCAATTGACAGGGTTGAATTAGTTTCTCTTCTTGAACAAAATTTTAATATAGAGATAGATGAAGAAAAAATATTTTCTAATACCAAAGTTAAAAAGCTGGAAGGATTAGTAAAACAAAGAAAAAAAATTGAAGAAAAGCTAACTTACAGAAAGTGGGCATTGTATTGGCCTAGCAGGATAATTAGATTTTTATTGCAGCAGATAATTATCTTACCAATCTGCATCAAATCAATTGCCAGAGTTAAAGTTGAGGGGAACGAGAATCTTAAAAATTTGGATGAGCCAGTTATATTTGTTTCAAATCATCAAAGCCACTATGACATTGGAGTAGTTTTGAGCAAACTGCCATTGAAATTCAGTCAGAAAATAGCTACTGCAGCTTGGAGAGAATTTTTCTTTAATCCAGACCTAAGTTTTAAAGTTTGGTGGAGAAAGGCATTATTTTATCTAGGAACGCTTATATTTAACATCTACCCCTTTCCTGTACAAAAAGGGTATAAAAAAGGGATGAGGTATACGGGCAGACTTATAGAAAAGGGCTGGAATATCTTGATTTTTCCTGAAGGGCAAAGAACCAAAACAGGCAAAATTTTGCCGTTTAAACAGGGTATTGGAATGCTTGCTGTTGAATTAAAATCTCCAGTCGTTCCAATAAAAATTGAAAATGTAAATAAGATACTTCCTATAGGAAAATTTTGGCCAAAACCAGGAAGAGTAAATATGAAAATTGGAAAGCCAATTAGAATCAGAACAGATTCTTACATAAAAGCAACAGAAATTATTGAAAACGCCGTCAAAAATTTATAAATTATTTAAATTTTCCTTTTCTTGCTTTTCATATAATCAGAAGCAACCACAAAACGATAAATCTTTAAATAAAAAATAATTTTATAAATAGGGAATAATAGAGTGATGCAAAAATGAAAAAATTTATTTTAATTTTTATATCTATAATGATGGTTTGTTTAGTTTCTGCTCATCAACCAAGAATTGATTTTAAAGGTACGTTGGAAAATCCCGTAAAAATTGAAGATCCAGAGATATCAAAGGCATATTACGGAGAGTTAAATGGAAGCTCAGAATATTATGAGATTAATTCTGATACAGAATTTTTATTATATGTGAATATTTTATCTCCAGATAGTAAAGACGCAAGAACAGACTTTAGTGTTGAAATAGTAAGAGATAGGGAGTTGCTTTCTATCATAAACGGCAGCACATGGAAAAGCTTCTATGAGCCTTTTGGCGGAGATAACTATCTTATGGGGCCTGAATTTGAACGGCAGGTATCTCCCGGAAGGTACCTACTAAAAGTTTCAAATCCCGATAACACAGGTAAATATTCTTTAGCCGTAGGAAAAATTGAGTCTTTTCCCCCATCTGAGATAGTAAATACATTTATTGCTCTTCCAAAAATAAAAAGAGATTTTTTCAATAAGTCTCCTCTGACA
>VGKS01000018.1 GCA_016866935.1 Candidatus Pacearchaeota archaeon
TAATGTATCTTGTACGAACTATTGCTAAGAATTGCTTAAAATACCATCTAAATCTCTTTTTTCTACTTTAGCAGATCTTTTACATAATTCCCTTATAGCTTCAAACCCTTCAAAGTTAACACCTTTTTGAATAAAAACTAAGTCTGTTTTATTAAAGTGATATCCTTCGAGACGCTTTAAAGCATGTTCTTTGTCTGGAGAGTAATGGGCAATATAAAATCCGTTAGAATTTATAACAAAGACTATTGCATCTCCTTTGTAAGCTTCTGAAATACTCATAAGTTCGCTACTACGAAGTAGTTTTTAAATCTTTGTTTTTGATGGTCGGCGCAACTCGCGCTTCGCGCTCGTGTTTGCAGAGGCAAATTTCTTTAGGATTTGAGGGACTTGCAGTTGGATTAAACGAAGGTTAATGCGTTGCTTAATGTTTTAGTTTGCGATTAAAAGTTTCAGCTAACCAAAAAGCTCTTGAATATCTGGTTTTTTATCTCTTGATGCTCTGCATACTGCGTCTGCTATAACTAACTGTCCTTGAATATTAATTCCTGTTATTGCCTCCGGCTGTAGTCCTTTACTTTGATAATCAGAAAATTGATTCCAGAATCTTACTATTTCTGCTTGAGAAGAGTAAGACATACGAGTGTATTTATAGAGATGTTCTGGGTCTAAGGTGATTATTGTAGCTAGATTTCCTTGATAAATTTCTTTCATATTATATTGCTGAAAGAGTTAGTACTAAAGAAGCCATTACTTCTTTGCCACCTTTTCTTCCCTTAGAATGAATTTAGCTACCATAAAAACAACCCAGGCAATTATTGCAAAGTTGATTAAATTTCCAAGAAATGAACCCCACTTTAGATCTATTGGACCTAAATTTAGTATTGCGGTTTGCCATTCTCCTCTTGGAATGAAAGGAGTTAGTATTGGCATAACTATGTCATCAACTATTGATTTAACAAGAGTCGTTGCAGCTACTCCCATAACGAATGCGATTGCAAGACCAATTACTTTGTATTCTTTAAGGAATTCTTTGAATTCTGAGAATGTCTTTTTTATCATAACACTATTTGAAAATTGGGTTTTTTATATTTTCCGAGATGTTGATTTGTTGGTTGGGGTGTTTAAACGCACCTTAAACAACCATTTTAAACAGCTGTTTAAATATATGAAATAAAAAAATAAAAAAAATGTTAAAAAATAAAATAAAAAATTAGTTTTTAGTTACTTTTTGAATAAATCAATTAATTCCCACAATCCTGATAGACCTACTAATATGTAGACCACCATAGCAAATGATCCTGTTCCGAATATTGCAGAAACAAGATTGAAATCAAATGCTCCCATTAGACCCCAATTAAGAGCTCCAACGATTACAAGAATCTTAGTTATCCAGCTTAATGCGTTCATGTTTAACCTCCTTTCACCTCTATAGAGATATTCTTTTTACACAGAGACTGTTTAAATAGTTTTACATTTTTTGAGGAGTGTTTATGTGTTTTTGGGCGTTTTCATAAGAGGGTGTTTAAGTATAAGAAATCTTGAACAGGTGTTGTTGGGTGTTTAAACAGCTGTTTATTTTTATGATAGGGGTGTTTATGTGGTGTTTGTTTGATGTTTAAGGGTGTTTAAGAGAGGTTTATTTTTACTATTAGAATTGACAAAAAAGCGCAAGATTTATATATAAAACAGCTGTTTAAACAGGTATGTTTGGGTTGTTTGGAAATTCAAAAAAAGTGAAAAAACTTGAAAACGAGACAAGAAAGAGTTTTTCTGAAGTGAGAAAAGACTTTGAAGGAGTCAGTAAGTGGATTAAACACCTTAACAACAGCGATAAACAGCTGTTGGACTTAGTAAATGATCTTAAAAGAGAATTATCGTCGATACAAGATGATCTTAATGGTTTGAAAGAGGCTGTTGCTCTAACTAATTTGGCTGATGAAAACAAACAGGTGTTTAAAAAAACAGCTGTTTTAGACAAACAAGAGGCTGTTTATGATGTTCAAGAACCTGTTCAAACAGCTGTTCAAACAGGCAATTTTCATGATATTTTAAATGGATTGAGTAGTAATGAGAGAGTGATAGTTTTTACATTAATGAATACAGAATTAAAGCTAAGTTATGAAGATATTGCCAGACTTTTAGGCAAAGAGAGAGCTACAATTAGAGGTCAAATAAATACCATAAAACAGAAAAGTGAGGGCCTAATACAAGAATTAACCGAACCTAATGGCAAGAAAAGAGTGTTTGTGAATGAAGAAGTTCGTAACAAACTAGAAAAATATGCAAAAGTGAGAGTTAAAAATGATAAAAAATACAAGAAATTACCTAAAGAAGAGACAATTTGAAGTAAAAAGTGAGTGCTATGATCAAAAAATCAAAAAGTGAGACCAAGATGAGGACTTTTTGCCTGTGGTGAGCATCAAGTCTGATTTGGTAAAAGAGAGTGTGCTGAAAGAAAACAACTATTAGAGCTTAAAGGTCTCAAAAATAGAGGTTTAAAGGCTTATTAATAGTATTAGTGAGAACAAAAAGTTTATTCGGTGGAGCGATTTTATATTTAGAGGTTTCTAAGCTGATTTATCGTCGATAAAGAAGCTACGCGTTTTAGATCTTGAGGAATTTGGAGGATTACTTTCTTATTATCTTCTTTTGACTTGATTAAAGGGATGTCTTTCTGAAGGATTTTTCTTATATAGTCTCTAATTGAGATCTCTGTAAGGCCTGTTCTTTGTGCTAAAATAGCATAATCTACGACGAATCCTTGATCTTCCAGTTGATATATAGTGCTATAAATTAGCATTTCTTGTTCTGTAAGTTTCTTGAATTTAATGCGAACCTCTTTCTTTAAGTCGTCGAGAGTTGCTAGGATATCTGAAACTCTTCGAAGGTGGCTTATCGGGTCATTAACCGAACTTAGAGTGGAAATAAGGGGGTGTTGGTTTGTTGGTTGGTTTGTTGGTTGGTTTGTTGGAACCCCATCATTTCCTATGGAGATGCTTGTTTTTGAGCTTATTATAGCTTTTTGAGGTATTTCTTGTGTTGGAATGTTCGTTTTATGTGTTGGAGTTATCTGTTGGTTTGTTGGTTGGTTTGATTGTTGATATTGGAGTTCGTATAATAACTGCTTTATCTCTGCTATTTCTTGATATAGAAAATCTATATCCTGGCGAACCCTTAAGAAGGCTTCTTTTATGTTGTCTGACATGTAATTCTAAATTTTAACTTAATTATAAAGATTTATATCTTATCAGTGAAGTTTTTTATAAGCATCAAATGCCGCATTTGATAGCCTCCAGCGATTCCATCTTGTATAATCCTGGCCTTCTGGACCCTTATTTATTCTTATTAAGAGCTTACCTTTTTCTAATTCTTCTAATAAAGACTTTGTGAATTCTTCATCTCTTACTATTTCTTCAGCAATTTTAGAAGTAAATGCTGCTTGTGGAGATATGCTGTAAAGATAGGATAAAATTTGTTCAGATATCTTAGACTTTTTCTTTTTGGAGATTGAAGGCATGTATTCTTGTATTAGGGAATGTTTTTATAGTTTAACTTTAGATTGAAAATATTCTTTTTCATGGTTGAAAGTAAGATAGAATTTATTGGTGCGCGAAGTAGCGCAGATGTAAAGGGAATTATGCATCCTATTGTTAAGGAATGGTTCTTTGCTAAATTTAAAGACTTTTCATTAACTCAATTGTATGGTGTAGCTAATATTCATGAAAGAAAGAATATTTTGATATCTGCTCCTACTGGAGGAACTAAGACACTTACTGCTTTTCTATCGATATTGAATTATCTTGTTAGTCTTGCTGCAGAAAATGAGCTTGAAGATAAAATTTATGCAGTTTATGTTTCTCCGTTAAGAGCTTTAACTAATGATATTTATGTTAATCTTGAAAGGCCTCTGACTGAAATAAAAGAACTGGCAGAATCTAAAGGCATAAAGTTGCAAGATATACGTGTTGGATTAAGAACAGGGGATACTACTCCTTCTGAAAGAGCTAAAATGACTAGAAAGGTTCCGCATATTTTTGTGACTACCCCTGAAAGTTTAGCAATTGTTTTGACTGCTCCTAAGTTTTCTGAGAATTTGAGGGCTCTCGAGTTTATTGTAGTTGATGAAGTACACGCTCTTGCAAATAAAAGAGGGGTTTTTTTGAGTTTGATGCTTGAAAGGCTTGAACACTTTAGTGCTATCCCTCCGGTAAGAATAGGTTTGAGTGCAACTATTGCCCCTATAGAAGAAATTGCTAAGTTTTTGGTTGGTGCTGGAAGAGAATGCTTGGTTGCCCAAGTACCTCTTGTTAAGGATATTGATATCGGACTAATTAGTCCTGGAGTAGATTTGTTAACTATGGATGGAGCGGAAGATCAAAAGAGATTGTACCATATTTTAGATGAGTTAATAGGGCAACATAAAACCACTTTAATATTTACTAATACTAGGAATGCTACTGAAAGAATAATTCATTATTTAGATATGCATTTTCCTGGGAAGTACACTGGAAACATAGGGGCGCACCATAGTTCTATGAGTAGATCTCAGAGATTTATGATTGAAGAGAGATTGAGAAAGGGGGAATTGAAGGTTGTGGTTTCAAGTACTAGTTTAGAACTTGGAATAGATATTGGAAGTATTGATTTAGTTGTATTACTGAGAAGTCCGAAAAGTGTTTCAAGAGCATTACAAAGAATTGGAAGGGCAGGACATCAATTACATTCTAATCCTAAGGGGAGGTTTGTTGTAACAGATAGAGATGATTTAGTTGAATGTGCTGTTTTGATGAAACACATGAAGGAAAAGATAATAGATAGAGTGGATATACCTATGAATGCTTTGGATGTATTAGCACAACATATCTATGGTATGGCTATTTCTCAGATTTGGAATATTGATGATGTTTTGAAGTTAATAAGAAAGAGTTATTGTTATTCCAACTTAAGTAAAGAAGACTTTATGAGCATTATTTCTTATCTCTCTGGAGATTATGATTTAGAACATAGAAATGTATATGCTAAAATATGGTATGATAAAGAAACTAAACAACTTGGAAAGAAGGGAAAGTTGGCTAGATTAATTTACTTGACTAATATAGGCACCATTCCTGAAGAGGGGTTTGTTTCGGTTGTTGTTGGTTCTGGAGATGCTAAGGGTAATATTGTTGGAAGTATTGATGAATCTTTCTTAGAGAGATTAAAGAAAGGAGATGTTTTTGTTTTAGGAGGGGTAAAATATCAATTTATACATAGTAAGGGGATGAAGGCTTATGTTATAGCTAATGTTTCAAAGTCTCCTACTATTCCAAGCTGGTTTTCAGAACAATTACCTTTGAGTTTTGATGTTGCTTCAGCTATTGCTAAATTTAGAGGGTTTGTTAAAGAAAGGGTAAAAAATAGTTTAGAATGTGTAAAGTTTATACAAGATTATTGTTATTGTACTTCTGAAACAGCTGGACAGATTTACAGATATTGTTTAGAACAGGAAGACTTTTCAGTAATGCCTACAGATAAGAAAGTTATTGTGGAATTGTTTAAACAAGATAAAGATTACATGCTTTTCCACTCTATGTATGGGCGTCGTGTTAATGATGCTCTTTCCAGAGCTTATGCTTTTATAGCAGCTCAGCTTAAACATAGAGATATTGAAGTTGGGGTAAATGATAACGGGTTCTTTATAGCAGGAGATGCCCTTGATACTTCTAAGATATTGAAAGGACTGACAAGTTCAAATTTGAGGAAGATAGTGGAAGAGGCTGTTGAAAAAACAGATGTATTAAAAAGAAGATTCAGACATTGCGCTGCACGTTCTCTTATGATATTAAGAAATTATAAAGGAAGAAGTAAAAGTGTAGGTAAACAGCAAGTACATTCACACTTTTTGTATAGTGCAGTTAATGAAATAAGTAGAGATTTTCCAATAATGAGAGAAGCAAGGCGTGAAGTTCTAAACGACTTGATGGATATTAGTAATGCTGAAAGCATACTTAAGAAAATAGAGAGAAAAGAGATTAACTTTGAAGTTGTAAGAACTCCTCTTGTTTCTCCTTTCGGGCTTAATCTCATCACTCAAAGCCATTCTGATTTTATTAAAGTTGAAGATAGAGTTAACTTTTTGAAGAGAATGCATGAACTACAAATGAAGGTAATTGAGAAGAGATGAAGATTGATTTTGTTGGAAAATGTTTATTGCTTGACTGCGGGAGTGAAAGGACACTTGCAATAGGAGATTTACATTTAGGATATGAAGGTGCGATGAGAAGGTCTGGAGTTATGATTCCCGTTAAACTATTTGAAAAATCTATTGTAGATTTTGATAAGATTATTTCTGAAACTGGAGAATTGGATAATATAGTTATTTTGGGAGATCTAAAACATGAGTTTGGTAGTATATTGCCTGATGAATGGAAATATATTATTAAATTTATAGAATATGTTAAATCAAAATGTAAAAAATTGATTGTAATTGAAGGAAATCACGATGTTATCCTTTTTCCTTTGTTAAAAAAAATGAATATTGAAGGGGTTGATTTTTTTGTTTGGAAAAATGTTGTTTTTACTCATGGAGATAAGGAATATAATGAAATGAACTCTAAAAAAATTGATTATTGGGTGCTTGGACATGGTCACCCTGCAATTAATTTATATGATGGGAATAAAAAAGAAAAGTACAAATGTTTTCTTTATGGGAATTATAAAGATAAAGAAGTGATTGTAGTTCCTAGTTTTTTTCCTTTGATTGAAGGTACGGATGCTAGAGAGTTTGATATGAAGTTTGCTTGGGATTTTAATTTAAAAAAATTTAGATCTTTTGTGGTTTCGGATGATTTGAAAGTTCTTGATTTTGGAGAATTAGGTAAAATAAGAACTGATTAGTTTTTGCCTTTAATTTGTGGGAAAGGAATATGGGGTTGTAAATTAAGATCTTCTTCTAATTGCAAAGCGCGAACTGAGCACTTCTTCAATATGAAATTATATAATGAAACCATTTTGTCTTTAGGAAGTTCTTTGTTTTTCCACGATTTAAGGAATTCTTTAGTTAACTCTTTGTCCACCATTAAAAGCACTGATCCAAGTATTGAAATTTCACTTTTTAGTTCTTCTGATTTGCTTTCTGCGTCTTTGTAGTTAACTTGAAACTTGAAGCTTAGTTTAAGAGCTTCACTTTCTTTAAGGACGTCAAGTTTTGACTTCTCTACATTGTTGAAGGTTATATCTGTATTAATAGTATAACGCTTAAGCTCATGATTTCTCTTACCAGATATCTCTTCGATGTTGAATCCTATTATTTTCATATTTTGTCTTGTTTTAAGAGGTTTTTAAAGATTGCTGTATTAAGAAATTAAATTAAGTCTTCTTCAGAGACTACTATAAAGTCTGCTACTGCAATTATAGAATTGTAAGGAATTACTGATTCTTTTGAGGTGTTTGTCTCAACATTAAGAGATTTCAAGTATTGTGTTTGGTCTTTTATTAATAATTGGATTAATTCACCTGTTCTTGTTTCGAAGGTAATATCTTTTACTAAGCCTAATCTCTTACCTTCTTTTGTAACAACTGGTTTCCCTATGAATTCTCTTAATGGTTTTTTGTTAATGTTCATGCTGTAAATTAATTTAGTAAGTATATAAAGATTATTGTGAGTTATATTGTTACTTTGTACAAAATAGATTAGGATAATTACAGTTCGGTTAATATTTCATTTTAATTATTATTTGTTTACCCTCTGTCCCCTTGGTTTCTTGTGGAAAAGATACTAAAAAAATTAAGAATATATTTTATTATTTATTATATATTAATTAGATATTATATTAAAAAATAGATAATATACTGAGATATATAATTATGAAATTAGTAACTATGGTTTATTGAAATGGAGTGGAAGTGGGGGTGTCTCTGTGTTGTATTGTTCGCTTTATTTATTTTTAATTTATCGTCGTTGTTTAAGGAGAGTTACAATGGAAATAGAGGTTTGGGTATCAATATGTTTAAATAAATGAAAAATTAGAATGTTTTGAGGTGAAAAAGATGAATACTAAACTTGATAATATTTTTAGTTCTTATGCTAATAGTAACATATTCAAAGATAAATCGGTTTTACAAATAAATTATACACCTGAAACTATTCCTCATAGAGATAAACAGATAGAAGAGGTTGCTTCTATACTTGCTCCAGCTATACGTGGAGAACGTGTTAGTAATTTATTTGTTTTTGGGAAAACCGGAACAGGTAAAACACTTTCTGTACAATATGTTACAAAAGAAATTCTTAAGAGGGTAAGTGATTCTGGTGCGGACAACTTAAAAGTAATTTATTTGAATTGTAAATTGAAAAAGATTGCAGATACTGAATATAGGATCCTTGCTGAGATAATATCTTCTTTAGGAGAAACTGTTCCTGCGACAGGTCTTCCTACAGATGCAGTTTATTCTAAATTTATAGAGATAATTGAAAGAAAAAAACAGCTTATTTTGATTGTAATGGATGAAATTGACCAGGCTGTAAAGAAAATATCTGATGGTTTCTTGTATAATTTGACTAGATTAAATTCTGAATTAAAGAATGCGCAGATAAGCTTGGTAGGAATAAGTAATAGTTTAACTTTTATGGATAATATAGATCCTAGAGTTAGAAGTTCTTTGGGAGAGGAAGAACTTGTATTTGCTCCTTACAATGCTTTACAATTACAAGATATATTAAGAGAAAGAGCTAATCAAGCGTTTACTGAAGGTGTTTTAGATGAAGGGGTATTTTCCAAATGTGCTGCTTTTGCTGCGCGTGAACATGGAGATGCTAGGCGAGCTCTTGATTTATTAAGGGTTGCTGGGGAACTTGCTGAACGTGAAGGATCTAAGAAATTAACTATGGAATTTATTGACAAAGCGAATAATAAAATTGAAAGAGATAAAATGCTTGATATAATTGAAAATGAGCCTAGACAGCATCAATTAGTTCTTTACAGTATTCTCAATTTACATAGTAAGGAAGCTGATGGAATATTTACAGGAAATGTTTATAATAAATATAAGGAATTTTGTCAGAAAACAAAAGTTGAAATTTTAACTCAGAGAAGAGTTTCAGATATTATTGCTGAATTTGATATGCTTGGTTTGATTAATGTTGATGTTATAAGCAGGGGAAGAATGGGTAGGACTAGAGAAATAAAATTAATGGTACCTGATAATTTGCAGAAAAAGGCAAAGGAGATACTTGAAAACGCTTTGACAATATGATCAACCCTGAAATTCTTCAAATAGTAAAGGAAAAAGGGCTTTTATTGGAAAAAGAAATTTTTGAGGCTCTAAGTAGTGTTAACGATATAAGGGTTGTTAGGAAATTATTAGATAATTTTGAAAATTTAGCGGGACAGAGAATGATAACTAGATCTAGTTTAATTAAGAATTGGGTTATATCAAAAGACATAAATCATTTAACTGAAGGTATAGAGCCTAAATTTCTTAATATTTTTATTAAATTAGGGATAGAGATAAACATTGATACCTTTGCACTAAAGAAAGCTGAAAAAGTAGAGAAATTCAGACGGGATTATACCCTTCATTATGGCAAGACTACATTTGCAAAGAAAATGGAAGTCTCTGATTTTGTAGGACATTTTAGGGCTAGATATAAGGATCTTCAGAATATTATTATGAGGCGAAATAATAATTGGGATAATTTAATTTCAATAAACAAAATTTCTGCAACAAGACAGCAATTCTGTATTATAGGCATGGTTTCCGAAAAGAGGCTGACAAAAAACAAGAACTTGTTAGTAGTTTTTGAAGATTTAACTGGGAAGACTAATGTTGTTTTCAAAAATGGATCAAATGCATTCAAAGATGCTGATGAATTACAACTTGATGAGGTTGTGGCTATAAAATGCACTGGAAATAATGAATTGATAATGGGGCATGAAATATTCTTTCCGGATTCTTTTTTATTACAAAAAACAAAATTTGATGATGATTGTGGAATTGCATTTATTTCAGATATTCATGTAGGAAGTAAGAAATTCCTTAGGCCTGAATTTGATAGTTTTATTACATGGCTTTCAAGTGACGATGAATTAGCTATGAAAATAAAGTATCTTTTTGTGGTTGGAGATTCTGTTGATGGATTAGGGGTTTTTCCAGGACAGGAAAAATTGCTCGAAATAAAAACTCTTAAAGGGCAATATGATAATTTTGCAAAATATCTTAAGAGAATCCCAGAGAGAGTTACTATTTTCATATGTCCTGGGCAACATGATATATCTAGAGTTCCCGAACCCCAACCCCCTCTGGATAAAGTGTATGCAGGAGCTTTACATGATATTCCTAATATTGTTTTAGTGCCTAATCCTTGTTTGGTTAAATTACATGAGAAAGGAAAGGAATTCAAAGTTCAGATGTATCATGGTGCTAGTATACACGCTTTCATAAATAGTATTGAGGAGTTAAGACTACTAAAAGCACATAAATCTCCTGCTAAGGCTGTAAGACACATGCTCAAGAGAAGACATTTAGCTCCTCAGCACGGAATATCTGCTTCTATTGTTTATGTTCCTAACCCTGAACGTGACCCTTTAGTAATATCTGAAGTTCCAGATATAGTTTGTACTGGCGAAGTTCATAGATTAGACATTGAGAGATATAATGGAACTTTAATTATGACTGGTAGTTGCTGGCAAGCGAGAACTGATTTCGAAGAAAAAGTTGGTAATATTCCAGACCCTTGTAAGGTGCCTGTATTCAATGTTAAGACCCATGAATTGAAGGTTTTAGATTTCTCTATTAGTGAAGAAAGAAATCTTGGTAGATCGGAGGATTTTGTTAAATGAATATTGATCAATACTTCCAACATATAAGTGATGAAGTAAAAAGAGCTTATGCTGTTGCTACAATTGCAAAAGCAAAGGGAATTGATCCAATAAACAAAGTAGAAACTCCTATTGCTATTTCATTAGCTGAAAAAGCTGTTGGATTGATATCTGTTATTTATCCTCAATTACAAGACGTTCATATAATAAATAGGATTTTGGAACTTGAAAAGAAATACGGTCAGCTTACTATGTCTGTATGTCTTGGAATTGCAGAAGATATCGCAAAACAAACTTATTGTAAATTCGAAAGTCAGCTTCAGGCAATAGATGCTGGAATTAGAGTTGCTTTTTCTTATTTTACTCTAGGGGTTGTATCTTCTCCTATTGAAGGATATACAGAACTAAAAGTCAATAAAACTCGCGATGGTAAAGATTATCTGGTTGCATACTTTTCTGGCCCAATAAGAAGCGCTGGGACTACTGCTGGATGTGTTGCACTAATGGTTATTGATTATTTACGCGAATTATTTGGATATGCTAAGTATGATCCTACTGAAGATGAAGTAAAAAGATATGTTACAGAGAATTATGATTATCATGAAAGGGTTACTAACTTACAGTATTTACCTTCTGAAGAAGAAATTACTTTTTTAGCTAAGAATATTCCTATACAAATAGCCGGAGAACCTACTGAGCAAAGAGAAGTTTACAATTATAAGGATTTGCCTAGAATAGAGACTAATTTTATTAGGGGTGGGATGTGTCTTGTTTTCTCAGAATGTTTGGCACAAAAAGCTGCTAAGGGGTTTAGGTTACTTAAGATTGCAAAGGAAAATGGGTTTAAATCAACAGGTTTTGATTTTCTTGAGGATTACATAAATATTCAAAAAAAGAAAGTTAAGGGCTCTGGTGATGGCGATGGTGTTCCTACATATATGAAAGATATTGTTGCTGGAAGACCTATTTATTGCCATCCTTCGAGGGCAGGAGGTTTTAGATTTAGATATGGGAGGGCTAGAAATGCTGGATTCTCTGCTACATCTGTTAGTCCTGCTACAATGGCTATATCTAGGAATTTTTTAGCTGTAGGAACCCAACTTAAGATTGAGAAACCTACAAAGGGCTGTGCGATATCAATGGTTGAAAATATTGAAGGCCCTATTGTTAAACTAAAAGACGGAAGTGTTGTTAAACCTATTACGATGGAGGAGGCTAATAAAATAAAGAATAATGTTTCTGAAATAATCTATCTTGGAGACATTCTATTTCCTTTAGATGATGTAATCAATAGAAATTCTGCATTACTTAAACCCGGATATGTTGAAGAATGGTGGAATTTACAATTAGAAAAAGCAGGAGGGTTTTGTAAGGATTATTTTAATGTTTCATTTGATCAGGCTATTGAATATTCTAGAAAATATAATATTCCTTTATATCCAAAATATATTTATTATTGGGCTCAGATAGACTATAAACAGTTTTTAGGATTAATTGATTGGATGGGTCATGGGAAAAATAAGGAAGGATTTGTTTTGCCTTACTCTTTGACTGATAAGGAGAGATTTAATTTGGGCAAGAGAGCTCTTGAATTGATAGGTTGTCCTCATAAAGTGTTGGGAGATTCTGTAATTATTGAAGGAATTGATTCTAAATCTTTGTTGTTTAATTTAGGAATTGAATCTTTTGATAATTTTGAATCTAATTTCGAAAATATTATTAGGAAGGTTCCTTCTGAAGGAGTTGTAATTGATGTTTTGAATACTTTATCTAATATTTCTATAAAGGATAAGGGTGGAGATTTTATAGGTGCTAGGATGGGTAGGCCTGAGAAGGCAAAATTGCGTAAGCTTCCAGGAAGTCCTCATGTTATATTTCCCGTTGGAGAGGAAGGAGGAAGATTGAGAAGTGTTCAAGCTGCCACAGAGGTTGGAAATGTAAATGCAGATTTTCCTAATTATTTTTGCGAAATATGCGGAAATGACAGCCCTTATCAAAGATGTGCTAATTGCCTTACTTTGTGCGTAAAAAAGAATTATTGTCCAATATGCAAAAAGTATTCTGAGTCTATATGTTCTGAACACGCTCTTAGAAACCAGCTTTATTCTACGAGGAGACTTGATATAAAAAATCATTTTGAACTGGCTAAAAAATTAATCGGAGCAAGAATAGATGAGCTTCCTGTCGCAGTTAAAGGTGTTAGAGGAACTTCTAGCGAAGAACATAGTGTTGAACATCTAGGTAAAGGACTTCTTAGAGCTAAATACAATTTGCACGTCAACAAAGATGGTACTATAAGATATGATATGACTGAAATGCCTATAAGTTATTTCAAACCTAAGGAAATTGGTACTAGTGTTTCTAAATTGAAAGAGTTGGGATACGAGAAAGATGTTAATGGAAACACTCTTGAGAATGATAATCAAATAATTGAGATATTCCCTCATGATATAATATTGCCATCTTGTCCGGATACTTTAGATGAAAAAGCAGATGATGTTTTTTATAGTATAACTAAATTCATAGATGATGAATTAGAGAAGCTTTATGGAGTTGAAAAATTCTTTAAAACTCAAGGAAAGGAATCTCTACTAGGTACTTTATTTGCATGTATTGCTCCTCACATATGTACTGCCACTGTTGGAAGATTGATAGGTTTCTCAAAGACACAGGCATTTTTTGCAAGTCCTTTTATGCATGCTGCGATGAGGAGAGATTGTGATGGGGATGAGGCTGCAGTTATATTGTTAATGGATATGCTTCTTAACTTTTCTAGAAAGTTTTTGCCATCACATAGAGGAGGAACTCAGGATGCTCCTTTAGTTCTTAATGTAAAGATAAATGCTGGAGAAGTTGATGACCAAATTCTTGATTTTGTATGTGGTAGATATCCTATTGAGCTTTATGAACTTGCAGAGCAAAGAAAACACTCCTCTGAAGTTAAAATTGAAAAGATTTCGCATAGGATGAAGAATGGCCAAGATACTTTTACTAATCTCGGATTTACACATGATTGTGAAGACATAAACAATGCAGTATTGAATTCTGCTTACAAAACATTGCCTACTATGCATGATAAGGTAGCTGAACAAATGGACTTATGTTCTAAGATAAGAGCTGTTGACACTAGTGATGTAGCTAGATTAGTAATAGAGAGGCATTTTATTAGAGATATTAGAGGTAACCTGAGAAAGTTTTCACAGCAGGTGTTTAGATGTGTTGATTGTAATGAAAAGTTTAGAAGGCCTCCCCTTGCCGGGAAATGTACTGCTTGTGGAGGAAAAATAATATTTACAATCTCTGAAGGAAGTATAGTGAAATATATGGAGGCTGCTTTGAACCTTGCAAGAACTTACAATGTTTCTCCTTATTTGCTTGAAAATTTAGAAATAGTTCAGCTTGACATAGAGAGTATTTTTGGAAAGGACAAAGACAAACAGCTAAAGCTATTTGTCTAGTCCTCGCTTTAAGAGGTAAAGCTTCGGACAAAGAGAAACAGATGAAGTCGGCTTTTTAGATAAGATTAAAAACAAAAGATAGATCTCTTTATTATGAAGTGGTTGTTTATTATATTTACTTTTATCTCAATTTTGATTATAATTGTATTTAGTATTTATTTTGTTAAACTTAATAATTTAGAAGAATTTTATAATCATGGCTATAATACTTGTATTGAAGTTTCAAAAGTTAAGGGAAATTTTGCGATTACAAAAGATAATATAAACAGTCAGGCAGTTAGTTATTTACAAAGCCTTTATCCTGAAGAAGTTCAATCTTGTATTGATAACAATGGGTGTTTTAGTAGTTGTGGAAACCCTTGTAACTATGTAAATCCTAAAGATCTTAATTTTATCGAGATTGTTAAGTTTAAATCTAATGTGTGTTTGACGGTTTGCGTTCCTCAATGTTTTTATAAATTATAATTAAAAATTATTTGTTAAATAGAAAATTATTGTTGGAAATAAAAGACAGCCCATCATATTTATTCTTCTTACATTGGATTTTATAGAGAATACGCCCCAGGCTGTTGAAGTAATAAAAACGATTAATCCATGAATATTTGATAAAGATAAAACTGCTATTGTTAATATGAGTAACATTGTTATCGAAACATTTCGGTAATTTGTTCTTTCTATTAGCTTTATGAATAGATTTGTTATGAATAGGGCAATTATACAAACTATTATTATTGAGACTATTGACATAATGATTATTTTCCATAGGGTGGTGATTTCTATCCCTCTTACAATATTTTTTACTGCTGCCGCTGCACCAGTTCTTGTTTTGTCTATAGAATATAATGTTGCAAAGCTTAGAACCATTATAATGAGATTTATTGTTCCTAACATTATGAGAAATGACTTTCTTGATTGAGGAACTATTTCTGAAGATATTGTAGCTGCATGTCCAGAACCTATTGCAGGAAGAAAAGAGCAAAATGGTGAAGAAATGGTTGAACCTAATAATGATTTGAGGTAGTCTTTTTTTATCCCTATAAAGTTTTTTAGTCTGAGTGGCTCCTGATGAGGGATTTTAATTTTCTGATTAAGACTTATTATGATGCTAGATGCTCCGAATAACCCTCCTAATAATGGAAGAAGCGGTTCCTTTACTGGAGAGTTTAATGAAGAATAACCTAGTAATCCTGTTGCAAGAAAGATAACTAATGCTTTCCAAGTATTATCCTCCCTTGCGATAATGTAAATAGACACGAAGATTAATATGAATGGTATTGAGGGAGTTATTTTTTCATAAACTATAGGAGTTATTTTTATGAAAGGGACTACTAATAATAGTATTAGAGGTATTGAAGTTACTGCTCCTATCAATACTAAACTTATAGCTTCTCTACCCTTGCCTTGAATTAGCATTTCATGTCCTGGAAGAACTGAAAGAAATGATTCTTCATCTGTTGCTCCTGTTAATATTGAAGGGATGAAATCAAGTATTGTATGAGTAATTGCTAGTGAAACAACAAAGACTAATAATGAGGTACTTGATAAAAATGAAAATGCTGATATATTTGCTATGAGTAGCGCAGTTACTGTGTTTATATGTATTCCAGGAGTTATACCTGTCAATGTTCCGGTGATGATGCCTATGATTAACGCCAAGATTATCTCGATAATCATGTATTAAGGGGTTAATTTTTGATTTTATATCTTTTGGTTGCTTTTTGCTAATTCATTACAATTTTTTAGGTTGAAGTTCCTCCCTTTAGGTTTTTCTTTTCCCAAAATAGAACTCTTACTTTTTTGTCGGTTTTTCTTCTTTTCTTTTCTACTCGTTTTACAAATTTAAAACCATTTTTCTCTAAAACTTTTGCAGAAGCAAGATTATCTTCATCATTATCTGCTACAATTTTATTTAATTTAAGTTTACTAAAACCAAAATTGACTATTTTTTTAACACTCTTTGTGGCAATTCCTTTATTCCAATACTTTCTACCTACTGCATAACCAAGAGTAAATATTTTTTTATCTTTTGATGGTTTTCCTAAACAAACCAACCCTACAAATTTATTATTGTAAATTATTGCAAATTCATAATAATCTCCTTTTTTATTTTGTGTAATTATTTCTTGCAATTTCTTTTTTGCTTCTGAAAAATGCAGAGGATATTTATATCCTGAAAGTTGTTTTCCAACTTCTTTATCATTGAAGATTTCTCTAAATTCTTTTGTGTCTGATATTTTCGGTAATTTTAATTTAATCTTCATAATCTGTTAAGTTTTTGAAGTTTTTAGACTTTAGGTTTTAGAATTGCTACGCTGTAGTTTTTTATTACTTCTTTTGCTATTTTTTTTACATCTTCTAATTTAACCGATTTTATGTTTTCATCGTAATTGTAATAATCTTCT
>VGKS01000019.1 GCA_016866935.1 Candidatus Pacearchaeota archaeon
GAATATAGAGAAAAGAAAGTAACATTTACATGCCTGCCATGGCAGCCGCCTTCAGGAGGAGCTAATTGTGATAAATGCGATGAACTTGGAGAAAAATGTACTGCTTACAAATGTGCTTCTCTTGGAAAGACATGCAAACTATTGAATCCTGAAGATGAAGCTTTTAGAACATGTGTGAATAGTGCACCTGATGATTCAACTGCACCGGATATTTCATTCAATGCAACTTCTATCCCTACAGGATACACTTTTGTTGAATCTGATACAGGCGTTGAAATAAGAGGGAATTCTTCTGATTTCTCTATACAAGAGCACACTGCAGTTACTTTTGGAATTCTAACTAATGAACATAGTCAATGTAAAATATCTGCAACTAGGCCTACAAATGGATATGATGATATGGAAGATACTTTCTTTGATAGTTCTTTGAATTTTTATGTAACTTCACATACTGATGTTCAAGCTATGCCTACACTAGATGATTTAGGCGCTTCTGGATTAAGTGCAGACCCAAACAGAAGAGGAGATTATAACTTGTATGTTCTTTGTAAAGATGATTGGGGAAATGATAATGATGCAGAATATAATATTAGGTTTAAAGTTTCCCCTGCCAATGATATTCAACCACCTGTAATAACCAAATTTATTCCAGAATCTCCTGGAGTTGTTGGATTGACTTCTACCACATTTAATTTACAATTTGTTACTGATGAACCTGCAACTTGTAGGTTTAGCTCTTTAGATGTAGCTTATGAGTTAATGGAAGGTGAAACTAATTGTAATAATGCTTTGACTTCTCCAGTAATTGTTGGAGAGAATTATGGTTGGTTATGTTCTGCGAGTTTACCAATAACAGGAAATAATAGCAAGTATTACTTTAGATGTGCGGATAAACCATGGCTTGGCCAGAATGTACAACAAAATTCCATTACATTATCTGCTGGAAGAAATGCTAATGGTCAGAGTATGCCGATAGATGGATATATAATAAGAAAGACGACTACTCCATTGACAATAAGTTCAGTAAAACCTAATGGCGCTACGATATCCTCTGCTACTGAACCTGTTTCAGTAGATCTGGAGGTCATTACTTCTGGAGGAATAGATAATGGAAAAGCATTTTGTAAATATTCATTAGATTCTGGAAATACATACGTTCCTTTCTTCACCACAAGTTTGAGTAATCATAAACAAAAATTCAATTCTTTATTCGCAGGAGATTATAACATTAGATTGAATTGTACGGACAGAGCAGGAAATTCTGCCGAAGGAAATTCGCAATTTAGCATACAAGTAGATAATCTTGGACCTATAATAACTAGAGTATACAATTCTGGAAATTCTTTGACTGTAATTACGAATGAAGCATCTGTTTGTGAATCTTCATTAAATTCATGCAACTTTGAATTTGGAAATGGAACTGCTTTATCTGGAGCTGGAAAAGTTCATACAATGCCATATACTACCGGAAATGTTTACAAAATTAAATGCAAAGATAGTTTTGCAAATGTTGGATCTTGCATAACTGTAAGCGCAGGATATTAAAGGTAGATTTATAAGGGAAATATGCTCTTTCAAAATATGTTAAAAGAGAGGTCTGGACAAGTAACTATATTTGTTATACTTGCTTTGATTGTTGTGGCAGTTGTAATTGTAATATTTGCTTTTCCTTCAGCCAATGTCTTTTCTTCAGAAGTAAATCCTAGCTCTTATTTGAGAAGTTGCATTGAACCAGAAATTAATATAATAAAGGACATCCTTAGTGATCAAGGAGGATATTCAACACCTGATAATTACGCGATGTATCAAGATTTGAAATTGCAGTACTTGTGTTATACTTCTCAATATTATGTTCCTTGCTCTGTTCAACAACCACTTTTGCTAAAGCATATGCAAGATGAAGTTAAAAAATACATTGAACCTAGAGCAAAACAATGCTTTGAGGATCTAAAAGATCAATATGAATCTAGAGGTTATGAAGTATCTGCGGGTCAAAGTCAAATTTCAGTAGGAATAGTCCCTGGAAATATAATTGTGGAGTTTATTGCACCTATGACTTTGAGAAAAGAAGATGTTCAAACATTTGATAAATTCGCTATTGGTGTGAATTCCGAATGGTATGACTTAATTAACATAGCAACAAATATTATCCAATATGAATCAACATTCGGGGATAGCGAGACAAGTTTATATATTTCCTATTACCCAGATTTGATTATAGAAAAAACAAGACGCGATGATGGTTCAACAATATATAAGCTTTCAGATGTCACAACTGAAGAAAGATTTGCTTTCGCAACAAGAAGTCTTGTTTGGCCCCAAGGATTGATATGATAAATAAAAAAATAATAATTGTTTTAAGTGTATTCTTATTAGCAACGTTAGTTTTAGCACAGCAGACTGGAAATCCTAATAACCCTAATGTGGGAACTCAATCTTCTACAGTTTGTTGTGAAAGGACAAACTCTGGAGCTTTTTGTCAAAATGTGCCTGCTACTCAATGTAAACAGGGAAGTAGACAGGTTCCTACTTCATGTGCTTCTACAAGTTATTGTAAGGCTGGAACTTGCTATGATTCTACTGAAGGTACTTGCTTAGATAATACTCCTCAATTAGTTTGCAACGCAAACGGAGGTGTCTGGAGTGAGGAAGAACCTCCTCAATGTGCTTTAGGATGTTGTATTCTTGGGGATCAAGCCGCTTATGTTTCCCTTGTGAGGTGCAAGAGATTAAGTTCTTATTTAGGATTGGAAACTAATTATGATACCAGCGTTACAAGTGAATTAGCATGTATAGAAAAAGTACAGCAACAGGAAGTTGGCGCTTGCGTATATGAATTTGAGTTTGAAAGGACATGTAAATTTGGAACCAGATCCGAATGTAATACTCAAACAGGAAATGCCTCTCTTGTAGGAGGAACATTTTATGCTGGAAAATTATGTTCTGCTGAAGAATTGGGAACTATATGTGGGCCAACAAGAAAGACAACATGTGTTGATGGAAAAGATGGAGTTTATTTTGTTGACTCTTGTGGAAACCCTGCAAATATTTATGATTCATCTAAAGTTGAAGATCAATTATATTGGAGTGATCTAATAGATGTTAGCAATTCCTGTAATCCTTCAGCAAGTAACGCAGGAAGTTCTTCTTGTGGAAACTGTAATTATCTACAAGGAAGTATTTGCAGAAGTGAAGATGATGCTGGTAAATCTCCAACTTATGGAGATTTCATTTGCGCTGATTTAAATTGTAAGAATACTAAGAATGGAAATAACTACAGACATGGAGAAAGCTGGTGCGTTAACAGCGATGCTGGAGGACAAGGAAACTCGGATAATTCTGTAGGAAGTAGATTCTACAAACATATTTGCATAAATGGAAAAGAAGTTCTTGAACAATGCGAAGATTTTAGAGCAGAGGAATGTATTGAAGATAAAATAGGAGACTTTTCTCAAGCAGCTTGTAAGGTAAACAGATGGCAAGATTGTATTAATCAACAAGACCAAAAATCTTGTGAAAATGAAGATGTTAGAGATTGTAGATGGGAAGAAGGAACAATATTGCAAGCATTAGGCAATAATTCTAAACTAAAAATTACTGGAACTTGTTTTCCACAAAATAAACCAGGATTCAACTTCTGGGAGGATACAGAAAGTTCTGATATTTGTGCTTTAGCTAGTGAGACTTGTATAGTAACTTTTGAGAAAGATGTATTTGGAGGAAATGAAAAAATAACTTCTGGAGAAAAATGTTGGGATAAAAATAAAAAGGAAGTTAGTGATGGATGGGTTAGGAAAAAACTGGCGGTTTGCAGTCAAATGGGTGATTGCGGAAACACAATTAACTGGGCAGGTAAAGAAGGACATGGAGGATACAGTCTTTTTGTGGATAAGGAGAAAGTTAACTAATAAGTCTTATAAATAATAAAAGATTGTCTTAAATATGAATTATTTTCTAATTCTTCCACTTGCTATAAGCATCATAGTTGTTTTATCATTAATGAATTGGTGGATAAGAAAAGTGAAATCCATTGGATTAGTTTGGGAAAATATGAATAAAATAAATGGAGAAAAAGTTTCTGGTTCTGGAGGGTTAATTGTTTTACTTGCTTTTCTTCTTAGTGTTCTTTGTTATGTTGCATATAGAGTTTTTATTCTTGAAAGTGAGAATGGATCTTTGTTGGAGATATTTGTAATTCTCATAATGGTTACATTCATGGGTTTTGTTGGATTTATAGACGATTTATTTGGGTGGAGAAAGGGAGGACTTTCTGCAAGATCTAGAATACTTTTAGCAATTTTTGGAGCAATACCTTTAGTTGCAATAGAGGCAGGGGATAGCACAATAGGTCTTCCATTCTTTGGAAGTATGGATTTGGGTTTACTATATCCTTTAATATTCATACCATTAGGAGTTGTTGCAACTACAACTACATTTAACATGCTTGCTGGATTCAATGGTCTTGAAGCTGGACAAGGAATAATACTTCTTTCAGGTTTAGCTTTTGTTTCCTATATGACTGGGAGCCCGTGGCTTGCAGTTGTTTGCTTATGTATGGTCTTAGCACTAATCGGTTTTTTCGTTTATAATAAATTTCCTGCTAGTGTTCTTCCAGGGGATGTAATGACTTACTCTGTAGGTGCGATTATTGCAGCCGTTGCAATTTTAGGAAACTTTGAAAGAATAGCAATGTTCTTTTATATCCCTTATATTTTAGAAGTAATATTGAAATCACGAGGGAAATTGAAGAAGAATTCATTTGGTAAACCGATGAAGGATGGAACTTTAGATAATCAATACGATAAGTGGTATAGTTTGAATCATGTTTCTATTTCTACTTTAAAGAAAATAGGGATTAAATCTACTGAGAAAAATGCAGTAAGACTTATATTGTCATTTCAAGTGTTCGTTATTTTGCTGGGAA
This sequence comes from Candidatus Pacearchaeota archaeon, assembly GCA_016866935.1. GTDB lineage: Archaea > Nanobdellota > Nanobdellia > Pacearchaeales > GW2011-AR1 > SICU01. Next base: position 4,925 of record VGKS01000019.1, read on the forward strand.
TATTTTTATCAAGAAACATTTTATTTTGAAGTTGTAACTATAGAGTAATATTAAGATTTATATATTCGGTTAATTTTTAGATTGTGGATGAAATCTAGGGCTAAAAATTCTGGATTGTTGAGGAGGTTGGCTTTAGGCGGAGTTGTCGCAACTTTACCATTGATTAATTCTGGATGTGCTAATTTACGCAACGATGTTTATAGAGGTACATTTTATAATGAAACCCAAGAAGAAACAGAGCAAAGACAAAGAGGAAATAGGCTTAATGTATTAAGCTTTCTTTCTTTTGCAGGAGTTCATAAATCTAGAACAGTCCAACAAGCAGCTTCTTTGAATGCTGCCGGACATGCTCTTCAGACAGAAGCAGCCAGAAGCGGATATGCAAGATCTGGGCCCATAGCAATAGAAATAGGATGTTATGTTTCAGGACAAGACACTAATGGAAATGGCTATTTAGACCATCGTGAAATGAATGGATTGGGTAGTCTATTCTCTGCAAATGAACCTATAAAGCTATATGTTTCACTTAGTCAGCCATTGGGGGAATTTGGATTGTGGCTGTGTGATTCTTCTGGAGAAACGATAAATCAAAAGACAGTTAATAATTCTGATGGTGTTGAAATATCTTATAACAATGGTTCATTCAGTAGAAAACTTGGCCCAGGAAATTATCAAGTAATTGTTGGCCTTAGAGGGGAGCAAATAGGAAAAAAGAAATTTTCAGTAAGATAACTCTTTGTTCCGCCCTATTTACTATAGAGGAATTAGTATTTTTATAATTCATAAATGTTTGGATTTTTTCGCCTTTTCTATTGATGAAAAAACTCGCTAAATGAAAGTCTTTCACTATATTTACGAATAAAATTGAAATTTTCTAGGGCATAATTGCTAACTATTAAATCAAGCAATTATAGAAAAGGATGCTCTTTGAAGTTGTTGCACCTTTTCTATTAGTGAAAGACATACTAAATAAAAGTCTTTCACTATATTTATAAACAATTAATCCATTAAGATTTTATGTTTTATCGTAGAGGTGTTGATAAGAAAGCGTATGCTGTTTCTCAGATATTTATTTTAATTTTGGCGATATTTAGTTTTGCGTTTTTAATTGCTGAAACCCCTAATGTTAGTGCGCAGGGTACTGCAGGTTCTCAACCTGGAGTAGTAGAAAGGCTTTTCGACTGGGGGAAAAAACTTCTTGGTTTTGAAACTGTTAAACCATACTCAGGAACTTTTGCTAGCGGAGGCGTGGGATATCTAACAGATGGGCTTCTTTTCGCTGCAGGAATCGTGGGAGCAATTCAACTTATAGGGGGACTTGCAGGCTGGGACGACGGATTAACTAAAGCGTTAAGCATTGCTGCAGGTGCTGGAATAATGACAACTAGCATCATTAATTCCCTTGGTCCACGAGGATTTGAATTTTTTGGAACAGCAGGAAAAGGAGTCTATGGCCCTGTATTAACTGGCGGAGAATTTACTTATGCTGGCTTAATAGGAATAGGCGTTGCAGTCGTCGTTTTTGCCATTACTTACAAAAAAGAATCTCAAAAAATATATAATTTCCAATGCCTTCCTTATGAAGCACCGGTTGGAGGAAAATATTGTGAAGAGTGTAATGGAGATCCATTTAGACCTTGTTCTGAATACAGATGTCGTGCTCTTGGACAATCATGTGAACTTGTTAACACTGGAACTACTGAGGAGAAATGCGTTTGGGTTAATCCTAACGATGCAACTTCGCCTACAATAACTCCTTCAACAGATGCATTGACTGAGAATCACAGATACACTAATCATGATACAAGACCCACTTCACTTGGAACTAAAATTGTTTATAATAATAATGCAAATGGTTGTTTACAAGCATTTACTCCTCTTAAATTTGGAATCACTACTAATGAACCTGCTCAATGTAAAATAGATATTGACCATAAAGATAAATTTGATGATATGCAATTCTTCTTTGGAGGAACAAACTTATTCTTATATAACCATACTCAACAATTTTCATTACCTAGTCCTGAAGCATTGAATGCTGAAGCTCCTGAATTACTTACTGATGGAAAATATGATTTCTTCGTAAGATGCAGAGATAAAAACGGAAATGAAAATGTTGATGAATATGCAATACAATTATGTGTTAACCCATCTCCAGATACAACTGCACCTGTAATAGTAGATAATTCGATACCTAGCGATAGTTATGTTAAATTCAATGCAGGAAGTGTTCCAGTAAGTTTCTATGTTAATGAACCATCTACTTGTAAATGGAGCACTCAAGATAAGTCATATGATGTAATGGAAAATAATATGAATTGTGCTACGACGTTGAAGCAAGTTAATGCTCGTGAATTGTACACTTGTCAGACTAATTTCACAGGAATTGTAGATAGACAAGTTAACAATTTCTTTGTAAGATGTAAGGATCAGCCTCAAAAACCTGAAAAGGATAGAAATGTTAATGTTGTAAGTTACAAATACAATCTTAGAGGTTCTCAACCTTTGAATATAATATTTACTTCTCCGAATGGAACAGCTACTGGAAACTCAAATACTGTCCCTGTTGAATTAAAAGTAACTACTGATGACGGAGCGGGTGAAGGAATTGCTATATGTTCATTTAGTGCGACAGGATTTCCTGATAGTTATGTCTTGATGTTTGAAACAGATGCTGTAGAACATACTCAGAGACTTAACTTACCTACAGGAAATTATAATTACAAATTTAGATGCGTTGATTATGGCGGAAACGCTGCTGAGGCTGAAACTGAATTTACTGTAATCGTAGACACTTTTGCTCCTATTGTGACTAGAGCTTATAGAGATTCTTCAAACGATGCTCTTAAGATAGTTACAAATGAAGACGCGGAATGTAGATACTCTTTGAATAGTTGCAACTTTAATATTGATGAGGGATTAGAGATGTTTTATCTATCTGCTTCAAATAAAAAGAGTCATTATTCCGAATGGAAACCTAACCTTGCCTACTATATTAAATGTAGAGATGTCTTCAACAATGAACCAGGACCCAATACATGTTCATTGGTGGCTAGCGCAACTAATATTAAATAATTTATTAGAACCCTAAAGAGTTATTACATAAACCTTTTAATGCTTGGATTATTAATGAATTATATGAAAAAAGGAAGTGTTGAAATATCATTTGGAATGATTTTCTCAGTGATTATTATAATTACATTAATAGGTGTTGCAGTTTATGGAATAACTGTATTTTTGCAAGTTGGAAAAACAGCGGAAGTTGGACTATTCTACAGGGAATTTCAGAAAACAGTCGATGAAATATGGTCAAGTGCGACAACAAAGAGAGTTGTTAACTTTTCAATACCTAGTGGAATAGAATTTGTTTGTTTTGGAAGTATAGAAAATAATATTGATGCTGGAAGATACACATCTCAATTAAGAGCCTTGAGAACTGCTTCCTCTGGATTTCAACAGCAAAGCACCAATGTATTTCTCTATCCTCCTGAAAAAGCAAAAGATTTTGCTTTTCAAAAAATAGAAAAAATAGATACTTCTTCATTAGACACATTCGAATGTTTTGAAGTAAGAAACAGAAAGGTTAGTATAAGATTATCTAAGGGAGAGTTTGAGTCTCTTGTTAAAATAATGAGGTAGTAAAATGAATAATCCAAAGATAGTATTATTTGTATGCAAACATAATAGATTTAGAAGTAAAGTTGCTGAAGCATTCTTTAATAAATTTAATAAAAATAAAGAATTTATTTGCATGAGTGCAGGATTATTGCCTGGGGCTTACCCTTTAGATAAAATCCAAGTCCAAACTGCTAAAAAATTTGGGATAAGAATATCTGGAAGGCCTAAACCCATAACTACTGATTTATTGAGATACAAAGTTAATTTGATGGTTATTGTTGCAGATAATGTTCCTTCTGAAATATTTAACAATAAAAAATATGGCAGGGATGAGATAATTTGGGGAATAGAGGACGATTATACTGGAGACAATAAAGAAATAGAGAGAATTATAAAGAAAATAGAAGATAAAGTGAAACAGTTGGTGGGGTCTTTGCAATGAATAGGAAAGGAGTTGATTTCACTTTTAGTTGGATTTTTGCAATTATTGCTGGAGCAGCTATACTTGGGGCTGCAATATACATAACAACTCAGTTGATAGGCTCGAGCGATACTCAAAGAGATACTTTAGTTGCTGGAGAGGTTGCAAATCTTCTTAATCCAATTCAGACAAATCTTGAAGATAATAGATACTCAGTAATTAACTTTGCAACAGATACTCGAGTTTATAATGAATGTTCTACTCAAGGAACCTTTGGGGTCCAAAGATTAAGTACCTCTTCTAAAACAAGAAATCAGTGGTCTGAAGAAAGTATAAGAAAATCTGTTTATGATAAATATTTGTTTTCAAGAGAAATTGAGGAAACTGAAGATAAAAAGCTCCATATTATGGTGAATCCTCTATTTGCACCATTTAAAGTAGGGGATGTAATATCAATTTACGGAGCGAAATATTGTTTTGTAAATCCACCTGATGGTGTTGAAGATTTAATTAACGATTTATCCATTGATGGTAAACAAGATATTGGAATAAATAAAACCAATTCAATAAATGATTGTGCACGTAATGTTACCAGTGTATGTTTCAATAGAATAGGTTGTGACATTAATGTAAATACACAATCTGAAACAGTTACAAAAGATGGAAACGATATGTATTATGAAGGTGACGGTTTAATGTTTGCTGCAATATTTTCAGATTATGAAATTTATGAATGTCAGATAAGCAGATTAATGAAAAGAGCTTCTGAACTAGGAGCCGTTTACGCTAAGAAAGCTATTTACTTGCAAGGAAGCGGATGTTCTAATAATTTAGCCTCTGATTTACAGAGTTTTGTTTTAGCTGCTAACGTAAGTAGCTCTAGAGACTTTGCAAGACAAGTAATGCTTATAGCAGAGGGGTTAGAAAGGAGGAGTAACGAACTTGGTTCGTGCAGAGTATTCTAATGAGTAAAGGACAATTTAAAATACAGCAAATGGTTTTCATAATAGTTGCCATAATAATACTATTTGGAATAGTGTCTGTATTCTTTGTATCTATAAGGTTTGGATCATTAAGAGGTGATGTTGAGGATTTAAGAAAGGATGCTGTACTCAGTCAAGTAAGAAAGATAGCTGGAACTCCTGAATTTAATTGGATAGCTAGTGATGATTGTGCCTCTTGCATTGATTTAGATAAAGTATTCTTATTGAAGGAAAGAAACACCTACAGAGGATTCTGGACAGATACGAGTTTACTTAGAGTTAGTAGGGTTTATCCATTAGAAGAAAGTAGTGAATGTACGACTGAAAATTATCCTAAATGTAACCAAATAACATTAGTAAATTCAGGAAATTTTGAGGCTTATGAATCTTTTGTTTCATTATGCAGATTCGATCAAGAACTTAAACAAAATAAATGTGAGATAGGTAAGATATTAATGGGATTTGATACAGTAAAATGATGAAAAAGAAAAAAGGACAGGAAGAGATAGTAGGTTTTGTGCTTATTGTAGTAATATTAGCTATAGCCATAGTAATATTCTTAGGCATAAAATTGAGGAATCCCGAGCCATCTCAAAAAGAAAGTGAAATACTATATCAGTTCATTGAAAGTTCTATGGAGCAAACTACTGAATGTGTAGTAAGACAAAACAGTAGAGCCCTTAATGAATTAATTAAGGAATGTCACTCTTTTGATAATAATTGTATGAATGGAAAAAGTTCTTGTGATGTTGCTAAAGATACTATTAAAGAAATTACTGATTCTGCATGGAATGTAGGTCCAGAATATCCATATAAAGGATATGAAATACTGGCTGAATATAGTACCAATTCTTCAGGAAGTGAAGAAATATTATTTGTAAGTTCAGGAAACTGCGCTAATAATTACATTGGAAACTCTTACTTTATACCTCAGTTCCCTGGAAATATAATAGTAAGGGCAAAGATATGCTATTGATTATAGAACAATATCAATCTTCAGGGTGTCTATTATTATAACAGGTTTAAGTCTTTCTCTCTTTCCTGTTGATTCTTTTATTAAGTCTATGAATCCAAACTCCTCCAGTAACTTTATGTCTTCAGAGACTGACTTAAAGTCTCTATTAACAAGCTTAGCAACATCATATATTGACTTGGGATTTCTGGATTTTATTACATGAATTATTCTTGCTTTTTCGTTTGATAATAATGACCTTAAGGATGCCAGACCTTTGAAATCAAAGCCTTCTTTTTCTGAAGAAAACTTTTTGAAGAAAGATGAAAAGGTTCCTCTGTCTTCTGTTATAGTTATCTCCTTTATGCGTGTTTTTTGAGCCATTTTATAGCCTATAATAGTGTTGTGCATTTATATGTCTTTCCATACCATATATTCTAAAAATACCATATATTAATATGAATAACAACGGTGTTTTTGTTTAATCATTTGGTAGTGACAAGCCAAGGTTTATATAGTAATCTGTAACTTGGACTTTTGTAGTATATAATAAACGAACAGGTACAGAAAGCTTTTTAAAGAGGCTTTGAGTAGACTACTTAACGCTCTTTTGGGCGAATAAATAAAATGAGACCGATACAAAACGAAACAAATCGTATATTGCACGGCTCACTTGGCGGGTCGCTGATTAAACATGCGACTTCCTTGATGAGGAACTCTGCGGAGTTGCCACGCGAGAAAGCTGAAAGGAGGTTTATTTAAAATAATGAAATTTAATTTTAGGAAAATTACATCTGCTATGGCTTCAACAGCTATGCTTGGATTGACAGTTGCAACTGCTGCAGCTGCTAACTTCCCTGCTCCATTCGTACAGAATGGTATGGCTGACGTTGCTATAGTATATGGTAATAGCCTAGATCTTTCTGCTGTTACTGATATATCTACAGCATTGAGTTCTGCTTTATCATCAAGCGGTTCAAGTGGTTCACCTGCAAGTAACGAAGCTTACGAGCTTTTCACTTCATCTACACCTCTTCAACTAAACAACTCATTGAACTCTGTTAGATCATCTGCAACTGATACAAACCTCCCAATGGTTCTTGGAGACACAGATTTCTCTGGAAACGTTGATGCTGAGGTTCAACATCAGTTAGTTTTCGGAAGTAACCCAAGAGTGATTTTTGCAAAGGAACCTACAACATCATCTGACCCTAGCGTTGGATTGTTCTATGGTACAACTGCTGCAACTTACTTGTACAATGCTACAGTTACTTTCGATGAAACAGTTAACTTTACACATTCAGATTCTGAAGGTGAAAGTATAACTTTGTTCGGTACAGATTTCACAGTTTCATCTGCAACTGACAATACAAAACTTGTATTATTCAGATCAGCTGAAACTCTGTTCTTAAGCGTAGGAAGCGCAAGCTCAGTTCCTTCTCAAACTGTTGAAGTTGAGGGAGAAACCTACACCGTAGAACTTGTAGCTGCATCAGATGATTCTGCAACAATTAAAGTTACAAATTCTGCTGGTCAATCAGACCAAAAGGAAATTGACGAAGCTGCTTCTAAGAAAATCTTAGGAGTTGAGGTTGCAGTAAACACTGCAGACGAATCTACTGCTACAAATATAATCCAAGCAGAAATTCTTGTTGGTGCTAATAGAATTACTCTTCAAAATGGAGAGGAAGTTAAAGTTGGTACTGATAACGACGCTATTGATGGAACACAAGTTACATTCCAAAACACAGCTTACCCTGGAAACATGACACAGTTCACTATCCAGGTTTTTGCTGAAGATGGAAGCAGCGACTTTATTGCAGCTGGAGATGAATTCGTAGACCCTGTCTTCGGTTCATTCAGATTGCTTTTCGAAGGATTAGCTGTTGATCTTGATAACTCTGAAGAAAGAGAAGAAATTGAGATAGCTCCATCTGGAACCGATATGGCATCCATTTCATTTACAAGTTGGCAGGGGGAAACTCTTTCAAGTTGGGAATGGTTGAACAACAAATCAGGAGGAAATCCTTCAGCGTTCCTTGGAGACAGTAATGAATGGCCTATTATAGTTAGAGAGTTAGGACAGATCAATGAATCTGCCTATTCTGTAGTTGGAAATGAAGATGAAGCTGTTATCGTTGAGTTAACAACATTAACTAACGGAACAACTGGTTATTCTGATGATGATGTTGAATTTACAAACGTAATCACAGGTGACAAGTACAGCGCATCTATCACTTCTGAAGGATCTGGAACAATTAACATTGAAGGAGGTGCTTACACCTTATCCTACTGGCATAACAAGGCTGGAGACAACTCTCAAAATGTTAGATTGAACTTCCCAGATTCATCTTCTGCTGGACAATTAGTAATTTTCCCTTCAATTGAGACTGATAAGGGAGCGAACCTTGCATTGTATGAACCATTAACAATCAACTTAGGTGATGTTGATGGTGCTGGTACAGACGGAACTGGCTTCAGATTCCCTGATGGAGACGGTTATACTGATGTCGCAATAAGTGGTCCTACAAATGGAACCAACTATACTTTTGCCTCTGGTATATCAATGAATCTTTCTGCTAGCGCTGGTACTGTTTCGAGCACTGCTACAATTGGTACACTTACGTACAACTTTAGTACCTCAGGAACTGCTAACACTGTAAGAGTTCATTTGATGGAAGGTGGTGCGATCATAACTCGTCCTGCAGTAGTATTGTTCGAAGAACAAGACGAATCAGATACATACAACACAGTAATTGTGGAGACATCTGGAGCTGGAGTGAGTGACAACGGAGTAAGTGTTTCAGAAGTAACATTCTCTTGGAATGCTGACCGTGATATGAAGGGTTCTGCTTACGGAGATGCTGGTATTGAGATGGAGTCAACAGATGACATTTATGTCAAACTTGACCAATGGGGAACATTGGCAACAATGGACCAAACTGACTCAGACCAGTATAATGTTGTATTGAGCTATCCTGAAGAACAAGCTGTTGCTATGATTTACGTAGACGGTTTGACTGAAGGATCAAGTTCAAGTACACTTGGAAACGTGAGAGTTATGGACGATGAGCTTGAGGGCTCTGGAATGTCCTCAAAGAACTTAATCGTTGTTGGAGGTAGCTGTGTAAACTCAGCTGCATCTACATTGCTTAATAACGCTGGTTGCGGTGCATCATGGACTGCAGCTACAGGCGCTGGTAGCGGTGAATGGATAATCCAAACATTCGCTAACCCATGGGCAAGTTCCAAGATCGCTACACTTGTAGCAGGTTGGGACCAAGGTGATACTGCAAATGCAGCAACATACTTGACAACACAGGAACCATCTACTAACGTAGGTCAGAAATTGACAGGAACAACTGCAACTGCAGCTACTTCTGTTACTGCCTAATTATAGGTGAATTTATTTTTTCTTTTTTCTTTCTTTTTTTATCGCTCTGATGAAAGTCTGAGCATTTTTGAAGTCAAGAACAGGTTTTTAAAGACATTTTTTCTTTTATTATTATGAGAAGACTAGGTGAAATTGAGAGAAAGGAACAGAGAAGAAAAAGAATATCAGGGATATTCATAATATCATTACTTTTGCTTAGCACATTAGGTTTTGCTTTAAGCATGGTAAGCTTTGAAGGTCAAAGTTCTGCTGAAGAAGTTCAAGGATTTAGTAATAATGGTCAATATTGGATTTATACAGTAGGGACTCAGAAGTATTACTTCACACATCATGTTGAAGAAGTAGATTTATCTCTTTACACTATAGACAAGAATCTTGCAGACTTTGGAGGTAAACAAGTATATGTTGATTCTCAAATTGATGGAGGACTTCAGGAGGTATATAATAGCCTCGGAGCCTATATCGGAAGAATAAATGAAGCTTGTTATGGTGAGTGTACAAGAGATTTGCCTGAAAAAGACTGCTCAGAACCAATGATTGTTATAAGAAATAGTGAAACTCCGGTAATAAGAGAACAAGATAGTTGTATATTTATCGAGGGGGATATGAAAACTCTTGATGCATTTTTATATAAAGTTCTTGGAATAACACCCTAATTAATTTTAAAAAACCAGAAAACACAATATAATATGGCAAAAAATATAACAAAAGCTAAAGAAAGAAAAATCGAAAAAGAAATTCTAGGAGTTTTAGTATTCCTTGCTATTTTAGTCGTGGTTTTCATAGTTGCTAGCTCATTCTTTAAGAGTATGAGTTATTTTGAATATCAAGGTCTAACATTTTCAAAAAAGAAAATAGGAGAAATAGGGGTATTTCATCATAGCTATTATGTACAGACTCCTGCTGGACTTGCACTTTACAATTTCTATGTAAGAAATGATCCCAGAGATAATAATATTAAAGTTGTTGGGGAATCGGATCTTATGAAGCCCAGATCTGTTGTATATTTGTCAATAAATAGCGATGGTCTTCAAGAATGCAGATATGGTCCTTTAGCAGTAGGAAGCCTTTCAAGTTTCATAACAGATAACCAAATGAGAGTCATAGCTGGTAACTTGAACTTCTGGGATGCTGGTTTGAAAAGAGATTTATGGGCTACATGTGAAAATAAACCTGGAAATAAAGTAATTGAAATATTGAAAGGAAATGAAACTCAAATTACAATAAAAGGAAACTGTTATAGAATAGAAGTTGCTAATTGTGAAATACTTGAGGCTACTGAAAAGCTTGAGTTGGAATCAATTCTTAACGCCAAGAAAGTTACTCTTTGATTTTTTGAAATAATAATAAATTCCTATAATTGCTAAAACTCCTATAATTGCAATTATCGTCGCTGAACTCAAGAAATGATCTATGTTCTCTTTGTTATTACCATATAAAACTCCCACATAAATCAGTATTGCAGACCATATTCCGCTTCCCAGAGAAGTGTATAAAAAGAATTTTCTTAAAGGCATGTTGGCAAAGCCGGCTGGAATGGATATAAGTTGTCTTACTGCTGGAATCAACCTGCCACTAAATGTTGTTATGCTTCCGTGATTTTTAAAATAATAATCTGATTTATCTAAAGAACTCTTACTTATCAACATGAATTTGCCATATTTACTAACCAAATGGTCAATTGCTTTCCTTCCAAAATGTTTTCCTATATAATAATTAAGAAATGCTCCTAATAAACTTCCGAATATAGAAGAAATAAGTACAATCAAGAAGTTCATTTCTCCTCTTGCAACAAGAACTCCTGCAGGAGGCAATACTATTTCGCTTGGAAATGGAATAAATGAACTTTCTACAAACA
>VGKS01000020.1 GCA_016866935.1 Candidatus Pacearchaeota archaeon
TAAAACAAAATAAAACAAATATTTAAGTTTTCTGTACAGACATTTGTATGGCTTTCAAAGAATGTCTGGGATTAGGATTTTTTCTAGGAAGTCTGTTTATTTTGTGGTTCAATATAATATATGATGTGTTTTTTAACAGAGATAAGAATATAAATGGGAAAGGAGAAAATTGAGAATGGAAAAAAGAGTTAATTGTATGAATTGTGGTGAATCTGTGTCCGAGGATAATCTTGACAGGGATGGAGAATGTAGTTTTTGCAGAGCAGAAAGTAGATCTGGAGAGATGACTGTAGGAGATTTAGGAAATAAATAGCAATAAATATATAAGTCAGAAAGATATGGATTATAAAAGGGGATTTATGGATGATTTAAAAAAAGACATAGGTGTTTGTAATCCCCAAGTATTATTAACAGATAATCAAATTAAAGAAAATTCCAGTAATCTTACTTGGAAAGAGTATCCAAAGAGTCTGAATAAACTTCATACTATATGTAGTTATATGGCTATGTTTCCACCATCAGTTCCAAATCATTTTATTAGAAAATATTCAAAGCCAGGGGATTTTGTTTTAGATGTATTCTCTGGAAGAGGCACTACCGTTTTAGAAGCTTGCGCTGAAGGAAGAATAGGAATTGGCAATGATAAAAGCCCATTAGCATTTCTTTTAACTAAAGCTAAAGTAAATGTTCCATTGAAATCAACTATTATCCGCAGAATTAATGAACTTCAAAGAAATTTTATAAAAGTGTCCGAAGAAATTGATATATCTAACGAAGAAGAAAATATAAGAATGATATTTCATGATTATACTTTAAAACAACTAGTTTTTTTGAAGAAAGAACTAGACTGGAAAAAGAATAGTGTTGATGCGTTTATAACTGCTTTAACTGAAGGAATAATTCATGGTGGTTCTGAAGGTTATCTGTCTTTAAGTATGCCCAATACTTTCTCTATGTCTCCTAATTATGTAAAAAATTATATCGCAGATAAGAAATTAATAAAACCTAAAAGAGAAACTTTTGATTTACTCTTAAAAAAACTAGAAAGATGTTACCAGAGACCTTGGCAAAAAGGGATATCTTATAGAAGCGATGCAAGAAGAATTAAAAAAATTGAAGATTCTTGTATAGATCTTATAATTACTTCTCCGCCTTATCTTAGAGTTATAAAATATGGGCAATATAATTGGATAAGGGTCTGGTTTTTAGGAGAGAATTGTAAAAAAGTAGACCAAAGCCTGTTTTTCTCTCAATCTTTAGATAAATACTGTAATTTTATGACTGAAGTTTTAAAAGAAATGCAAAGAGTTCTAAAACCTAAGAGTAAATCTGTCCTAGTTATAGGAGATGTAAAAAATAAGTTTGGGAATCATATAGAAAATCTTGCAAAACAAGTCTGGGAAAGATGTGCTAAGCCACTAGGTTTTAAATTAGTAGAACCAATAATAGAAGATGTTATTAGCGACGATAATAAAGTTTCTAAAATATGGGGTAAAAAGAGAGGAAATGCTACTAAAATAGATAGAATCTTAATTATAGAAAAATAATTTTTATTTCTTATTTTGTCTTATTGCATCAAATTGTGACTTAAACTTCTCTTCGACTGCTTTAATGAATTTCTCTAATTCAATTATTCTCTCTTTTGTTATTGGTTTATTTTGAGAGGATTTTCCTCTTATTAAAGCACCAATCTTATTTTCTTCTAAATAATTTAATGATTCTCGTATTATATTATTTATATAATTTAATATTTTATTAAGGGTCTCAATGTCGTATTTATTTAATTTCAGAAAAGATGCAACATCTAACCAGTTTTCAGGTAGAGATTTATTTGAGAAATATGACTCAAAAATAGGATTTTTTACATAAACCGAAATAGCTTCGTATAAATTAACATTTCTTTTTTCTGATTGGCTTATATCTAATAGGGATTTAGCTTTTACTAATCCTAACTGGGTTATCTTATAATGATTTGGTCTTGTTCTTTCTATCCAGCCTCTACTTACTATTTTTTGTGTTCCTCTTGCCATTACTTCATTCATAACCCTTTTATGGTCTGGATATTCTTCATGTCCTTGCAGACCCCATCTATTTTTATTCAATTTCCAAGATTCTACAGTTAAATCCCACTCAGTAAACTCTCTAAGCGAATCAGTAGATAATCTAAAAGCTGCCAATAAGACTTCTTCCGTAGAACTTAAACCTGATTTAATACTCATCTTCCTTGTGTGATTGCATTAAGCTATTTATTATTTGTTGTGCTAAATCTAAAAATTCAGATGACTCTGTTTCTGATTGAGATAATCTTTGTAATGTCTCTATAAATGTTATAGAAGAATCTGAGATTTTTTGTTTTAGTTTTAACCTTTTTAATATTTCAAAACATTTCACTAAAAGAAAATCTTGAAATGTTCTAGATTTCATACTAACTAATCTTTTTTCATTACCAATTTCTCTAATCTTTTTAGCCTCTTTACTACGAGCATTAATCCAAATTATTGCTGGAGGAATATTGAGCCAAAATGGTTCAGAATCAATAATTGTAGGATAAGACTCTCCGGCAGGTATAGTTCTTTGATTTTCCGGCCAGTTTTCTCTTCCAGGAGCAATATCTCCGCAAAACATTATTAAGGGTATATCTGAACTTTTTTGATTATTAATTTTTTCTTTACCTATTTTTAAGAGTACTTTCTTGAAATCTTCATCTCCTTCTCCATATCTAATTCTTATTGTTGCTATTCCTTCTTGGGTTCCTGCAATAAATATACCCGATCTATTTATTTTACCCATTCCTTCTTCATCAATAGAATTTTCAAAAGATATGTTTTCTTTCATTTCACCTTCTTCTGTAATTCCTATAATGTTTATCTCAAATCTTTCCCCTTGTCTAATTAATTTGTCCTCGTAATTAATTTGAATATCTTTTAATTTTATGACTTCTAATTCTATTTTATTAGATTTTATTTTAGCATCTCTGGTTTCTAAATTAATTTTTGTTTTGCCACTTTTTTCACCTTTAATTGAGTTTCTACTTACTAAGTCTACAATATCTTCTTCAGAATTAATAAAAAATGGAGGTAGGGACTTTAAAGGCAATCTATTTCCATTATTTAACTCGTATCCTTTAATAATTATTGGAACATTTACACCCTTAGCCACTTTTAGTATTTGAGAATCTTTAGATTCTAAAACTATCTCATCTAATCTCTGTCCCCATTTAATATTTATTTGCGGTTTTCTTTTTGTATCATTGTCTCCAGGATTTAGGTTATTTTCATTATTTTGTTCTAGGAATTTAGACATTAATTCCCTTATTTTATCAAGAGCCTTTGAAGCCTTTAATTTGTCCTCAACAGACTCTTTTTCAGATTGTAGCTCTTGAATATTGCTAATTACTTCATTTAACTTCTTAATAGTCCAATGACGAAGAGCACGAGTTAAATCAGAATCTACTAAAATCATCCTTGTTGAACCATCTTGATATTCTTCAGTCAATGCCGTGCAAACAAGTTTAGCATGAATAAAACCAGACATTGTAGTCGGCGCTAAATCAGCAAGACTCCAATTAGCTACAAGATTACGATCATTCCATATCCTAACTACATTTCTGGCCTTTAAAGTATCAGTATTGCGTAAATTTTGATTACAGGGAAATATTTGTAAACCATCATTATTATTTACATTAATTTTAATCATCTCTCCAGTTACAGGATCTTCTAATTCACTTGGCAATGGCAAGAATTCAATCTGTCTTAATTCAGACATAGGTTCTAGTTCTGTAACCTCAAGCGATTTAGGATAGACTAGTTTATCTCCTCTTTGAACCCAAACAAAACAAGTTTCGATAGTAAGAGAAGCTTGAGCATGAGACATTAAATCTGCTGGAATCATTCTTATTTTTCTATCTTTTACAAACTCATCTACTTTTTTCCAATCTTTTAAATCATATAAGTGAACTAGTGTAAAAGATTTTCTTTTTAAAAAAGAATTTTTTGCATCTATGGGAAGCTGGTCAAAACTTATTCCAAATGGTTCAATCTCTTTATTTAAGACATTTTTGAAATCAGAATCTTTTAAATCATTTATTAATAAATTATCTTTTGTTTGGAAAGTTACAGTTTTATATTTTAGATCTTTAGAATCATTAATAAATCCCTTTTTATTTATTTTTCCGTTAATATATCCACAAAGACTGGATCTCTTTAGGCAACCTCTTACCATAAAAGATTTTCCACCATTTCCAAAACCTGCTTCAATATTTTCAGACTTTTCCTTTCTATTTGCAGTTTGACTGTTCCATTCTTCCCATCCATTGAAATCTGAAAGTTGAGCTCCGGCAAAATCAAGAACCCCCAATTGGGTTTTGTCTTCTGAAATAATCACTACAATTTGTCTGTCAGTTTTATCACTAACCCCCAACCTAAAATAATGATCCTTGCTGTTTTTTATTAACTCTGGTAACCCATCTTTTATAGACTGATATCTTGAAGATAATTGATCCAAGCCATGAACCATATTCATCTTTATGGTTTCAGATGCCTTAAAATCAATGGGATTAATCATAAAATCTCTCCTATAATAGTATAATCATTACGTTTATTTTTGATAATACCTAGCTCGCGCAATAAAGATATTTTACCAGAACTAAACGTTTGTGCAAGATTATGTAGCTGTTTCTCAAATGCTTTAGAGTCATCTTTCTTATCACTCCATGACTTTACATAAGAAACAAAAGAATCTCTTCCCTTAAACCATTCCCATAAATCTTTATTTCCATTATTTCCCTTTTTAATGAAATATACAATTTCCTTCAGTAGGGTATATTCCTTAAAACCTTCTTTATCTATTTCTCTTAAATAATTAATAATCCATTCGCTTTCCGAAACTGTTAGGGTTTGATCTTCATAGTTATTTTCGTCAAAAACCTTATTTGGTAGCCTAGCAAAAGATAAGCCTGCTATAGTCGGCCTAATGAGTATATTCTTCCAGTCCTCGTTCCATATTTTATCACCTTCAAATTTCTTTAGAGGTTTTACTTCGAATAAACCCATTTTATGGAAACCATCAACAAAATGATAAACTAGCCTTCCTACTGAGGATTCTGCAGTCACATCATTGGGAAATCCTTTAAGTTTAGTGAGTTTATGAGAAGCCATTATTTTTTTAGCATTTTCTATAAGATCGTATAGAGATACATATTCTTTATTATTCTCTTTTATCATATTCGCATTAATTCTTAGCAAGGCTTTTCCAGAAAAGAAATCATTCACCATTCCCCAAGAACCTACTATCCGAGTAGTATTATTTACAACTATCTTTCCTGCAGGTAATGAAAATTGAGGAGGGATTGTCAGATAATCACTTTTTCTAGATTCAAATGAAACTGAAGTATTTTGAATTGCTGGAATGATAATTTCACTAAACAAGTGTCTACCAAAACCGCATAAAGGACATTTATCTACATTTTTACTAAAATCAAATTCTGTATTGCATCTTCCACATTTTATTCGGTTTTCTTTAGTTGAAAATAGTGCCATATGTTTAGTATTTAGTTATATGTTTAATATTTATGAATATATGTTAAAGCTATAGTATTTAAATATTGTGTTTTTAACTCACACCCTCATTGTTAAAGGTATCTTATCGATTTTAAAACTTAGAAAGAAATAACTAGATTTTTAGTCCCAGTTCTCAAAATTATCGCCAATAATTCAGCATCACTCAAAGAGTGAGGCCCGAGTTTAACAAATCTCTCCCTAGGCCTACTTTCCTCTGGAAAGTCCTTGATTTTCATACAATATACAATAATTAGAACATTAAAATAGTTAATCTCTATACTTTAACTTCTTCTAGAGTCGTGTCCTAAATGACTCTATAATAAAAACATGAGGGTTAGGACTAGTTGCAATAAAGGTATGATCTCCATATAAAACCTCGTGGTATGACGCACCAACATTCTTGCTTATAGGGCTATTTAAACTAATAATCTTAGTTTCCCGAACTCCTAGTAAAGCCTCAATACCTTTAACAGTAATAAGGTGTTTGTTATCTCTATATCCTTCAACCCGTCTACCCTTTCTCTCATTTTTAGCCTCTAATAATAAAGCTTCTGCTATCTTTGTATAATCTTCATACCGTCCTAATTCTACAGTATACCCATAATTTACTATTTCAGTTTCCATAAAAAAATCCAAAAAATAATCTATTTAACATTTTGCCGTCAAAATTCGCCGACAATACAAAGCTTTATATTTAGCCACAATATGCTATTTTATGATTCAAGAGTTAATTGAGTATGGTCTTAGCAATAAAGAAGCTGAAGTTTACCTAGCTTTGCTTAAACTGGGAAGTGCTACGGCTAATAGAGTTACAGAGTTAGTAAATATGCCTAGAAGCACAGTCTATGAAACTCTTGATAAACTTAGGTTGATTGGATTACTTTCCACCGTCATTATTGGAAGCAAGACTAATTTTATCGCATCAAAACCTCAAAAACTGATTGAATTGCTTGATGAAAAAAAGAACTCGCTTAAGAAAGTCTTACCTTCTCTTAACCAAATGCAATCCCAAATGGGTGAAAAACCATTTACTGAAATATTTCAAGGAAATTTAGCTGTTTACAAGATTTTTGATGAGATTATAAATAATGCTACTAAAGAAATTCTCATAATTGGTAATATGGATAATGCTATTGAAAAAATAGATTATAGAACAGACAAATTTAGAAATTTAAGAAAAGATAAAGGAATTAAGGTAAGACAAATTCTTGAAAAATCTGGAACATCTTTACAAGAAAAGATAGACAAATATACAGAAGTAAAATACCTTATAGATTTAAAGAACTCTAAAGAAGCTATTTTTATAGCGAACAATTCAGTTTATCATGTTTTATTAGAATCAGAGATATCTGCTATTAAGATTAAATCCAAGGAACATACTAATACGATGAAGATTTTATTTGAAAGTTTATGGAGAATAGCTACACTTTAACTTCTTCTTCAGGCACTAACACAACGTCTACGACTTTATCGTTATCTTTTAACTTCACGACTCTAACGCCTTGTGTAGCTCTACCCATTTCTCTAAGCTCATCAACACTAATCCTCACAACCATTCCTTGTTTAGTTGTTGCAATAATTGAACTATCATTTGTAACAGGCAACGAGCGAACAACATTACCATTCTTATCTTCTGTTCTAATATTAATTACTCCTTTACCACCTCTACCAGTCAATCTATATTCATCAAGAGCAGAACGCTTACCATATCCCTTATCTGTAACTGACAATATAGAAGTCTTTTCAGGATTCTTTACAGGAACAGGTACAAGTGAAACAACTTCATCTTTAGCATTAAGTTCTATTCCTTTAACTCCGTAAGAAGCTCTTCCCATTTGTCTAACTTCATCAGCATCGAATCTTATAGCCTTACCATCAGTTGTTGTAATTAGTACTTCCTGTTTATCACTAACTCTCATTACGCTAATCAAAACATCACTACCATCAGCAGGCATATTCATTATTCTTACTCCTGTGCTTCTTGGTTTAGAAACATCAGAAACTGCAACTTTCTTTACAATACCAAGTTTAGTTACAAACATCAAGTATCCCTTATCAAAGTCTGAAACAGACATTACGCTTGCAACAGTTTCATCTCTTAGATCAAGAACATTTACTAAAGCCTTACCTTTACTCTGTCTTTCAGAAGCAGGAACATCATTAGCCTTAAGCCAATACAAACGACCACGAGTCGTAAAGAATAGTAAATGATCATGAGTAGAACATGATATCATACTAGTAACAAAGTCCTCTTCTTTCAAATCAGTTCCTGTAACTCCAACTCCTCCTCTTCTCTGTTCCTTGTAAACTTTCAAATCAACTCTCTTGATGTATCCAGAGTTAGTTATCATTACTACAACATCTTTCTTCTCAATTAAGTCTTTCTCAGTAATCTCTTCAACCCCTCTAATAACCTTAGTTCTTCTATCATCTCCAAACTTATTCTTAACTTCATTAACTTCTTTCTTAATTACTTTAAGTATTTCTTTCTCATCTGAAAGTATCTTCTGTAATTCTGAAATAGTTTCCTTAAGTTTCTTTTCTTCATCCCTAAGTTTCTCAGCTTCCATGTGAGTAAGCTGTTGCAATCTTATCTCAAGAACTGCCTTAGCTTGTCTATCAGTCATTCCAAATTTCTTCATTAATCCTTCATGAGCAGCCTTAGCATCTTCTGATTTCTTAATGAAATTAACAACATCATCAATATGTTTCAATGCAATTAACAATCCTAAAACTAATTCAAGTCTTTCTTGTGCTTTATTCAAATCAAATTCGCTTCTCTTTCTAACAACAATCTGTCTATATTTTACATACTCTCTAATTATATCAAGTAAGTTCAAAACTCTGGGTTGTTTACCAACCAGTGCAAGTAAGTTAGCATCAAAACTTGTTTGAATATTAGTCAATTTATACAATTGATTCAAAGTAAATTTAGGATCTACTCCTTTTTTCAATTCAATAACAATTCTTACTTTTCCTTTAGCACTTTCATCACGCAAGTCTGAAATATCAGGTAATTTCTTTTCAGTTGCAAGTTGAGCTATATTCTTTACTAAGTCTGCCTTGTTTACCATGTAAGGTATTTCTGTAATAACAATAGAGCTTTTTCCTTTCTTGTCTTCCTCTATTTCAGATTTAGCTCTAATAATAATTTTACCCTTTCCAGTTCTATACATCTCTTTAATTCCAGCACCTGTAATTAATCCACCAGTTGGAAAATCAGGTCCCTTAACTATTCCAATCAATTCATCAACAGTAACATTTGAATTCTCAACATAAGAAATAACTGCATCTGAAATCTCAGTCAAGTTGTGTGGCGGAATATTAGTAGCCATACCAACTGCAATACCTGTAGCTCCATTCAATAATAAGTTAGGCAACTTAGCAGGAAGAGTTTCTGGTTCTTTCAAAGAGTTATCAAAGTTTGGTCTCATGACAACTGTTTCTTTTTCAATGTCAGACAATAGTTCTCCAGAAATCTTACTTAGTTTAGCTTCAGTATACCTTTGAGCTGCAGGACTATCTCCATCCATAGAACCAAAGTTACCTTGTCCATGAACCAAAGGATATCTTAAAGAAAATTCTTGAGCCATACGCACCATCGAATCATAAACTGCAATGTCACCATGTGGGTGATATTTACCTATAACTTCTCCAACTACAGTAGCAGATTTTCTTGTTGGTTTTGAAGGTTCCAATCCGAGCATATGCATCGCATACAAAATTCTTCTGTGAACTGGTTTCAAACCATCTTCAACTGAAGGTAAAGCTCTGTCAACTATAACTGACATAGCATAGTCAATGAAAGCCTGTTCCATTTCTTCGACTATCTCAGCGCCAAATACTCCTTTCTCGTCTCCTATTTGTTCTTTCTCGCGTCTCTTAGCTTCCATTTTAGCTACTTCTTCGTCTGCTTGGTCTTCTTTATGACCATTTCCATTTTCGTCTGCCATGTTTATTGTTTAACCTCCTGCATTTGCTTATCAGATTCAACTTTTTCTCCCTCATTTTCATCATCATGAGTGAAAGTAACAGATAAGTCTAAATCAGAAGCTAATGGAAATTGAACATTTGTTTTGTGTTCTTTCAACTCCATTAAGTGAGCAATCATCTCATCAATTTCGCTCTCACTAAGAGTAACATCAATAACTTCAATCTCCTCATGTTCTTCTGCCATGTTAGTTTTTTACCTCCATTATCCTTTTTGATTTTACCATATTAAATATCAATCTGCGCCTCGTTCGCTCTTTCTGCAATGAACTGCTTTCTATGTTCAACTTCATCTCCCATTAATTTGGAAAACACTTCATCGGCTTTAACTCCATCTTCAATTGTAACCTTCTTTAACATTCTTGTCTTAGGATTCATTGTTGTTTCCCATAACTGTTCAGGATTCATTTCTCCTAAACCTTTGAATCTTTGTACATCTGTATTTTGTCCAAGTTTTGATAATAATTCCTTAAGTTCTTTATCTGAATAAACATAATGGTCTCCTCTCTTTCTAACTCTGTAAAGTGGGGAAACTGCAATGTATATTTTACCATCTTCTATAAGTTTGCGCATGAATCTAAAGAAGAATGTAAGAAGCAAAGTTCTAATGTGAGCTCCATCTACATCAGCATCTGTCATTATAATAACTTTAGAGTATCTTATTTTAGAAGCGTCAAATTGATCAGTAATTCCAGCACCAATAGCTGTAATCAAATTTGCAATTTCTTCATTTGATAATACTTTTACAGGTTGAGCTTTTTCTACATTCAATATTTTACCTTTCAGAGGCAATATAGCTTGGAATTCCTTATTTCTAGCTTGTTTAGCACTACCACCAGCAGAATCTCCCTCCACTAGATACAATTCGCTTTCTTCAGTCTTATTAGATGAACAATCAGCAAGTTTTCCAGGTAATCCTCCAACTGAAAACGCATTCTTTCTTCTAACTAATTCTTTAGCTTTCTTAGCCGCGTTTCTAGCCTTTTGTCCCTCAACTGCTTTTTCAACAATCTTTCTAGCAACTTGAGGATTTTCCTCAAAGAATTCAGCCATAGCAATCATAGAAACAGAGTCAACTATTCCCTTAACATCATTATTTCCTAATTTTGTTTTAGTCTGACCTTCAAATTGAGGCTCTGGAACTTTTACAGAAATAATTGCAGTTAGACCTTCTCTAACGTCATCTCCAGTAACATTTCCATCTTTAAGCATTTTATTCTTGTTACCATAATCATTAATTGCACGAGTCAAAGCAGTCTTAAATCCTGCAACGTGAGTTCCACCTTCAATTGTGTTAATTGTGTTTACAAAACTAAGAACATTTTCTTGATATCCATCATTATACTGGAAAGAACATTCAACAAAAATCTTATCCTGTTCTTTCATATAATAAACAGGTTTAGCATGAATTGGATTTCTAGTTCTATTCACCCACTTAACAAAGTCAATTAATCCACCTTCAGCGCTAAATGTCTCTTTCTTATTTGTAATCTTATCAGTCAAAGATATTTTTACACCCTTATTCAAAAAAGCTATCTCTCTAAATCTAGTTTCTAAAACAGAAAAATCAAACTTAGTTGTAGAAAATATAGTTTCATCAGGAGTGAAAGTTACAGAAGTTCCTGTCTGTTTCTTATCACAATCTCCAATAGTTTTCAACTTATAAATAGGTTTACCAATTTCATACTCTTGTTGGTAAATCTTCCCGTCTCTTTTTATTATAACCTTAAATGCCTTAGATAATGCTGCAACAACACTAATACCAACTCCGTGCAAACCTCCAGATATTTTATAACTTCCTTTATCGAATTTTCCTCCAGCGTGCAATTTAGTAATTACAATCTCAACTGTTGGAACCTTGTAAACAGGGTGCGGGTCAACTGGAATTCCTCTTCCGTTATCTTCAACAGTTACACTTCCGTCAGCATTAAGAGTAACATCAATCGTATCAGCAAATCCTGCCATAGCTTCGTCAACAGAGTTATCAACTATTTCATCGACAAGTTTATGCAAACCATACTTAGAAGTGCTACCAATATACATAGCAGGTCTAAGTCTAACGCCTTCCAAACCCTCTAAAACCTTGATATTTTCACCGGTATAACCCTTCTCAGCCATGCAAGCCAAAAAAGAAAACTGCCTTTATAAACCTTTATACCAAAAAACAGTACTTTACCGACGATAAACTAAATCAGAATAAAAAGAGAATTTTAAGCCTTTTTTGCGCCTTTATGCACGTTTCTGTAAGCCTCAGTCCATGTAACTCTCTTTCTATCTCTCTTTAACTTAAGAGCAGATTTCTGACATTTTCCAGAGCAGTAATAAGCTGTGCTACCATCATTTTTCAACAAATATATTCCCATAAAATCTTCTTGTTCCAATCCACAAAAATTACATTTTGATATCATGTTCAAGACTGTGCACCTTTTGTAGCTCCCTTAACTCTTCTAGCTTCAATTTCAGTTTCTCTCAAAGTAATCAAGTCTCCAATTCTAACAGGGCCTTTAACATTTCTCCTCATTTCTTTTCCATTATTTCTTCCCTCTATAATTTTACAATCAACCTGAGTGATTTCTCCACGAGCTCCAGTTCTTAATATTAATCTCTGAACTACTGCCTTAGCAGGTTGCTCATTAGAAAGTTTACTAGGAGCAGCACTAGGTTGTCCTTGTTGAGAATTATCTTTGACAGGTCTTTGTTTATTGCCACCCATGTGTTTAATTTATTCCCCTTGTAGAGAAATTTAACAATTGAAAATTTCCAATTTTCATTTTTTACTTACCTCTTTTGTGTAAAGATTGTATTTCTTTATCAGCTTCACCTGCTTCTATTATCGCAACCGCGCTTGTAGAAACAGGAATCCCAACAGCAACACCTAATTTTTGTTTAGAATCTACTTCAAAACAAGGAATATTTTTTTCCTTAGAAATAACAGCCAAGTGAGCAACAATTTCTTTTGGAGAAACATCAGCGGCATAGAATACAGCCTTAGCAACCCCTCTTTCGACTGCTTTGGTAACTTCGTTAGTTCCCTTGTCGACTTTTCCAGTCTTTCTTGCCTTTTCGATTATTGCATAGTAATCCATTTTATTTTTTAACAATAAAAACAAGTTGCCTCGTTAGTCATTGGCATAAATATCCTGAAAATTGAGTATATAAATGTTTCTTGTTTAAAGTTCCTAACTTAAATATCATTAGGACATTCCTTTTGCATACAATCTTTTACTTTATCCCAATATGGCTTAGTTGAATCTTTTGTGTGACCTCTTGGACCCCCATTATGGACTCTCGCCAAATCTTCACATAACCAATTTTTTTCTCTCCTATCTGAATTTGCTGTAGCTACCTGTGCCCAATTAGCGTTCATTATCTTCTCAGAAAGTGCTTTTCTTTCATCAGGCGTTAGTTTTCCAGTAGTTCCAGATAAATCTGTAGCTTTAACCCCGCTTAGAAAGCTATCATATTTAGAAGCATAATCTATCGTCCCTTGTTGAATTTGATAATGTCCATGAGATCTTCCCTTATCTCCAACTGCATCAGCTCCGCCATTAGGCTCGCCTCCAGTTTCAACTTGCCTTATACATTTAAGAAGACAATCAATATTTTTGCATATAATATTAGGTGGAAATTCTCCAGAGGACAATCGAACATTAGAGGAATCAAGATAAGTTAAAATAATTATAAACAAAGCAAGAGCAACTATTGGAGCTGCATAATAAAATCCTCTCTTCATAAATTAATTAACTGTAATCCGTTTAAAAACTTGTCTAAATAAAAATTTATATCTTTTAGTGTGAGATTTCTTTCAAGTAATTATTATAAAAAATCATTCAGGTTTTAAGTGCACCTTAATTCGCTCAAAACAACAGGCTCAATTGTTGAAGATTGATAATTTGGAAGAGTCATTTCAAGCATAAAAGTCATTTTAACATGATTCAACTTGACTTCATTATACTTATTCCAATCATAACATAAGTAACTTAAATAATAACTCCTATGGTGTGAATATCCTCTATCCCATAGATTCATCAAATATTTACGCCAACGTTCATTAGGATAAGTTGATGCTACATGAATCGGCTTATCATATGTTACAGATTTTTCAGTTCTCAAATCAATTATGCTAGAGTTTTCTAAAGTACCTTCAACTATATACCATCCATCTTCTTTCAAAGGATACGGAGAAAACATATTCCAATATTGATCTATTCTAAATTTGAAAGCAATTGGTTCAAGTTCATCTGGCACAGAATTATATTTACCAAGAGATTGAATATTCCATGCCAATATATAAATTATGAAAAATAATGCAACTAAATTTATAGCCCTTGAGTAAAGATTTCCTTTTCTAAAATAAATACTATAATTTTCTTTATATTCAAAAATTTTAAATTTATTAGACAATTTATCCCAAAATAATGAAGGTAAAAATAAAATAAACGAAGCAATTCCTATAAATGAAAAATGTCCAAGCCTCATAGATAAAGCCATACCAATTAACATTGCAAAAAAAGAAAAACAAGCCCCAATCCTAATTTTATTAAACCAAAATGGAACAAATAAAAGAATAGGTCCAATTAATTCTAAAAAATAAACAAAAAATGTTGTACCTTGAATTAATTCGGGAAAGTTAAGAAATAATTTTCCTATATGGGTGGAAAATTGATCGATACTTAAAGCATAATATATTGCAGTACCATCAGGAAACCAATCTTTTCCGGTCTTAAGCAAAGCAGAAAAAAAATAAACAAAAGCAACTTGTAATAAAATACCAGCACTTCCAAAAGAAAATATTAACTTATCTTTTCTCATTTTTACAAATTTAGAATCTAAAGAATATCTTAAATTAAGAGGTAAAAAAATCGCCCAAAAAAGCAAAACTCGAAGCATTACATCTCCTCCTTGAAGAATATTTGGATTTCTAGAATGAAGAGATATAAGTAAAAACCATGAAACTATTGAAGAAATTTTAGTTTGATATCCAAAAATCAAAAATATTGAAAAAATAAAAGACAAAGAAAATAATGCAACTTGATAATATATTGAAGAACTTAATATATGTATTGACAACCAACCCTCGGCCAAATAGGTTTTATAATAAAATTCTAATGGTAAAACTCCAAAGTCTGTATAATGTGCTGTAAATGCAAAAACTCTTACAAACAAATCAAAAAATAAAATAAGCCCTATAAATATTCTAAATATGCTTAGAGCACGAGCATCTATTCCAAAAACATCTTTTAGTCGAGTTATTTCCATTTAACTATAACTTGATCTGTCCTTTCACGAGCATCAATCTCAACCCCATTAGGTTTATTTTTTATTCCAGAATTAAATAAAATTTCTCCCGTATAAGCAATCATCCATCCATTATCTACTAAAAACTCCCTAGCAGGACAAAACATTTTTGCGCCTCTCTCTTCACACATCATTCTACACATTTCTTGCAACCTAGCATTGCAAGCGACTCCACCTCCCAAAACTAATTCTTTTTTACCAGTATGAGCAAGAGCACGCTCAGCAGCTTCAACAAGCATCGCAAATGCTGTCTCTTGCATTGAAAAAGCCAGATTTTCTACACTCACTCCTTTCTCATAAAGTTGCTTTAGTTTTGTCTGCATTCCTGAAAAACTTACATCCATTCCTTTTATAGAATAAGGCAAATCAGGAATATACTTTCCATTTTTTGCTTTTCCCTCAAGAACAGGCCCGGCAGGAAAAGGAATCCCAACATGTCTACCAAAGGTATCTATAAAATTACCAACTCCTAAATCAAGAGTCTCTCCAAATACCCTGTATTTACCGGAAGAATAAGCAATAACTTGTGTATTAGCACCAGAAGCGTATAGTAAAACAGGGTCGCTAGCTCCAACACTTTGTCCTATTTCAAGATGAGCAATACAATGATTTACAGGCACAATAGGAACACCAAGTTTAGTGGCCTTCATCTTAGCAAAATTTAATCCTGCATGTAAACAAGGAGCAAGCCCTGGTGCGTTAGAAACCGCAATTGCTTCTATATCGGAATCACTACATCCTGCTTTAGATAAAGCTTCGTCCCATATCTGTTGAGCAACAAGCTTATGATGTTCAGCACTTTTATTTGGAATTATTCCCCCATCAAGAGGCTTATACATGTCCTTAACATTTGCAAGAACCTTTCCATTCTTAACAACTCCAACCCCGAAAGTATGAGCAGTCGTTTCAATGCCTACAATCATAAGAACAAAACAAAAACCTACATTAAAAACCTATCCAAACAAAAATAAAAAACAATAAAACAAAAACTATGAATCAAGAAGAACTACCTTTTCTTCTTCTTTCTCCCGCCGCGAGACATTTTAGCCTCACAAACGTTACCGTGTGCATCTACATAGTAAAGATAACCGTGTTGACGCTTAACGACGTTCTTTGCAATAACTTTTCCCATTTAACCTCCTTCTACAAAACAAAGTTCAACTTATATTTAAATGTTTGTATTTACCGACGGTAAAACGAACTCTAAAAATAGTTTAACGACGATAATATTT
>VGKS01000021.1 GCA_016866935.1 Candidatus Pacearchaeota archaeon
TTTTTAAAAATTACTTTAGTTCAGGAGATTGTTTTGCTGCTTTTGATTCTACTTCTTTTAACTTGAGTTTATCTTCTATTCCTAAACGGTCTATAAGCTCTTTGTATCTGTTTCTTATTGTAACTTCTGTGATTCCTGCTACATCTGCAACTTCTCTTTGAGTCTTCTTTTCATCATTGATTAAGGCTGAAACGTATAGAGCTGCTGCTGCAATTCCTGCTGGACCTCTTCCTGATGTTAATTCTGAAATATCTGCTTTCTTTAATATTTTAATTGCTTCATTTTGAGCATGTGGGCTTAAATGTAAGATTGAAGAGAATCTTGAAATGTAATCTTTAGGAGAAGAAGGTTTTACTTTTATCCCTAATTTTCTTATTATGAATCTGTATGTTCTTCCTATTTCTTTTCTTGCAACGTCTGATGCATTGGCAATTTCATCTAGTGTTCTAGGGATGTTATAAGAACGGCATGCCGCATAAATACAAGCTGCAATAACAGATTCCATACTTCTTCCTCTTACTAGACCTCTTTGAAGAACGAATTGGTATACTCTTGAGGCTTCATCTCTTACTACTGATGGAAGAGTCAAAAATGAAGAAACTCTTCTTAACTCTGCCATGGCTAATCTAAGGTTTCTTTCAATTGAAGTAGAAACTCTTTCCTGCCATTTCTTTAATCTAAGGAATTTTCTTGTTTGTCCAGCTTCTAGTTTGTAAATATCTGAAATTTCTCCAATGTTTGTGGTAAGTCCTTGGTCAAACTTTTGCTTTGATATTGGAGCACCACCACGGCCTTTCTTTTCAGATTTATCAAACTGGCCTCCTATATCTTGACCAGTATCAACCATTTTATCTTCTACTATAAGACCACAATCACCGCAGATAATTTCTCCTTTTTGATCATCATGTGTAAGGTTTATGCTGTTACACTCCGGACATCTTTTGACAAAACTCATGATTGGAAAACTTTATATAGTGTTGCGAGAATGTTACTTTATAAATCTTTCTATATTTGTCTTCGAAAAAGGATTTTATTCTATTAGAACTGCATTGACTACGCCTTCCCTGCTTGGGCGGTTTGTTATTCTTGCCTTGCCTTTTGATGTTTCTATAATTGCGCCTTTAATTAGGCGGTTTTGTCTTGCTAAAAATACATCTTGTGGTGTTTGAATAACGTTCTTTATATCTACTTGTTCTGTTTTCTTGTTAGTTGTTAGATTTACTTTGTTCGCCTTAAGTAAAACTGCTTTTTTTGAACCACCCATTGTTCTTATTGTTTTTCTTTTAGTCTCACCTAGAGTTGTCTTATTTTCTTGTGATTGAGACTCATACCACCTTTTCTTTCTATTGCGGTGGTATTTGCCCCCTGTGACTTTTCTTCCAATATTCATGTATTCTCTTTGAATTATTGTTTTTTAAAGGTTTCTACACTCTTACTATCTTCTTACTCAAATCTTAGCAATTATCATTTTTGAATCCTGGAAGTTTACCAAGAGAATATACAGAGTCGTGAACTTTAGCTATCTCTTTTCTCCGTGAAGGACCGAAGTAGCCATTTCATATTCTATTTTACTATTTATTTATGGTTTTGTGTCTTTTTATTTACATAATCTTTAAATACTCTCATTGTAAAAATCGATTATGGCAAACGTCATTGAGAGACCTCTTGACCTTTTGAACAATTCAAAAGGAAAGGAAGTTATCGTGCAGTTAAAGAACGACAGACAGTTTTCTGGCGTGTTGAAGGCATTTGATATCCATATCAATATAGTCCTTGATCATGCTAAGGAAATGGTTAATGGAGAACTAAAAAGAAATTATGGCCCAACTTTCTTGCGCGGGGACACAATTATCTTTATTTCACCTGCTTAATTCTTTAATTGACTTTAATTAACTAGAAATTATTTTTATTTTATTATTTGGAAGTCTATTTTTTCTTTTGTCATCACGATATTCAAGCAATTATAAGGAAATGCCCCAGTTTTAAGGCTAGCCTCGTATGTTCTTTTTCCCATAATAAAAACTCCTGCCTCTTTTAGCGTTTTAATGTATCTTTTCCAAGAGTTATCAGATATAAACTCGTAGCTTTTCTCATCTTTTATAGCAATGAAACCATTTAATGTTGGTATAGAGTAGATTATGGTTTTCATCTTTAAACTTCCAAGATGTCTAAGTCATTCGGTATAATTGTATTCTTGAAGACTTTCTTAGCTTCTTTGAGCATTTGAGGGTGCCTATGAGAATGTTTTTCTGAGATATGAACTAGGGCTAGACTTTTTACTTTTGCCTTTTTTGCTATTGTGGCTGCTTCTTTTGTTGTAAGATGTTTGTATTCTCTTGCTTGTTCCTCTTCTTCTTCTGAATATGTTGACTCACATATCAAAAGATCGCTATTTTTTGCAAAGTCAATTATTGAATCATGGAAAGCTGTATCAAGAATTATTGTTAGTTTTTTTGCCGGCTGGATATATGAAACATCTTTAGATTTGATTTTTTTTCCGTTGAAGTTTATATCTTTACCTCTCTGCAAGTCTCCAATCAAAGGCGAATTTGGCAACTTTAATTTTTTCAATTTTGCCTTATCTATTCTTCTTACTTCTTTTATGGTTATGCTATATGCTATTGTTGGGACTCCGTGATCTACGGGGATGGCCTCAATCTTAATTTGCTTGTTTTCATGGATTGTGCCTTGTGTTACCTCTTTAATATCTAACCTAATTTTTGGACTTGCATAAATTCTTTCAAATAATTCCATCTTTTCACCAGTGTGTTTAGGACCGTATATCTCTAATATTTGGCCATAATTGTTCATACCCATAGACTTTAGAAGAGGGGCTAGGCCTATTGAATGGTCTTCGTGCCAATGAGTAATCAAGACCTTTGTCAATCTTAAAGCGTTTTCATTAGCTCTTTTGAATTGCCTTTGGATTCCTTCTCCGCAATCGAGGAGGATATTCTCTTTTTCCGTTTTTATCAAGTATCCACTATGGTTCTTTTTTATGCTCGGCACCGCACTTCCTGTTCCAAGACATACTACTTTGAATTCCATTTATAAAATAGTACAGGGTTGTTTAAATATCTTATACTAGCATAGATTTAAAAGGAAAATTTTATTTGTTTTTTTATTGCTCCCGTAGCTCAGCCTGGATAGAGCATCGGACTTCTATTATTTAGAAGCAATCCGGGGGTCGTAGGTTCAAATCCTATCGGGAGCGTTTTTTATAATTGGATTTGAACATCCCTCAAACTTTTACAAGTTTAAGGAATCCTATCGTGAGCGTTTCATTCTTTGATAATGTTTAAATAACGTTTTTGAGTGAGGTCTTTATGCGCGGATGGAGCAAACTGCTGTTTGCAGTATCCTCCATATTTGCATATGCACGGATGGCGAAGTGGTTAACGCGCTCGGCTGCAGCCCGAGTATTCCAGGGGTTCGAATCCCTTTCCGTGCTTTTAACGAAAGGTTTAAAGTAAGGCTTTTTTTATTGTTAATATGGCTGAGAAGAAAGATTCCAAGGGGTTTGATGAGAAAGCCTTTTTGAGCTTCATACAGGAAGCCGGATTGATTTGGGGACCTGAACCAGAAATATACGGCGGTTTATCTGGATTCTATACTTACGGGCCACTTGGAAAACTGCTTAAAAATAAAGTTGAGAATTCTGTCAGGCGCGTTTTTAATTTTCATGGCTTTAGAGAACTAGAGGGCCCTACTGTTATGCCTGACAGAGTGTGGAAAGCTAGTGGCCACTTGGGCACTTTTTCAGACAGGATAATCTCATGCTCTAAATGCAAGGCAGTCTTTAGAGCCGATAAACTGGTTGAGGAGAACTTTGATGTAAGTGCAGACGGATTTAACGATGACAAACTGCTTAAATTTATTCATGAAAAAAATATCAAATGCCCTTCATGCTCTGGAAAACTGACTGATTCTATTTCTAGACAGAGTTTGATGATGAAAACTAATGTGATGGGCACAGATGCTTCACTTAGACCAGAGACTGCTACTGTGACTTACCTGCCTTTTTTAAGAATGTACCAATATTTTAGAAAGAAACTTCCTTTTGGTGTTTTTCAAATAGGTAAGGCATATAGAAATGAAATATCTCCTCGGCAGCATGTTTTACGTGGGCGCGAATTTACCCAGGCTGAAGGCCAATTATTTATAGATCCTAGCGAGAAAAATAACTGGGAAAAGTTTGATTTAGTTAAAGATGAGAAATTGCCTTTATGGGATTATGTTTTGCAAGAATCTGAAAAATCTCCTTCACTCACAAGCATTGAATCTTCCTTGAAGAAGAAACTTATCTCTTCCAAGGTCTATGCCTGGTGCTTATGGCTTGCTTATACCCAGTTTAGAAATTTTGGTATTCCTCAAGATAGAATCAGGATAAGACAGCATTTGCCCGCTGAAAGGGCATTTTATGCTGCTGACGCGTGGGATATTGAGATAAAGACAAATAACTTTGGATGGGTTGAAGTATGTGGGGTGCATGACCGAACAGATTATGACTTGAAACAGCATTCTAAAGAATCTGGAATTAATCTGGAAGCTGTGCGCGAAGATGGGACAAGATTTGTCCCTCATATCCTTGAGATTGCATTCGGGACTGATAGGCCTACATATACTTTAATTGACTTATTTTATGAAAAGAAAAGTGAGGAAGAGGGGAAGACTACATTCAAGATACCTTATGTAATGGCTCCTATTGATGTTTCTGTCTTTCCACTTATGAAGAAAGATGAGCTTACTAAAGTGGCTGAAGATGTGGTTGAAATGCTGGGCAAGTATTTCATTGTTGATTATGATGCTAGCGGAAGCATAGGCAAAAGATATTTAAGAAGCTCAACAGCTGGAACTCCTTTCGCAATTACTATTGATTTTGACTCTATAAAAGGAAAAGATGTGACTGTAAGAGACAGGGATACTGGTAAGCAGGATAGAGTTAAGATAAAGGAATTAGTAGAATATTTAAGAAATAAACTGGTTAAATACCAATTAGATTTATAAATAACAATTGCTAAACTGTTTTATGGGGATGATGGATTTGATGACCTGGCAGTTTGGTTTCCTTTTTGGAGGTGCCATGTTTATATTTGGTTTGATTGCTCTTGTATTTTGGATATGGCTTTTAATTGATTGTGCTAAACGCAAGTTTAGAAATAATATTGAAAAAGTAATTTGGATAGTTGCTTTTGTTTTCTTAGGTCTTCTTGGTGCTTTAGTCTATTTAATAGCTATAAGGATGTATAACCATTCTGGTTTGTTTAAAAGATGACTAAAACTCTGGGCTTTATTTCTTTGAAGGGGGGAGTTGGAAAGACTACATTGTCTAGTGCTGTTGCAACTCATCTTGCTAATGCTTATCACAAAAAGGTTTTACTTATTGATGCTAATTTCTCTGCTCCAAATCTGGGATTACATATGGATATTGTCTCTCCTCAAAAAACAATCCATGATGTTTTGAATGGGAATCCTATTTCTTCTGCGATTCACTTGCAATATGGTGTTGATGTTATCCCTGGAAACTTTTTAGATAATAAAGATATAAATCCTATGTTGCTTAAAGATAGAATTGGACATATAAAGAAAGATTATGATTTTGTTATACTTGATTCTTCTCCTTCATTGAATGATGAAATGCTTGCTACAATAATTGCTTCTGATCATATATTTGCAGTTTCTACTCCTGATTATCCTACTCTAAGCTGTACAATCAGAGCTGCTCAGCTTGCTAAAAGTAGACACAGACCTATAAGTGGGATAATTGTAAATCAGTCTCATGGACATTATGATGTTGATTTGGAAGAGATACAGGAGTCTACTGGAATACCTGTAGTTGCAAAGATCAAATATGATGATGTTCAACATATGGCTTTGCACGAGAGAGTTCCTGCTCCTTTATTTGCCGGAAGAACTCCATTTACGACTGAAGTTGACAAGTTTTGTCGTGCTCTTCTTGGGTTGCCTGAGAAATCTTCTTGGTTCGCTAATCTTTTCTCCAAGGATGCCAAGTTAGAGAGAGTTAATAGGGCTTTAATGTCTAAAACTTTCTATAAAGGTATTTTCAAACACGATTAAAATGAAAGCCGATAAGAGTTGTGTTCAACCAAAATTAGATATTTTTGAGCACTCAATTTTAGGAGTCTTGAATGAAAAGTGAAAATTGCGTGTTTTGTAAAATTGCTAAGGGTGAAATTAAACAGGAAAAAATTATGGAAAGTAATAATTTTTTTGCTACTTTTGATATTCATCCTAATGCTAAAGGACATACTCTTGTAATTTCTAAAAAACACTTTGTTACTCTACTTGATATTCCAAACAAACTAGGAAATGAAATGCTTGAGTTTAGCAAGAAGGTTGCCTCATACCTTATGGATAATAAATATGGGGATGGATTTAATTTGATTATGAATAACTTGGCTGTTGCTGGGCAAATGGTAATGCATGCTCATATTCATGTTGTTCCTAGAAAAGAGGATGATGGGTTGAGGTTTTTGACGAAGGTTTGATGTGCTGGCCGGGAATTAAGCTAATTGACTTAATTTTAAATGGCTATGGAGAGAATTGAACTCTCGACCCCAGCCTGTCGCCAATCGATGATTTGCGAGCAAATCTTGTTCTTGCGAACGACGATTTTATGAGAGCTGTGTTCTACCACTGAACTACATAGCCAAAATTAAGTGCTCCGCATCTTTTTTAAACATTAGCTACGGTATTGTTTTATGGCTAGCATTGAAGAAATTGTACTTGCACTTGGAGAAGTGGGTCTTTGGATACAGGCTGTTGGTTTACTTGTCGTAGCATGGATTATAGTTCAATCTATAACTATGTACTTTAACCGCAAAAGAAGGTTATTACTTGAAGAGATAAATAAGAGATTGATTAGGGTTGAGAATAAGCTAAATAAAATTAGTAGATAATTTAAGAATAAGATGTTTCTTCTGAAACGTCTTCTGTTTTTCTGATTCTTGCTTGAGGGTTTTCTCTTATAATTCTCTCAGCTTTCTTTAATCTTGCAATGTAACCTGCAATCTTGTTTCTTACTTTCTTAGAAGGCATTGTGCTTCCTAAAATCTTTTTGTTAGAATTGAATTCTTCTGCAAAGGACTGTTCTCTATTCATGAGCTCCTTGCTAGCTCTCTTAACCATTAGTTGTTTTATTCTACCCATATTATTGAGCTTGTTATTATGGGTTTTTAAGGCTTTTGGGTTATGAAGAAAGTTTTTGATGTTTGATTAAGTTAGACCACTCTTTATAGTATTCTTGCGCTTTTTTGTCTACTTCTCCTGGAGATATTATTAGAGCAGGCATCTTTTCGCTTTGGGCTTTTTGCAAGGTGCTTACTATGTCTTCTAGGGTTATTTTCTTTTTATCTTTTGCTACTAAATATAATTCTTGTTCTCCAAAATGAGAGTTGATTTTTATCTTACTTACAAATTCTTTCTTCTTTGTTAATATTTCTTTCGTAATAATATAGTCTTTATCTGAAATATTCTTTCTTATTTTATCTAAAAATGGAGATGATATCTCTTTTGACTTTGGTTCTTTGGCTTTTTGTACTTCTGGATTAATTTCCTTTTTGACTTCTACTTTATTTTCTATTAGTTCTTGTACTTTTTCTATTATTCTTTCTTGCTTTACTTCAGTTTTTACTATTGGTTTTATTATGTTTTCTATTAATTCTTTTGCCTTTTCATTTGAAGAAGTGTGTATTTTCCAGAATATTCTTTCTTGACCTTGATCTATTATTTTTATTGGAATTGCAAAATCCTTTATATTTCTTAGGGCTACTCTTATGGCTGGTTCTTGTTGGCTATCTTCTAATATTTCATTTTGTTTGAGTATTTTGAAAGCTTCTTTTTCTTTATGGTTAAGATATTCTGTGAACTTCTGTAATTGTTCTTCTTGACCTTGAATATAATATAGCGGAGAACCGCCTACTCTCATATTACTTAGTTTTAATTTTTGTTCGCCTACTAATTCTGACATAAAAGCCGCTGTAAAGATGTTATTTTGACCTATTGTTCCTGCTACTCTTACTGGAAGTTCTGGACCTCTTTGTTGAATCACCTCTAAGATCCTGTTTTTAGTCTGCAGGACTTTTTGCATATCTGGCATATAAAATTATTGGGGTTGCTGTATAAATAGTTTTATGGTTTGAGCCAGGAAACTTCATAATAAGTGACATCATTTTCATCATCTACTATTCCTATAAGGAGTTTCTTCTTTGTTGAATGTGCTACTCTGTTTTTTGCTGCGAAATCATGCCATGTATGGGGTTCTGATTCTCTTACTACATATGCTAACCAAAGAGCGTGATCTTCTCCTGGTTTTGATCCTTTTTTATAAACTCTAAAATCTGCTCCAAACTTTAGAGCTGTTTTTACAATATACCCCTTTTCTCTGAGATTTTCAAATAATATTAATTTTGTTTCAATTCTTTTATCGTGCCTTTTTGCTATTGATATTGCTTTATCAAAAGAAATTTCTTTGTTTTTATGATTTAATGTTAATTTATTTTTACTTGCCAAGAACAATGCCTCTACCCAAGAATATTCTATTCTATCTTTTACTTTCTCTCCGAATCTAGACTTTTCATACAAACTAAATGAATCTTGAGATGTTGAATGTATTTTCTCGCTTGATATATGTGCTATGATCATGTTATATCTCTGAATTCTAATTATTTAAATGCTAGTTGAAATCTTTATAGATTATCAACTGCTCTTACAAAACTACGCTCATCAAATTTTGCAGTCTTTAAAGAAAATAGTTTGCCACTAATAGATAAACTACTATCGATAGAGAGTCCGATATAACTGTTCCAAATGGACCTCCCCCTAATGCTGGGTCCCCTCCTAGTTTCTTTATACCAAAGATTACTCCAAATGATGTTATTGTTGTTAGGGTCAATGATAAAAATGCAGCTAGGCTAATTATTGATGCCATTCCTCTATCTTGCCAGAATGAAGATATTGTTAAGAAGAGTAATGCACTAACCATAAGAGCTATTACTATGCTTATTATTCCTTGCTTAAATATATATGATCTTACCTTTAGATCTTTACCCATAACTGCTAAATCTCTTACTAAAAGCGTTTCTATTTGAGTACATAACGCTCCGCAGACGTAAACTATTACCGGTATAAAGAATGCAATGATTAGATTTTCTTCTAACGTGTTTTCAAATATTCCTATAAATGCGGCTACTGCAAGCATTCCTATCAAGCCACTTATCAACCATGGAACTCTATGGATTATACTTTTCATTACAGGAACGTGCATTGTGCTTTCATAATCTAAATGAGATTTATGGATACCTGCAAAATGAAAGCTGTCTTTTGTGGACGATTGGTTTATTATTTTTATTAAATTTTTACTAGAGACTACTCCTATTATTCTTTCATTTTCAACTATAGGCACAGCTTTTATTCCATGTTTTAATGCAATATGTGCCACTTTTTCTGTTTCTGTCCTTGCTGCAGCTGTTATGACTTTCTTTTGCATGAATGCCTCTATGGGAGTTTTTGCATGAAATCTGAAAATATCTTTTATTGAGAATACTCCGATTAGTTTTCTATTTGATTCTGTTACATATATGTAATCCATTACTTCGTACAAATTTGATTTTTTTCTTAGTAAGTCGTATATCTCTGCAACATTTTGATTCTTTTTTACAGTAATAAAGTTCTTGTCCATAACTTCTCTTACTGGAATAGACAATAATGACACCTTTTTCATAGGCTTATATGTTATTGGAAACTTTTAAACGTTCTTGACTGAGGTCAAGAGGCTTAAAACTTGTTTTGAGGCACAAGTTTTAAATTGGTGGTTTTTGTTGCTTTTGTATGAAAATTGTGAATTTTAGCTCCATTGATAAAAAGTGGCAAAAAGAGTGGGAAAAGGCGAAATTGTTTGAAGCTAAAGAAGATACTAAGAAAGAGAAATATTATGCTCTTGAAATGTATCCTTATCCTTCCGGAAGTGGGTTACATATTGGGCATGCTTTCAACTATACTTTGGGTGATATTTTAGCTCGTTTCATGAGAATGAATGGAAAATCTGTTCTTCATCCAATGGGATTTGATAGCTTTGGTTTACCTGCTGAAAATGCTGCAATAAAAGAAGGAGCTCATCCTCGCAAATACACAGATACTGCGATAAAGAGGTTTATTGATCAGCAGAAAGCTCTTGGTTTAAGTTATGATTGGTCTAGAAAAATTCAGAGTCATGATCCTGAATATTATAGATGGAATCAATATTTCTTTTTACAATTTTTGAAGAAAGGACTTGTTTACAGAAAAGAGTCTCCTGTTAATTGGTGTAATAAGTGTGAGAGTGTTCTTGCTAATGAACAAGTTCATAATGGTAAATGTTGGAGGCATACAGATATAGATGTTGTTATCAGGAATTTGGAACAGTGGTTTGTTAAAACAACAAAATATGCAGATGAACTGTTGAAAGATGTAGACTCCCTTGATTGGCCTGAAAGAATCAAGGCAATGCAAAAGAATTGGATTGGTAAGAGTGAAGGGACAGAAGTTTT
>VGKS01000022.1 GCA_016866935.1 Candidatus Pacearchaeota archaeon
TATTTCTTGACTAACTCTAAAGCAATATTTTTAGTATTATCCTTACTACCATCATTAATAATTATAATTTCTTTCTTTTCTATAGGATAATCTATATCACTTAAAGCCTGAATAGTTTCAGCTAAACTCTTTTCTTCATTATAAGCAGGAACTAAAAAAGAAACGGAGTAATATTTAGTAGGAGCAGGGCTAGAAAAAAGCTTATGTCTATTTCTATAATGTAACAAAACAAATATCATAAGAAAAAATATTCCAAAGAAAAATAACCATATATACAAAGAGGTAAAAAAATCCATTAGGCCTTTTCACCTTCAATAGTGCTTTTATCAAAGTCCTTATCAGCTACATTAAAATAATTATAAAAGTTCTCGCTAAGAGATATTTCAGCTGTATGCCCAACTTTCTTTTTTATTATTAAGCCCATTTCAACAAATTTAGCAACATGGTCATATGCCTTATTTCCCCTTATCTTAATCAATATTGATTGTTTCATAGGTTGTTTGTAAGCTATTATTGCAAGAGTTTCCTGTTCTGCCTTAGTAAATTCAGAGTTTCCTGTAGCTAATCTATTAACCATATATACAAAGTCAGGATGAACGTCCATTTTCCATAAATCTTCTCTACGTACCACCTCTACGCCTTTTCCTTTGTATCTTTCTTCTAAAGTTCTAAGAATATCTCTAAGTAGTAAAGGGTTGACATCAGTCAAAGCAACTAGCTCTTTCAAACTCATAAATTTGCCTGAAACAAATAAAGCAGCTTCTACTTTTCTTATATTGTCCACTTCTCTAGCTTCATCAAGTTCATTTACATTTCCAGTAAAAGAATCGTCCATAACAAAACAACCCTTGTGTTATTTAAAAACATTTCAGCCTACAAATAATATCAAAAAGCTTTCAATAATTGCAGCTAACATAAGCAAAGGTACAACTAGGGCGAGAAATACCTTCAAAGATCCTCTAAACCTTCGCTTGAAAGTAAGCATTTTTTCATTGTTAAAGAAAGACATCCCTAAATGAATACCCAATCCAAGAGAAATGAATATGGCAGGCAACTCAAATATCCCGTGAGGCAATATCCTCCATATTACTAATAATCCAGCAACAGGCACAGCCTTAGAATAAACATATCCTAAAACAGCTCCATTGAAAATTGCATTAAAAAGCGGAAATATTCCGAAGAAAGCCCCAAGGAATAAAACAGATAATGCACTCGTGACATTATTACTAAAAATAAACCAAAGAAGCTCTAAAGCATCAAGGCCCTGAGTTTTCAAAAATATTTCTCTTAATTGTTCATCTAAAAACCCCAGTTGACTAGAAGCGAAATAACCAAGCACAGCACTTAAAAAAAATATAATCATTGAGAGATAAACATATTTTTTATGAGATGAAACATAACTCAAAGACTCATTAAAGGAACGAGTAAAATCCTTTTTCCAAGACCCATTTTTTTTATTTTGTTTAACCATTCTTTATTACTCTATTCAATAGTTTAACCTTTTGCTTATATTTATTTCTGAGGTATGCTCCATATACCAAACCTACAACTAAACCCCCGAAGTGAGCCATATTTCCAATAGGTAATTTAACAAAAAAGCCTATGATTAATAGAGGAACTATAGCTATAATAGGCGTAAGCCAAAATGGAAGTCTTAAAGGCATTGCAAATCTTCTACTAAGCGCGGCACTTGGAGAAAACATTGCAAATATCATAACAAATATCAATATGCCTCCAATGATATCAACAATATTTGATATTGAAGGCAAAACTCCTGCAATCAAAACTTGTAAGATTATAACTATAAGAGGACCAATTATAAGATAAACTTTCTTTTTAGGGAGTAGAGTAGCAAGTATCCCCAATATACCAAAAATAGCTCCGCTAGCCCCAACAGCATAATCATCTATCCCACCAAAAATAAAATCTCCTCTTGGAAAAAACTGACCTAGATAAGCAAATAAAACAAAAAATAAAGAACCTACTATTCCAGCAATTAAATAAAACCAAAAGAATCTTTTTCTTCCTATAATTTGCTCAGTTAATCCTCCAAGGAAAAACAAAGATAACATATTAACAAATAAGTGGAAGAAACTACCGTGCATTAGTATGCTTGTGAAGATAGTCCAAACATTTTCACCAGATAAAACAGAAGAAGATTTAACAGCTATAAAATTAATCAAGTCTTTATAAAATATTGAAATAATTGAAATAAGGAAAAATAAAACAACATTTACAATTATTATAGTTGTAGTCAAGCTAAAAGTTTTTCTAATAAAAGTAGACGTGGGATTACGTCTGTAATCTCTTCTATAAACCATCAGTTATTTCTTTTTCCTCTTCTTAGAAGCAGGCTTGGCTTTCTTTCTTTCCTTCTTGACTGGCTTTTTAGATTTAGAACTAGTAGACTTCTTTGTCTTTTTCTTAGCAGGTTCACTTTTAGCAGGTTTAGAAGCAATAAGTTTGTCTATCTCTACTTGTATTTGAGAAGATTTTTCTGTAAGCTTAAGTATAATCTTTTCTATTTCTTTTACTCCTTCAGCAGAATCTTTCAAAGAATAAACCTCTCCGCATTCAGTACATGTAAACTCGTTAAGTAAAGCCTGTTCGTCAGAGACTTCTAGATTACAATTCTTACATAAGTAAAACTGCCTTATCTTCATGACAGCAAGGATACTCTCTTGTATAGATATCTCATTAGTAAGGGAATTCTTGTAATTAACCAAACACTTATGTTCATCAAGAGTCCAGAAATAAGTATACCATCCTCCACTCTTAAGATCTTTCTTCCTCATGAAGCGTACAAGTCCGCTATCGGCAAGTTTGTAAAGAATATTCCTTGTCTGGTTGATTGTCATGTTCAATTTCTTCGCTATAAGGAATTCATTAACATTTTTCTTTTTGAACAAAACATCAACTATTTTGTCTGTTCCAGACCCAGCGACAATAGAAACATATTCCTTCAAAAATTTCTCAAGCATAAAAACTTTCAACAAACTAACAATAAAAACCTTTCGATAGAAAAGTGTAACTCCTATACAATTAAGATAAACCTATATAAATAAACTTTGAAATATATCAAAATATGTTTGGAAAAAAGAAAGATTCTAGGTCTGAACTACCTGAATTACCGATGTCTGAAGGTCCTTCAATGAGAGATTATCAGAGAACTATGCTTCCTCCAATAAAATCGCCACAAGAAGAAGTGCATGGGCTACCTTCATTCCCTGATTCACTAATGAATAAAGGATTTAGTCAAAGTATAATAAAAAGCGCAGTTGGAGATGAGGATAAGAATCTTCCAGAGTTACCTGAGTGGAACCAAGAACCCATTCAAATGAAACCTGCAAGAACAATGGAAATGGATGATTGGACTGCAAGACCTTCAATACCTCAAATGCAAAGACCAACAATGGCAGATGCTTTAAGAATGACTGCTCCAAAAAGCCAAGTCAATGATAAAAGACCATTATTTGTAAAACTTGATAAGTTCAAAGAAGCGCGAGACTCACTTCTAAAAATATCGGAAAAACTCGATGAAATGGACGAACTTCTAAAAATGATCAAAGATATAAAGGTAAAGGAAGATACAGAGATAACAAGCTGGGAAAAAGATATTGAAAGTATAAAGGCTAGAATACTCTTTATCAACAAAGAGATATTTGAAAATGCCTACTGAAGAACAATTCGTCGGTTTAGAGAAACCAAACGTCGTCACAGGGAAGAAACACCTCCTTTATGCAGAAATGGAAGTCCTTACTTCTCTTAAAAAGTATAATTCTTACAAAAAGCTAAGAAAAGAAGAACTCGCTCTTAAAAATCTTCTAAAAAGAGTAATACTAGACCTAAGAAAGGAAATGGAAATAATGGCCCAATATATCCCTCCTGTAAAAGAAAAAGTAATAAAAGTAGAAACTCAAGTAAACCCAACACCTGGAAAGAGAGATACATTAGAACAAGAAATAAGCGATATAAGAAAAAAGATAGCTATGCTAGGCGGTTAACAAATTTTAAAAACAGCCAAATCACGTTATCCTATATGATATCTAGACAAGACCTAATTAAGAAGTATATTGATTTCTTCAAGTCTAAAGGCCATAAAGAAGTACCTAACTCTTC
The DNA here is from genome assembly GCA_016866935.1 of Candidatus Pacearchaeota archaeon. GTDB lineage: Archaea > Nanobdellota > Nanobdellia > Pacearchaeales > GW2011-AR1 > SICU01. The sequence goes on from VGKS01000022.1 coordinate 4,120, forward strand.
TCTTATACCAATTAATGATCCGACAGTCCTTTTTACAACTGCAGGAATGCATCCACTAGTACCATACCTTATAGGTCAAAAGCACCCCCTAGGTAAGAGATTAGTAAACGTGCAAAGATGCATAAGAACAGATGATATAGATGAAGTTGGAGACGCTACGCACCATACATTTTTCGAAATGCTGGGAAACTGGTCGCTAGGAGACTATTTCAAAGATGTGGCAATAAATTATAGTTTCGAATTTTTGACTAAAATCTTAAAAATTCCAATGGATAAATTAGCAATAACTTGTTTCGTAGGAGATAAAGACTGTCCTAAAGATGAAGAGTCGTATAAAATCTGGATAGATCTAGGAATCCCTAAAGAAAGAATAGCTTTCTTGCCTAAAAAGAACAACTGGTGGGGACCGGCAGGTACAGTAGGCCCATGCGGACCAGATACAGAAATGTTCTATTGGTCTAACAATAATAAAAAAACTCCTAAAGTCTTTAACCCAGATGATAAAAATTGGATAGAAATATGGAATGATGTTTTCATGCAATATGAAAAAACTGAAAGTGGAAAATTTATACAATTAAAACAAAAAAATGTAGATACTGGAATGGGTCTCGAAAGAACATTAGCAGCATTAAGTAGTTTAGATGATAATTATGAAACAATTCTATTCAAACCACTAATAAAAGAAATAGAAAAAATATCTGGAAAGAAATATGAAAACCATAAAAAAGAAATGAGAATTATCTCTGATCATATTAAAGCTTCGGCATTCATAATTGCAGACGGAATATCCCCAAGTAACACAGGTCAAGGATATATATTAAGAAGATTAATTAGAAGATCAATAAGGTATGGTAGATTATTGGGAATAGAAACAAATTTTACAAAAGAAGTAGTTAAACCAATTTTTGAAGTTTACAATGACTATAAAGAATTAGAAAGTAATGAAGATCAAATAATAATAAAACTTGAAGAAGAAGAGAATAAATTCAAAAAAACAATAGAAAAAGGAACAAAACAATTTGAGAAATTAGCAAAGGAAAATAAAGAAATCTCGGGTAAAGATGCATTTCTCCTTTTCCAATCATTTGGGTTTCCAATAGAAATGACTATGGAAATGGGAAAAGAAATGGATATTAAAGTAGACAAAAAAGGATTTGATGAAGAATATCAAAAACATCAGGAATTATCTAGAACAACTTCAGCGGGGGCATTCAAATCAGGATTAGCAGATCATTCAGAAACCACAACAAGACTTCATACAACAACCCATTTACTAAATGAAGCCTTAAGTAGAATCTTAGGACCAGAAGTAGCTCAAAGAGGTTCAAACATTACACCTGAAAGAACAAGATTCGATTTCGTATTTAACAGAAAATTAACAGAAGAAGAAATAAAGAAAATAGAGGACATGGTCAATCATATAGTAAAAAAAGGCTTGAATGTAAAGTCCGAAGAAATTGATTATAAAGATGCAATAAAGACGGGAGCGAAAGGTGAATTCGGCCACAAGTACCCAGAAAGAGTCTCTGTTTACACAGTAGTTGACAAAGATGAAAAAACAGGTTATTTCAGTAGAGAAATATGTACTGGACCTCATGTAAAAAACACTAAAGAAATAAAGAAAATAAAAATAATAGAGCAATCCAGCGTCTCAGCAGGAGTAAGACGTATTAAAGCAATCGTAGAAAATTAAATTTTTAAAATTGCAAAGTACAAACAAGTTAATCCCAACAATAAAGTATAAACTGCAAACCAAATTAAGTTTCTTTTATTATTAAGTACAAAATTAAAAGATATATGAACAAAAATCAAACCAACTAAGAAACATATCAAAGATGGAAGTAAAAGCTCCAAAGGAATTGTCCTATTTCCAAAAGTTACTAAATTAGCACCTATTATTGTAGGAATAGAAAGTAAATAAGAGAATTTTACAGCTTCTTTTTCTTTCAAACCAAATAATAAACCTGAAGAGATAGTCATTCCACTTCTAGAAACTCCTGGAAATAAAGATATAATTTGAGCAAACCCAATAAGTAATGCCTTAGAACGACTAAGAGATGAAGCACTGTTCAATTTAGTAGATGAATAAACACCAATAAATAATGCAGTACTTGTAATAATCCATCCAAAGCCCAAAACAAGGAAAGTAGAAGATATCTCAAAATAACTCCTAAAAATGAATCCAAATATTGCAGCAGGAATACTTGCAATTATAATTAAGAAACCAAGTCTAGAATTAGCAGTCTTCCATTTAGAATGAAGTAAATCTCTTACAATAGCTACAATATCCTTCCTAAAATAAACAAAAACAGCCATTAAAGTCCCAAAATGTAATGCAACTTCTAAGTCTAAACCACTTTGAACTCCAAGAATCAACTCAAACAAGTAAATATGTCCTGAACTAGAAACAGGAAACCATTCAAGAATGCCTTGAATTAGAGCTAAAACGAGGACTGAAACATCCATAAATTTTAAAAAAAAATTAAGTTAAAAAAACCTTCTATTCTTCAGATTCCTCAGTGAAATCAGAAACTCCATGGATAACATCTAAAACATTTCTTTCTTCAGGTGTTATTCCGTAGAAAGAGTCCACAACCTCAAGTTTCTCAACAAGAGCCACAACCCTCCTATCACGAAGCCCATTTACATTAGCCATATCATCACCTCCGCAACTTCAATATCAAAATTCTTTATATACAAACAACAAACAACAACATATCATTCAAAGGATATTTATCATTAAATAGCAAACAACTTTTTAGTGACAATCAAGCTATTTATAAACAGTTTCACCAAAAAAAGACAAAAAGGTGTAACTAAGGAATCCTCAAATGATTTACATCGTTAAGAGAGTTAATTCTCCATCTTCCAGTGGTATTATCATAATATAAAATAGAAATCCCTGCAGGTTTGAAAGAAAAATGCCTTGTTTCTTGTAAAGACATCCCAGTTAATTTGCTAATTATAATCCTATGAATTCCGCCCCCTATTGTTATTATAACGTTTTTTCCCTTGCTTACTATCTCATCAATAAATAAATTAATATTTTCTAAGTTCTCAATATCTCCTTGAACATCCCCTAATATAAATTCTTTTTTGACCTCGAAGAATCTTTCATCGCTAATTATAGGAACCTCCAATTTATTACTTAATATCTTTCCACTTTGCCTAGAAATATTATAACCATTAACATATACTCTTTCAATCTGGACTTTATCATTAATTAATTTTCTGGCTAATGAATAAAGACCCCTCTCTCCATTTTTAGTAAGATTAGATGAATCATTCTCCCCAGGTTGTATCAAATAAATTTTCATATCACTTTAAATTATATATCAGCGAATAAAAGTGAATACAGGTCTTTTTAAATTTTAATAGTAAAATTTATTCCACATAAATGCCTGGTTTTCCAGGTTTAGCCTTACTTGCTTTACCCTCAGGATCATATTTCTTAGAATCATTTACCGCAAAAACTGAAACTTCTATCCCCAATCTCTTGCTCAATACTTCTTTATCAAAATTTCTTACTTCGGGAGGAATAGCATAAAGATAGATATGTTTAGCATCCCTTCCATCTTTTTCCCTAATAATTCGTAAAATATTCTGTATATCAGAAACTGTCTTCTCAAAAATTTCCTCAATTTTATCTATATTATCATTTATCCTACTCTTATCAGCAGTAGGCCACTCGCTAGTACTTATGAATGTCTTGTATCCAAGTACATTATGCCATATCTCTTCAGCAACATGGGGTGCAAAAGGAGCCAACAATTGTAAGTAAGTTGCAAAATCTCCTTTGTCAATCTCAGATTCAAAAGAATCAAATAAAGCCCTAAGCTTTATTACGACCATATTATAATTAATATTTTTTATACCATTTCCAATCTCAATAATAGCCTTATTAACTTTATGTTGAATTCTAGGAGAAGAACTACCAAATCTAACATTTTTAGAATAATCCCAAACTCTACTAACAAATTTATACATAGATTCAATTCCAGTAGAACTCCATGAAGAGTCTTTATCTGGAGAAGCCATACTCACTAAAAACAATCTAAGAGTATCTGCTCCATACTTAGACGTCATGTCTAAAGGATCAACAACATTACCCCTAGATTTTGACATCACAAATCCGTCCTCTCCATGAACCATTCCTTGATTAAATAATTTAGTAAATGGCTCGCTAACTCTCAAATAACCTAAATCCCTTAAAGCTTTAGTGAAAAATCTCGCATAAATCAAATGCATACAAGCATGTTCTGCCCCACCAGTATAAAAATCAACAGGCATCCAATAACTAATACAATCTGGAGAGATAGGGCTCTTCTTATTTTGAGGGTCAGTGAACCTCATATAATACCAACTAGAATCCATGAAAGTGTCCATTGTATCAGTCTCGCGCCTACCTTTCTTTCCACAATTAGGACATCTTACATTCACAAATTTAGAATTGGTAAGCAACGGATTCCCTTTACCAAAAGTAACTTTTTCTGGCAAAATAACAGGCAAATCTTTTTCAGAAACGGGCACAGCACCACAATCATTACAATAAATTATAGGAATAGGAGTTCCCCAATATCTTTGTCTAGAAATTAACCAATCACGCAATTTGTAATTAGTAACCTCCTTACCAAGTTTCTTTTCTTTCAAAGCAATTTGAATATGTCTAATAGCTTCTTCACTAGTAAGTCCGTTAAATTCGTGAGAGTTAACCAAAACCCCATAATCCTCAAAAGCCTTATTTTTATCAGAATGTTCTCCTTTAGCAGGTTTAATAACCTGTATCAAAGGAATACTATATTTTTTAGCAAAATCAAAATCTCTTTGATCATGAGCCGGAACAGCCATTACAACACCACTGCCGTAATCAGCAACTACAAAATTTCCTATCCAAATAGGAACTTTCTTTCCGCTTAATGGATGAATTGCATAACTTCCACTAAAAACTCCTTCCTTATCCATTTTATCCATATCTTCTTGTTTAGTCGATTTTATTTTCTTAAGAAAAGCATCAACATGTTTCTTCTGTTCTTTAGTAACAATTTCAGAAAGCCTAGAATGTTGAGCACTCATAACTAAAAAAGTAACTCCAAAAAGTGTATCGACTCTAGTTGTAAACACAGGCCATTTTTCTCCATTTATCTCAAACAAAACTTCTGTCCCTTCACTCTTACCAATCCAATTCTTTTGCATTGCCTTGATTCTTTCAGGCCAATCAAGGGAGTCTACATCTTTCAACAGTTCATCTGCATATTTTGTTGTTTTAACAAACCACT
>VGKS01000023.1 GCA_016866935.1 Candidatus Pacearchaeota archaeon
CAAAAATAAAATCCCCTCACCAAGAGTCGAACTTGGGTAACGCGGGTACTACATATTTACCAATGATTTCTAGCGAAACCATTCTGATTGTGTTTCATCTTTTTTTCCCGAGGAAGGGAAAAATCCACACTATCCTACAGCCGCGCGCTCTACCGTTGAGCTATGAGGGGTTGAAATCAATTAGAATTGTGTCTTTTAAAGGTTATTGATTACTTTCTTTTCTTTTTCTTTGATATTTTAACTTCTTCTTTCTTTTCGGAATGTGTGGTGTTTCTTGATCCTATGAATATTGCACTTACTATAACTAATGCTAGGACTAAGTAGAATGATGTACTTGTGTAATATTGCTTCATTATTGTTGCTGCGTTTTCTTGTGTGAAGAAAAATAATATGTCTAGAATGAATCCAACTACAATGAATGTTATTCCTAGTTTAAAACCTTCTTTTGCATTTCTTTTAGCTTTTGAGAAATACCAAATACTTGCTAAACATGTCAATAGAACTGTTGTTATTATAGTTATTATCCAGTATATTGTTGGGATGTTTTGAGGGGATTGAATATTTATGTTTGCAATTATAGTCAATATTATACCTACAATCATCGTAGCTACGTATAGAGCTAAAGATATTAGAATTCCTCTTTTGATGTTCATAGTGTCTTGAGTAGTTATGTATTTAAAAGCCTGCCTATTATTTGATTGTATGGCTCGTTGGTTTAGTTCAAGGCATTGGACTTGTTGGCATCCAGTTAGTTGGCAGGGATGGATATTAACTTTGCTTTATGTTGTTATAGTTCTTCTCATTTTTTTGAGGGTGGATATTGATTCCCATTCAGCAAGCGATACTATAATGGGAGTGACATTACCTTTCATTTTAGTTAGTCTAATATTTATAATGATATGTAAAAGTACTAGCGGGAAATAAAAGTGGATAATCTTGTTTTGAAGCCATGGGGGAGTTATACTGATTTTATCAGAGAACAAAATATAGTTTTGAAAGAGTTGGTTGTTAATCCTGGAAGCAAACTAAGTCTGCAGACTCATAAGCTGCGTGAGGAACATTGGATATGTATTTCTGGAACTGGAAAAGCTGTATTGGGCAAGTCAGAAATTCCTCTAGAGGTTGGAAGTAGAGTTCATGTTCCAAAAAATACAATTCATAGAATAATTAATGATGGAAAAGAGAAATTGAGAATAGCTGAGGTTCAAATAGGTATATGTGACGAAAATGATATTATTAGACATGAGGATGATTTTGGTAGGACTTCAACCAACAATTAATGCTAGTTGAAATCTCCAATCTTTAGATTGGAGTTGTGTCTTTGGAGATTATCAACTGCTCTCACAAAACAACTAGCAAACTCATCAGAGTTTTGTGATAATATTTTTTAGTTTACTGTCTGGAGTACATGTATTCTGTTTTCATATAATCGAAGGATTTGACTGCAAGTGGATTTCATCTCTTCATAATTGGGTGAGTCTATAAATAAATCTAGATAGTCATTCGCTACTTTTTTGAGGTCGAGGGGAGGCCTCCCATTATATGATGCATCAGCCAGAATATCTTGCAGGCATTGGCAAAACCTTTCTGTGATTACAGCATACACTCTATTTACTGGCATTTTAAATTTAATAATGAATTTATCTATAAAAGTATTTTTATTCTGGAGTGTGAATGCTTAAAAGCAGAGAGTATTTTGGTTTTTAGGCCCTGATGGCACAATGGCACTGCGTCGGTCTCGAAAACCGATTTCTTAACGGATCTCCAGGTTCGATTCCTGGTCAGGGCGTTTTTGAAAAGTTAGGTTCCCTGACAGTGTTCGTGGTATAAAAGCTACGTATAAATCACACAAGGAATGGACATACATCACTACGAAAGAAGATACAAAAGAGCACTTGAATTTATTAAAGAATCAAAACATGATTGCAGTTTACTTGCTTTACTTAAGAAAGTTTGTTGCACTTCTTAAGAAGCCCATTATAGGAGCTACTAAAGAGGACTTAATGAAGGTTGTGGCTGAATTTAATCAAGGAGATTATAGTGAAGAGACTAAAAAATCTAAGTAGTTATTGTTTTTAGAATTTCTTTATAAATCGGATTAAAAAGAGTTCTTGCAATAGAAATTGTATCTTTTATTTCTTCTAATTTTGGTCTGTAACCATAATAATTTATATTATGCCTTAATATCCTTAAATTGTTTAAAATTCCTAACGGTCTTTGGGTTTCTAATTTGAGGTTAGTCAATTCTTTAATGCAGTCTACATGGTCTGTAGATTCAAGTCCTCTAAAAATCAATAAGGCATCTCCTAACATTCTAAAACTTTCATATATGTTTCTTATTATGGTTGAGCCTGACTTTTCTTCAATGTTAATCGATAAAGCAAACTCAATTTCTTCTTTTGCTGCATTTATTAAACTCAATGCATTTTTTTTATCAGGCCTCTTATATCTTATAGTCACGGTCTAACCTCTAAAAAACCATCCAATACTATGCCATTTGCAATATTTGCAAAAAGATTCAAGTCTATTTTATTTCTTGTAAAGACATGTAAATTTACAGGGACATTTTTCCTATAACCCATATTTATTTTTCCAATATTCTTTATATGTAATTCAGAGTTTCCGACTATTTCCACTGCTATATCTAAATCGCTTGATCCGATGTCATCTCCTTTTCTATAACTCCCAAATAAAATTATAGCTTTAGGATTTCCAATAATTTTGTAGATTTCTTCTATTATCCCAGAATTATAAACGTTGCTTAGATTATAACCTATCTTCAGGATTTTATTATAAGGATGTTGGATGTTGCAAGAAATTCTCCAAGCTTTACCTATTTGTTCCACATTTAGAAACTTTTCATTTGCTAATTCTGTAACCACTTTACTTGCAGTTTTTTTTGATATTCCTAATTCATTAGCCAATTCGCTAAGAGTAGTCTTTACCTCAGGATATCCAAAGAACCAATAGACTATATTCAAAGTTCCCAATCCTAGCTCTAAATCTTCATATTTATTTATATTTGATTTGTTAGGCTTCATATTTATGGTAATCTAAGTTACTATATAAATCTTTAGGTTACCATATGGTGACTTAAGTAACTGACTTTTGTATTTTTTCAACTAGTTCTGGTTGTATGTAATGGTGGATTGTTACAGTATAGCTGTTTTTCCATTCATTATTCTTTTTATCAAATCTTTTATGGCCGAGTTTTTCTGCAATTTCCATGAAAAGCTGACTTACTTCTTGTTTTGTTGCTGTTTTATGGAGTTTTATGAAGTCTTTTGCTTTTCTTGTTGCGTAAAATGATCTTACAATATGGGGATAGAAAGACTCTCCTGAATAAATTTGAAATGCTTTCATGAAATCTGTATCTTTTAAGGGTTTATTCTCTTTGTTTGTGAATACAAATTGGTCTTTCTTTAGAGGAGTTAATTTTTCTTTTAATCTTATTATGTAATCTTTAGGAAACTCCTCTGTTATACTCATAGGCACACCAGATTTTGCAATATAATCAAAATGTACCTTATTATCTTCTATTCTTACATCTTGTTTCTTTAAAGTTGTTAACCCTTTATGTCCTGTTGCTTTGAAATGGATCTCATTTCCGACCCTCATATAGGTTTTTAGTAATGTGTAAAGTGGAAGAGCGTAGATGTCTTTTTTGTTTCCAAGATTATTTATTACAGCTTTATTTAGTTTATTATATAGACTTTCAAATAATTCTACTTTCTTGTATTTTTGTTTTGATGCCTTTTTCTTTTTTTCTTGAGTATATAGATAGGCATATTTTCCATTTGGATTTTTGTATATTACATCCCAATGATCATGAGATGACTGATCATGAATTGTTAAATTTTCTGCAAAAATGGAGTATGCTTTGTCTAATTTTTGTCCTGTTGGCAGAATGTTTATTCTTGCTCCCTGAACCTTGTTTTTGAATAATTGGCCTTTAAGAAAATGAGGATTCTTTTGGTCTATTAATTCATTAAATTTGTTATGGGCCTTGAATAACTGTATCACTTTGGATGCAGAGGGAAATTTTTGGTTTATTCTTGTCCATTTTTTGCTTCTGTATTGGTAGGCATGAAGGTCTTTGCCAATACGGATTGTCCCTTCAGATGCCTCTTTCATAAGGCTAATAGAAAGAGTAAGTATTTAAATCGTTCAATGTTATTTTGTATAATGGAAAAGAAGAGTGATTTTATTATTGTTTTCTCCTTGCTATTAATTGTTGGTCTATCCTTGTTTTTTCTTAATTATCGATCCTCTCAAGTTAAATTTGGACCTTCTGAAGACCAAACCCTTTCTGAAGGATATTTTAAATTCAATTTAGTAAATTCATTTGACGAATCTACTCTTGCGCATTTAGATTCTCCATTAAGCAGCGTCAGATTGGTTGAGAAGCTATCTGATACCCAATTTGTAGGGTATTATAATGGAGAGGAAGCCCTGCCAGGATATATTGCTGATTTTGAGAATATAAACCCTGAAGATAAATTTGAAGGGCGAATAGACAAAATATCCCCTGAGGATTATTTCACTATCGATACTGGTTCTGGAGATAAAGTCTGTTTCATAACTGTTAGATTCTATGAGAACAGGGATTTCTCTGATCTGCTTGCTTCCTTGAATTTAGTGCCTAGACAAGACTATGAACATGAATATTTTTTCGAGATTAGGCCTTGTGATGAAGACAATCTTCGGGCGAAAGTTGATGAACTAGCTAATATTAAAGAAATTGAATCTATTAGAATAACTCCTAAGTTTGCAATTCCTTTGTATAATATAGGGACAAGGACAGGAGCTTATAATATCCATGCTGGTGCCACTCCTTATAGCGAGATTTATACTGGGAATGAGAGAAGAATCGGCTTTTGGGATGCGGGCAGACCTCGAGGCCACCCTGATTTTGAAAATAGGATTAAGGTAACTCAATATGGTACATTCTCAGGCCCTATTTTTGAATTAACTGCTCAAAATCACCCTACCTTGGTTGCAGGTGTTTTACTTGGTTCTGGAAACTTTTGGAACCAATTTAGTGGCTCGATTCCAACTATTCCATATGAGATAGGTGTTTCTCCAGATTCGTGGGGATTTTCTTTTGACTTATTAGATGCTGCTGGAGAAATGCTTTGGGCAACAGATGTTTATCAACTTGATGTTAGTTCTAATTCTTGGCATTGGGTACCTCTATTTGCAGGGGGCCCTGGAATTTTGCACGGTGGTCCTGGAACTAGCGGGGCAAACCCAAGGATTTTCTATGAGGCCCGCAGCTCCGATAGAACTGCCTACTTATTAGAAGACACTCCAATTGTTTTTGCTGCAGGAAATTCCCGTGTTAATGATCCTGTTCTTATGTTTTTAGGGTCTATTTGTGATCCTGAAGGGTATTACCCTGAAACTTATCAAACGTCTGCTTTTCAAAGACAAGTTTTCAATATAGGCACCACTGCAATTACAATAAATATTCCTCAAATAAATTCTAATATTCAGGTTTCAATTGGCTCACAATCTGGAGGTACTCATTACCAGTGGATTTATCCTAATAGTAATAGCTATCTTACTCTTAACCAAAATAGTGCTCTGGAAATTTATTACCTTTATGGTACCACTATGGTGGATGAGTGGGATTGTTTGTATCCGCCTTCAAGCACTAAAAATGTTTTAACTGTCGGGTCTGTTGATCTCAACGGGGTTACATCAGATTTCTCAAGTAGAGGGCCAACCTGGGACGGAAGAGTTAAGCCTGATGTTGTTTCTTTAGGCGAAGGCATTATTACAACTGACTTTACCTCGAGCATTGGAGGGTCTCCTACTTATACCACTTCTGGTGTAAAGGGAACCTCTTTTGCCACCCCTACAGTAGCTTCTCACGCAGTCTTGCTTAAGGAAATGCTTGAAGATAAGGAAGAGCTAGAAAATGAGAATTATGACGGCTATAAATCTGCCTTGATTAAAGCTGCTTTTATACATACTGCTACTGACAAAGATTTGCCTGGCCCTGACTTTATCTCTGGTTGGGGAGAAATCAATCCTCAAGCAGCCATGAACGTTTTGTCAGCTAATAGTTTTGTTTTGGACTCATTTAACAACAACAATAAAATGGAAGTAAAGAAATATCCTATAAGCATACCTTCATGGTCTCAAATAACAACTCCTTTAAAGATCACTCTTGTTTGGAACGATTACTGGAATTTTGAATCTACTTTTGGAGTTGCCCGAGATGATTTACGCGAACTTGTCAATAATCTGGAAGTTTATCTTTGCGATGCTAGCGGTTCTCCTATAGTAAGGCCTTTTGTACTTGACTGGCAGCATCCAGGCCAAGCAGCAACAAAAGGATTTAATGATAGGGATAATGTTGAGCAAGTACTGGCTACACCCCAAGAAATACAGAATTACATAACTACCCAGACTCAAAGCCTTTTTGCCTGCGTAAGCTTTTCTAATTATTATAACACTCCTGAAGTCAACCAGAAATTTGTTCTAATGATTGCTGATGGCGCTAACGGCCAATATCAATATACTTGCGGCAACGGACAATTTGAGCCCCAATATGGAGAGGAATGCGATAAGGTCTATCATTTCTGGCAATGGGGTGGAAAGACCTGCGCTGATTTTGGAGGAGGGCAGGCAAGCGGAACTTCACTTCTTAGGTGCGATACCCAATGCAAGATAGACGGCATTTTATGCGAATCTCCAATGTGCGGCAATGGCAATCTTGGACTAGGGGAGATGTGTGATGCATCTGACCCAGAAGGAGATACTTGCGCTCTTGGATGCTTTGGACCTGGAGAAGGAAGAGGCAAGGCATGTAAGTGCATGTGCACTAATGATGATGAATGCTCTGGACCTGGAAGAGGGGAAATGCGATGTGAGGGCGGAGTCTGCCAGGGAGTAGGTGATTGCGAATTAGATGTCAATGAGGAATGCGATCCATGCGCAACAACTACCGTAGATGTTGCTTGCAGCAATACCCATGGTTACATGCCTGCTGGCGGCCTAAGCTGGATGTGTGATGAAAAAGGCAAGTGCAGAGACCCTAATAATATGGGTGCAGATGGGTGGTGGTGTCCTGTGGGAAACAAAGAAATTCCTAATAAACCTGAATGTACCAAAAACAGAAAATGCCCTCCTGGAAACATTTGCAATAATGATTGCGTCTGCGAGGCTAATCCGAAAAACCTATGTGTAAGGGGAGGAGTTGTTAAGAACATACATCCTAAAAGAGTTGAATGTGATGATATAAAAGCCTGCCCTGATAAAAGAGATTATTGCGACGGTAATTGCCAATGCAAGAGAAAGCCTAGGCCAGCAGACCCTATAGGATCATCCCTTGCTACTAACTGTGGAAACGGAGTAGTTGAAGGAGGCTGGTCCTGGGCAACTAATCCTGTAGAAGAATGTGAGAGGCCTGGAGACACTTGCTTCACTACATATATAAATGGTGGCCCTGTTTGTGTAGCAGGAGGGGTTTGTTCAGCAAACTGTAAATGTATTGGTTCAGCTTCTTGCCAATTTTAATTAGAATCAAAACTCAATCTTATTCTTTGGTCTCTTTCAATCTCTTTATATTTTTGTTTTCCATCTTTGTAAACAGGTGCTATTCCTAGAACTATGGCATTATCTGTTAAAGTTATCTCTCCTAAATCTTGCGGCATTCTGGTTGTAGAATAAGTTTTTCTATTCTCTACTCGTAAGGTGTAGCTCTTTCCATCAACTTCTAAACCTATTTCTTTGACTTGAGTTGGATTTATTGGATTATCTAAAATAATTACTGGGGGAGACCACATCTCCATCCTGTAATCATTTCTTTCTGTTCTAGACCTTAAATTAATTTCTACCTCTGTTTGTATTCCGTCTTTTGTTTTATTTTGATTTACTGCCTGGTCATACATCCTGCTTGAGGTCTTTGCAGTTGTCAGATTGTCTGGAAGACCAAAGAACATTCCGCTTAATTCATCTGACTTTAATATTTGGTAATCTAACCCTTTATTTCCATCTCTTTCCAATTTTTCTCTTTCTGCTGTTATCCATATTGTTGAGCCCAAAAGACTATTTGTGAAACTATTTGCTCCATTTGAACCCCAGAATAATAATTGGTGTGATCCAGCTTGAGGAACAAAGATTACTTCTTTTTCATATCCCCAGAAATATGCATTGTTTCCAACCATGTTTGACATTACTGTCGATAATTCATTTCCTTCGAAATTGTGTGGAGGAAGTATAGTGTTACAAGCAGCATAGGCATCTACTATTTTTGGGTTTGGAGAACTAACTCTCGGATATTTTCTGGATTTATCTCTTTTAACTAAAGCTTCTAGATTTAGTTCTCCAGTGTATTTTTCTCCTTCTTTTTTTGTTTTTAATGCGGATGTCCCTGGATTTACTAATAGGGTTTCTCCATTAATATCTACAGTCCAGAAACTATTTTGCAGATCCGTACTTTGCCAGAATCCTGGCCCAGAATGGCCGAATCTTGCAATATAATCTATAGATCCTGAGTTTGCTTCTGCTAAATAGTCTTTTGATTGATCTGTTGTTTTTTCTTCTACTATTATTCCATCTTTTTTTCTTTGTACAAGCTTATTTCTGTGATCTACATTTACACCTTCCTCGGCAAAGCTTATTACCTGGTCATCGAATCTTGTCAGAGCGCTTTGGGTAGAGTATGACTGCCTTTGGACCAATCTTTTTAATTCTTCAACATATTGCGGGTGAGAGGGGAAGAAAGATATTCTTGCATCTGGAAATGGATCAGAATCTAATTGCCTTATCCATTGGTTAGCTGCCTTAACGCTCGCTGGAGTAAATGAGTTGTAGTCTGCTAATACAAGAACTTGCTTAGGCATACCATTTGCTTTTATTATTCTGTCTTGTTCATTTTTAGAGAGAATTTCGCTGGGAAAAGTAGGGCTTAATTCCACATATTCCGCACTATCCCCATATCTTGCCTTTACTTCATTAAGAATGGCTCTCTGATGGTCTCCAGGCTGGTGTAAAACTAATGTTTCTTTTGGATTATCTTGAGCTTTTAGTGGAGCTAAGGCTATGAGAGACCCTAACAATGATAAGAGCGACTTTTTCATAAAATGAGCTGCTTTTAGCTGCTTTTAAAGCTTGTTATTGGTGTTCTTTACAAGTAGTAAATAACTTCTTAATTTTTATTTGCGAATATTATAATACTCGACTTTAAAAAGGCAGATTTTATTAATGTTTTATGAATGAATTTAGTAATTTAGGATTAAGTGCAGGTCTTGTAAAGGCTTTTGCAGATGCAGGTATCACAAGTCCTACTGATGTTCAAG
>VGKS01000024.1 GCA_016866935.1 Candidatus Pacearchaeota archaeon
CGGCAAAACCTGTAATTAGACCTACTGTAGCAATTGTTTTTGTTTCCATAAGTGCAAAACTTAAACCTACCAATGCACCGGATAATTCAACTAATGCGTCATTAAGACCGAGAACAACAGCTCCATTATAATTGCATTTGTCTTCACCAGTTGCCACCTTATTTTTTCTCATATTAGAGTGGAGTCTTGGCTATATTTAAAAACCTCTATTTATGATATAGGATATGGTGCTTAAACAATTAATTCAACTTTTGCCAGAGGTCAGAAAACCTGCAGAGAAAAAGACATCATTTAATAGTAAGCTAAAATGGACTCTAATTGTTTTAGGATTCTTTTTTGTAATGTATAATATTAAGTTATATGGATTAAGTAGAAACGCTTTAGAAAGATTTGATTTTCTTTCCACCATATTAGGAACTGATTTCGGAGCAATAATTAGTTTGGGTATCGGTCCTATAGTTACATCGTCTATTATATTGCAGTTATTAGTTGGAAGCGGCATAATAAGTTTGAATACTAAGACTGAAGAAGGAAAGAGAATGTTCCAAGGAATACAGAAATTAGGAACATTATTTTTTATAGTATTTGAAGCATGTATTTTTGTATTAATGAAAGGTCTTGAGGCTGTACCTGGATTTGAATCAATAGTCATATTCCAATTAATACTTGGTGGACTTGCAATAATGTTCATGGATGAGGTTGTTGCTAAATGGGGATTTGGTTCGGGAGTTTCATTATTCATTGTTGCAGGAGTAGCATTACAATTATTCATAGGGTTATTCCAATTCGTAGGGTCTGACGGAAGTAATTGTCTTGCAAGCTTTGGAGAGACTCCTTGTTCAGGAAGAATACTCGTTATTATTCAATCTATAATTAATGGAGACGCCACAGGAGCATTGCTTGCTGCTGCAGTAATTGCAGTAACTGCATTAGTATTTTTAGGAGTGGTTTGGGCTCAGAGTCTGAAAGTTGAAGTTCCATTGAGTTATGATAGATTAAGAGGGTATGGGGTAAAGTGGCCTTTGCAATTCTTCTATGCTTCAACATTACCAGTTATTTTAGTTGCAGCACTTGCAGCTAACTTACAGTTATTTGGAAGTTTGTTTGAATCATGGTTAGGACATCCTACATTCTTGGGAGGATTCCAAAACGGACAACCAATATCAGGAATTGCTTTCTGGATAGGTTCTCCTAATTTACTTCAGGCTATTTTAACTGGAAGTTTACTTACTTCTCAAATATTCCAGGCTATATTTCACATATTATTTTATGTAATATTCTCGGTAATATTCTCTATATTCTGGGTTAAGACTACTGGAATGGATCCTGCTGGACAAGCAAAGAATATAGCAAATAGTGGATTACAAGTTGCAGGATTTAGAAAAGATCCTAGAATAATCGAAAGTATACTTGGAAGATATATTTTCCCATTAACTGTAATGGGTGGATTCTTTATTGGATTGTTAGCTTCTGTAGCAAACTTACTTGGAGTATTAACTAGTGGAGTTTCTATATTACTATCTGTAATGATATTGTATCAATTGTACCAAAACATTGCACAACAACACTCCTTAGATATGCATCCTGCGATGCGTAAAATGATGGGAGGCTAATAAAATAAAAAAGTTCTTGAGTGAACTTTTAAATGATTAAAATTTAAAAAGATGGAGAACAACAAATTCTAACATGAAAGGAAAAAAAATTGATATTTTTAACCTTACATTTTGCCTAAGCGAGGGAGCAAAATGAAAGGAATGGGATTGGTGTTTTTAGTGATGCTTGTATCACTTGGAGTTGCTTTCTTCTGGGACCATATTCCCATAATTGGAGAAAGTGTACATGCTATTTTTGATCCAACTCTTGGAGATTTACTTGATTGGAATGTTACCTTTGGATTAATGATAATAACTCTTGTTTTGAACCTCTTAACTACTTTATTGCATAAAAAAGTTACTGACCAAGATTTACTTAAACAAATTAAGGAAGAACAAAAACTTGTAAATGAAGAAATGAAGCTTTACAAATCTAATCCTGAAAAAACAATGGAGTTGTCCAAGAAATCCATGGAGCTTGCATTCAAGACATTCCCTATTACTATGAGACCTGTTATTTATACAGCAATACCTTTCATTTTGTTATTCAGATGGATTACCGCTTATTTTGCTGAGAAACCCGTAGAGATATTGGGATTCATGTCCGGATTCTGGGCATATTTTGTATTCTTCATTATTTCATCTATAATTTGGAGAAAGATACTAAAAGTACATTAACGTAAGGTTTTTATAACAAGTTTTTAGAGTTTCCTAATGGATAATGAAAAAATAGAAATTTTGAATGGCTTGAATGCCAGATATGAAATGCTTGCTGAACAGCTTAAACTTGTTGAACAACAAATATCAGAGTTAACTCTTTTTGGGGAAGAGCTTGAAGTAATAAGAGAAAACAAAAATGCAGAGATTCTTGCTCCAATAGGGAAATCTGTTTATGCTCCAGTTACAGTAAACACTAACAAAAAATTACTTGTTGAAATAGGAGCTGGATATATGGTTAACAAAGACATTAAAGAGACAAAGGAAGTAATAGTAGAACAGAAACATAGACTTGAATCTTTCAAAATACAGATATCTTCTGAACTTGATAATTTAACTAAGGAATTGCAAAGTCTTATTGCTTAATAATTCTTGATTGCTTTTTTTGCTTGTTTGATAAATTCTTTATGAGTTAAAACTCCCAATTCTGAAATTATGTAAGATATTTGTTTTTTTGGTATCCATTCAAATGCTGGATTTTCTATTTTAACTTTTTTAGGAGACTTTTTCCATACTTCAAGCCAAGAACGTTGTTCTATTTGCACTTTTTTAGATGAGAATTTCCATGAATCTGTTACAATGTAAAGAGGTTTTTTTAGATCGCCTGATATTTTTGCTATTAATCCAGACCCAATTTTATTTAGAACTCCTTTTTTCGTAATTGCATCTGCACCCATCATTACTATGTCCGATCTTTTTATATCTTCAAGCATTGCCGAGTCAATAGACATAGAAACTTTTATTCCAGCCTTGGATAGTTGTTTTGAAGTCAAATGTCCTTGGTATAGAGGTCTAGTTTCTGTATTTATTACTGAAAATTTCTTTTTATTTTTATGAGACTTGATTAATGCCTGAGCAAGGGTGTTTGAATGGCAATGAGTAAATATTATTTGATTATTTTTTATTACCTTTTGTACATAATGATTAATAAATTCTTGAGCATTTTCGAAATGATTCAAAACATTTTCTATTGAAGACTTTCTTACTATATTTAATGCATTGAAAAGCATGGGTTCTGTTGGTCTCAATTTTGATAGAATTTTTACTGAGCTCTCTTTTGGACGAAGACAATAAGCTTCTACACCTGCTTTTGCAACATTTGTAGCTCCTTGAATTTTTATTGATTTTATGTTTTTACAAATAATATCAAACCTATCCATTGATATATACAGACAACATATATAAAAAGGTAATTGGTTTTTTGTTTAAGTGATGAATTATGTTTGAGATGCTCATTAATCCAGCAAAGGCTGAGAGAAAGCCATGGGAAATGTTTTTTGTAGGGCTCTTTTACGCTAGCATATCGATTCTTCTTTTTGAGGGTATATTCAAGAATGATCCTGTTTTAAGTCAGACAGGAGGAATATTAGTTGTAACATTTACAGTTATGTTTTCTATACCTTTTATGTTCTATATGTTTAGAATTGAAGAAACAAGATCTTCACAGGACGGATCTAGTGCTTTTCAGATGCTTAAGGATCACAGAAAGGCTATATGGGCATTTATGTGGTTGTTTGTGGGGTTTGTAATTGGTTTTTCATTTTGGTATATACTTTTGCCAACTACTGGCGCCTTAGAACAACAACTTGGTACTTTTTGCAACATAAATAGACCTAATGATGCTAATTGTCAGAATACTATACTATCAAGAGATCCTAATACTAGTCCTACTGCTTTTGCTACAAACAAAGAAAGATTGTTTTTGATTTTTGCAAATAATACTTACGTACTTATTTTTACCTTGATCTTTTCCCTATTATTCGGAGCTGGAGTCGTTTTCATACTTGCTTGGAATGCAAGTGTTATAGCTGCAGCAATAGCAATATTTACTCGTTCTGATTTGAGTTACTTGCCTGTTGCAATGCTAAGATATTTTGTACACGGTTTACCTGAAATAGGATCTTACTTTGTTGCTGCTTTAGCTGGAGGAATAATATCATTTGCAGTTATAAGAAGAGAAATAGGAACAGAGAAATTCTGGAAAGTTTTACAAGACGCTCTTAACCTAATAATATTAGCTATAATAATTCTATTTTTGGCAGCCCTCATGGAAGTATTTATCCCCTCTTTATTCTTTCAATGATAAGATAAAAGATGCATTTTGATTTTTTGCATAGAGATTCTTAACTCTATTTTTATCATTATTTTATATTTTATGACCCTTAACTAAGACGAGTCTTGTGAAAAAACTAGGCCACAAACTAGCCAGAGGTGCTAAGGAATTATCTACTATCCTTGCGACGCCTCTTAATCTTCCTCCGTGACCGCTGAGCTTTGACAACCAGATAAACCAATACTTATCTATTTTTATGTAATTTGAAAACAGTTTGAATATATCCTTGACTCTTGGCCTATGAATATGTTGATGCTTTTCTACGACCATATAAGTTTCATCAGTTAGAGTAGGTTTCTTGCCAACTAAATAGTATATTCTTTGAAGGAAATTGTATTCATTTGGTTGGGACAAGAAAAAAGTAGCCCCTTTCTTTGCCACCCTTAACATTTCTTTCAAGACTCTGTGAGGGTACATGATGTGCTCTAGCGTTTCTGTACAAACAATAATATCATAAACTTCGTCCTGAATTGGAAATCTGCCTTCATCTAAATTAAAAGGATAGGTTTGCTCATCATCTATGTCCATACTGTGGTAGATGATATTTTTAGGGATTAAGTCTTTTATTAGTCTGGCTCCTGCTCCCACTTCAAGCAGTTTGTATTTGCCGTTGCTAAAGTTCTTATGAAGTTCGGTCACTATTGGCCTATACTGCTTTACATCTGCCCTTATCTTGCCTAGTATTGATTGCAACTCTCTATCATTCATTTGTTATATTTTTTGGGAATTTATATCAACTAAATTTAGAAATAGAAAAAGGTCTAAAAAAATTGCCAAAATTAGCATGCGTGTGTTTGGCAATTAAGGTATATAAAGGTATGGGCAAGTTAAGACTTAAATAAGATGTTTTTCCATTTATTTGAGAACCAATATGAAACTTATCTTGCTTAGGCATGGGCAAACTTTTGGAAATGAAGGAAACGTTTACGAAGGCCATTTGCCTGGGAAATTATCCCCAATAGGTGTCGAACAGGCAAAGAAAGTTGCTTCTAGATTAAAGGATGAAAAAATTGATGCGATATTTTGTAGTGATATTGGTCGAGCAATGGAAACTGCAAAAGAAATAGTTGCCTACCATAAACATACTCCATTTTTCATCTCCAAAGAAATAAGAGAACTTAACTTTGGCTCATGGCAGGGCAAAACTAAGAAAGAGCTTGGATTTAGGGAAGGTTATAGACCTCCGTTACCTGCCGATGCAGAAACTAGAGATCAACTATTTAACAGAGTTAAAAGTTTCTTGGAGTTGATAAAAGAATCTTATTCTGACAAGACCATTTTATTAGTATCACATAATGCAACAAATAAGGCGTTAATATCTGTTTTAACAAATAGAAAACCTGAGGAAATGGAAAATATGGAGACCTTGCACAACACCTCCTTAACTATTTTTGAATTGTCTAAAAACAAATGTCAAACCATTTTGTATAATTGCAGAAAACATCTGGAATAGTTTGTATTGTATAAATTTAGCCAATAAGCTTTAAATAATGCTTTTTACCTTCTTAGATTATGTATGATTCTGAAGTAAGCACTGTTGTAAGAGAGCGCAGGGAAAAATTTCTTAACTTCATTAAAAAAAAATCTGATTGGTTAATTTACTTAGGAGTAGCTATAGTTGTCTATATTGCTATATGGATCCGCACCAGAAATCTTTCGGGTTTAAGGGATATTACGACTGGGAGTTGGACCCTTGGACCTGACTTGGACCCTTTTTTATTTTTAAGATATGCTAAATACATAGTTGAGAACGGAGGCCTTTTTGCAATAGACACTATGAGATATGTACCCTTAGGAATTAGTACTCAAGACTTCACGCTTCACTACTACTCTATTGCTTGGTTCCATAAGATTGCTGAAATATTTGGAAGTGGTTCGGTAGATCAATCAGCAGCTATATTTCCAGTGTTCATGTTTGCACTTACAGCAATAGCTTTCTTTTTGATGTCTAAAAAAATAATGTCTGTCTACTTCGATAAAAACTATTCTAGCATTGCTGCTTTAATAGCTACATTGTTCTTCAGTTTATTTCCTCTCTTTGTTCCCAGAACAATAGCAGGCATCCCGGAAAAAGAGTCTTCTGCATTTTTGTTTATGTTTTTAGCACTTTACTTATTTATGGAGGCATGGACTGTAGAAAGTAAAAAAAAGAAGTTAATATTTAGTGTATTGAGTGGTATATCAACTGCATTAATGGCCTTAATCTGGGGGGCTTATTCATATATATTCTACATAATTTTACCTGCTGCTTTTGTTAGCTTCCTTTTAGGATGTTTTGAGAAAAGACATATTGCACTGTTTGCTGCATGGATTCTTTCTGCATTGACACTCATGATTTCATTTTCAACCAGATATCCTATAGGAACCTCCTTTACCTCCTTAGATAGAGGGGTAGCATTGGCCTTGCTTGCTACTGTTGCATTTTATCATTATGTTTATCCTAAGATAGAACATAAAATAAATAGGATAAGGTACTTGGACAAAATCCCTTCAAGAATTGCTTCCACGCTAATATTTAGCATAGCCTTATTGTTCTTAGCTGTTGTTACCCTTGGACCATCATTTATTTTGGATAGATTTGGAGATATTTACTCAAGTTTGGTTAGACCAGCTACTTCTAGATTAATTCAAACTGTGGCTGAAAACAGACAGCCATATCTAGTTGAATGGATTGGCAACTTCGGACCAAATATTGGAAAAATATTTATTTTATTCTGGATGCTCATTATTGGTTCTGTTTTAATGTTCTTTAAAACTTTGAAAAATTTCCATAAAAAAGAGAGGATAGCACTTACTGCATTCTATAGCTTGATGATTTTATCTATAACGTTCAGCAGATACTCCCAGCAATCTATATTCAATGGACAAAGCTTCTTTAGTTTGCTTATTTATGCTGTAGGAATACTCGCATTTATTGGTGCATTCTTATTCTTTTATTTCAAAGCAGAAAGAAACAATGATAGAGAAAAATTTGAATCAATAAAAATCGGACCACTAATATTTATATCATTCTTATTTATTGCACTTGTATCTGCTAGAGGGTTCATCAGGCTTGTGATGATTTTGGTGCCTCCTGCTTCTATTGCCCTAGGATATTTGGGAGCAAGTTCATTGCACACATTAAAAGAAAGATTTAGAGATAAAGGTAAATATCTTAGTGTAATTATCGCAGCAATAGTAATATTACTTTTGTTATTTGCAAGCTATAATTTCTTTTTAGATAGTAGATCTATGGCTTCAAGTTATGTTCCTTCACCTTATACGCAACAATGGCAAAGATCAATGGCATGGGTTAGAGAAAACACTCCAACCACTGCAGTATTTGGACATTGGTGGGATTATGGGTATTGGGTTCAATCTATT
>VGKS01000025.1 GCA_016866935.1 Candidatus Pacearchaeota archaeon
GAAACAATGAAAGCTGTACCTGCAAGAGTAACAAGAGGATTGAATATTGGAAGTGTTGTAAACGCATCAGATAATAGTGGAGCAAGATTAGTTAGAATCGTTGGAGTTAAGAAAGGAAAGACAGGAAAAGGAACTCAGCAGTATGCTAAGGTTGGAGATTACGTTAAAGTTTCAGTAAGAGCTGGAAAGCCCGATATGAAAGGACAAGTTTTCGATGCTATTATTATCAGGCAAAAGAAACCTTACAGAAGAAATACAGGAGAAAGAGTTATGTTTGAAGATAACGCTGTTTGTTTGTTAAAAGATGAAAAAGGAAACCCTAAGGGTACTTTTATCAAGGGTCCTATTAGCAAAGAAGTTTTTGAAAGGTGGAAAGCTGTTGCGAAAATAGCTCAATTCGTACTATGAAAGTCACTATTTTCAATAATCAAATTTCCAACTGCTCACCTTCGTTCGCAATATCTGGGGGAAATTTGATACTATGAAAACTACATTTTCTACGTCATGGAAGGAAAGCTTGCAACCTAGAAAACAGAGAAAATATAGGCACAATGCTCCGTTGCACGTGAAGCATAAGTTTTTAAGCGCTCAATTGTCAGAGGAACTACGCAAGAAGCATGGAATACGCTCCATCCCTGTAAGATCAGGGGATGAAGTTAACATTATGCGTGGAACATTTGCTGGCAAAAAGGCCAAAGTAATAAAAGTTCAAACTAACAAGTCAAGAGTAACTCTTGAGAACATTACTAGAAAAAAAGCAGATGGTACCAAACTAAATGTGTATTTCAACCCAAGTAAATTGCAAATAATTGCGTTGAAGCTGGATGATTCGCGCAGATTGCCTTCAGGCAAAACTGGCGGAACAAAGAAATCCGAGGAAAAAAACAATGCACCAAACCAGAAGTGAAGTCATTAAACAATTACCGTTAGCAAGAAAAGGAACAAAATATATAGCTCGTGCACTGAGAAATAGTTCTAATTCTGTACCTCTTGTAGTTGCAGTGAGAGATATGCTTAAGCTTGCAAAGACAAGTAAAGAAGTTAAGGGGATGGTTCATAATAAGAAACTTAAAATAAATGGTAAGGTTGCAAATAATCTAACTGACCCGATATGTTTATTCTCAAGAATTGAAGCTGATAAAAATTATCTATTGACTATGCTTCCTACGGGAAGATTTTCATTTGTTGAAACAAAAGAAAATGAAAGAAAACTTAAAATAATAGGGAAAAAAGTCGTTAAAGGAAAGAAGCTTCAATATGCTCTTCACGATGGAACAAGCATTGTTTCAGAAAAGAATTTCTCGGTAGGAGATACATTAATATTAACTAACGATAATAAACTTTCAAAACACATTGCACTAGACAAAGGAAAGGAAATATTTGCATTTTCTGGAAGTTATATTGGAAAACAAGGAAAAGTTCAAAGTGTTGCTGGAAATAAAATAACTGTAAAATTTGACAAAGGAGAAGCTGTGATTGAAAAATCACAAGTAATAGTAATATGAAAACTCAGTTAGTAAATGTGATGAGAATTCCTAAAATAACAAGAGTCGTTCTTAGTGCTGGAGCAGTTGATAAAGATTTAGAAAAAGCAAAGAAATTACTTGAAATAGTAACAGAAAAAAAAGCTCAAATAACAAAGTCAGGTCCTAGAATGAGAATTCCTGCTTTTGGAGTTAAACCTAAAATGGAATTAGGAACAAGCGTTACATTAAGAAAGAAAGAAGCTATTGAAATATTGAAAAGATTACTTGGAGCAATAGATAACAAACTTAAAGTTTCTTCAATAGATAAAAACAATTTTTCATTTGGTATACCTGAATATATTAACATACCTGGAGTAAAATATCTTAGAGAAATAGGTATTAGAGGATTCAATGTAACTGTTGTATTTGAAAGACCTGGATTAAGAGTAAAGAAGAGAAGAATTAGAACCGGTAAAGTTCCTAGCAAGCAACATGTTACTCCAGAAGAGATAATGGATTATATGAAAAATGTTTTCAAAACGGAGATAATAGAATGACAGCAAGCGATTGGAATAAAGTATTGAAACAGATTAGAAATAAACCAGCTATAGCTAAGAAATTCCTTAAATTTAATAAGCCTAAGGATAGAAAAACAGGAATAGCTGCACAGAAATGTAAGCGCTGTGGCAGATTTGGAGCTCACCTAAATCAGTATGAATTGCACCTCTGCAGACATTGCTTCAGAGAAATTGCGCAAGAAATAGGTTTCAAAAAATACTCATGAGTCAAGACATTGTATCAGACGGTTTGAATAGAATAATGAACGCCAAATTAGCTGGGCAAACAAGTATTACGCTAAAACACCATTCTAAGTTTTTACAAAATGTATTAGCTATAGGAAAATTAAAGAAATATATATCAGAATATTCCATAACTCCAAAAGGGTTGTATGTTGAATTTAACAACCTTAATAGATGTAAGGCTGTAAAACCAAGATACATTGTAAAAGTAAAAGATATTGATAAGTATGTAAGAAGGTACTTGCCTGCTCGTGGAATAGGGGTTCTTGTTATATCAACGAGTAAAGGGTTAGTTACTCACCAAACAGCTTTAGATAAAGGAATTGGAGGATGCATTGTTGCTTACTTTTACTAATATGAAAACTTCAATTAAATTTTTGGGATGTTCAATTTCACTTCTTGGAGGAAGAAATTAAACATGAAATCATTATATGAAACAACTATTCAAATTCCGGACGGAGTTAATTGTACTAGTTTGGGAACTACATTAAACTGTTCTAAAGGAAATACTCAATTAGTAAAGAAGTTCGAAGTTCATACAGTTACAATATCTGTGAAAGGAAAAGAAATAGTTTTGACATGCAAGAAAGCAAACAAGAAAGGAGTTGCTAATGTCAATGCAATTGCTGCTCATATAAACAATTTACTTTTAGGACTGAATGAGAGATTTGTATATGAAATGGAAATATGTAATGTACACTTTCCCATGACTGTTAAAGTAGATAAAGACAATTTTGTAATAACAAACTTCTTAGGAGAAAAAGTTCCTAGAAATGCAAAAATATTACCTGGAGTTGAAGTAAAAGTCGCTGGAACTAAAGTCACTATTTCAAGTGCTGACATAGAAAAAGCTGGACAGACAGCAGCTAATATTGAAAAAGCTTCTACCGTAACTAAGAAAGATAGAAGAATTTTCCAAGACGGAATATTCATCATTAAAAAACCAGGAGCTGACCGATGAGTTTCCTAAGAAGAAGTACATTGAAACATTCAAGAATGGGTCTTGGAAGACGTAAGCTGCATAGATGGAGAAATGCAGTTGGAAGACACAGTAAAATCAGAAAGAATAGATTTGGTTATACTAAATCTCCTAGAATTGGATTCAAATCTCCCAAGTCTGAAAGTGGAAAAATAAATGGAAAAATCCCAATTAGAATAACAAATATGATTGAACTTTCAAAAGCAAACAAAGACAACATAATAATCATAGCAAAGACTATCGGTGCTAGAAAGAGAATTGAAATGATAAAGAAAGCAAATGAAATGAAAGTAGAAATATTCAATGTTAAGTCTGGGGGTAAACAATAATGGACTTATATAAGAAGAAAGCACTTGCAGCTAGAACTCTTGGAGTTGGAGAAGGAAGAATAAGATTTAATTCTAATAATATTAATGAAATTAAAGAAGCTATTACAAAGCAAGATATTCGTGATCTTGTAGCATCTAAGGCTATATTTGTTAATCCGGTAAAAGGAAGAAAAGTAAATTCACCTAGAAAGAGAAGAAGGGCTGGAAGCATAAGAATGAGGCCTAATAATAGAAAAAGAGAGTATATAGTATTAACAAGAAAACTAAGAAGTTACTTAAGTGAAATAAGAAAGCAAGGTAAAATTACAAACGAGGAATTTGCAACTCTTAGAAAAGGAGTTAGAAGTAAGACTTTCAAGAATAAGAATAATCTAAAGGAGCATATACAAGTTATGCAAAAGGGAGAATAAAATGCAAGGCGTACAAAAAACAATAAGAAGAAGAAGACATGAAGGAAAAACTGATTACAAAGCTAGATTTTATCTTCTAAAATCTGGACAAGCAAGAGTAGTATTTAGAAGGACAAATAGATTCTTACAAGCACAAATAGTTGTTTCTGACATTGCCCAAGACAAAGTATTGATAACTGTAAGTACAAAAGATTTGCTTCAACATGGATGGCCTGAAAAACTTTCTGGAAGCTTGAAGAGTTTACCTGCGGCGTATTTAATGGGA
This sequence comes from Candidatus Pacearchaeota archaeon, assembly GCA_016866935.1. Classification (GTDB taxonomy): domain Archaea; phylum Nanobdellota; class Nanobdellia; order Pacearchaeales; family GW2011-AR1; genus SICU01. The sequence goes on from VGKS01000025.1 coordinate 4,250, forward strand.
TGTTTACTTGCTAAGAAAGCTAAAGTAAAAAGCGGAGTTCTTGACATAGGATTACTTTCGCATGTTCCAAAATCAAGAATATACGCATTTGTTAAAGGGATGAAAGATTCTGGATTTGATATGCCTGTTAATGAAGAAGTTTTGCCTACAGATGAAATGATAAACCATAAAGAAGAAACAGCAAAGCTTATTAAACAACTTAAGGAGAAGCTGAAATGAAAACTGAAGTAAAACAAGAAGAAATTGGAATTGAACTAGAAGTTCCTAAGACAGAAGAAGAATTGATTGCTCAAGAAGAAAAGAAAGAAGAGCAAAATCCTGTTGCTGCTTGGAATCCTAGAACTCAAATTGGTAAAGAAGTAAAGGCTGGAAGAATAAAAGATATTGATTCTATTCTTTCAAGCGGTAAGAAAATACTTGAACCTGAAATTGTTGATAGCCTTATCAGTCTAGAAAAGGACTTACTTTTAGTAGGACAATCAAAGGGTAAGTTTGGAGGAGGAAAGAGAAGAGCTTGGAGACAAACTCAGAAGAAAACGATGGAAGGAAACGTACTTACATTCTCATCTTTAGCTGTTGTTGGAGACAGAAATGGTCATGTGGGTATTGGTTTAGGAAAGAGTAAAGAAACATTACCTTCAAGAGAGAAAGCAGTTAGACTTGCTAAACTTAATGTCATAAAGGTTACAAGAGGGTGTGGAAACTTTGACTGTTCATGTTCTGAACCTCATAGCATACCATTCATAGTTGAAGGAAAATGTGGGAGTGTTAAAATCAAATTAATCCCTGCACCTCAAGGAACTGGTCTTGTAGTTGGAGATGAATGTAAAAAGATTTTGAGATTAGCAGGAATAAGAGATATTTACTCTTATACTCAAGGATATGGTCGTTCTACAATTAATTTCGCTAGTGCTTGTATTGAAGCTCTAAAGAATACAGGAGTATTGAAATGATACTTGTAATAAGAATATCTGGAATGGTGGATGTACCTGAAGAAGTAGATGCTGCGCTATATAACATTAAATTGAGGAGAAAGTATGCTGCAATACTTATGCATGAAAATCCTGAAAATAATAAATTACTTAATAAAATAAGAAGCTTTGTTGCCTTTGGAAAGGTTACAAACGAAAATCTTGTTAAATTAATATCTTTAAGAGCAGAATCAACAAAGAAGGGAAAAATTGATGCTGAGTCAATTGTTAAAAATTTAGATAAAAAATCACTAAGTGAACAAGGAGTAAAACCATTCTTTAGATTACATCCTCCGAGAGGCGGAATTGAAAGTAAGAAACACTTTGGAACTGGCAAGGGAATCTTAGGAGATAATAAGGAGCATATAAACGCTCTTTTGGAGAGAATGCTATGAGTAAAGTAAAGACAGCATGGGAGTGTGAATGTGGGTCGATTGCTTATGGTAAAATGCCACCTGCAGAATGTAAAAGATGCGGAGAAGAAGGATCCTATGCAGAAGCTGATGAAGATGATTTGGATGAATTAGCTGGAGAAAACTTAATGGAAGAAATAAGATCTAAAGATTGGGGGGAACAAGAATAATATGAAAATTTCAACAATTAACAATAAATTTTCAATACAAGCAACTCCCTTGCAATTGAAAGTTGCAGTCTGTTCAATTTCCACTGGCTCGCCTACACTCGCATTAGGAGGAGGAAATTAAACATGAGATACAAGAAAAGAAGGAAATCTGGAAGATTTAGGGGAAGTCATACTCATGGTAGAGGCGGTAAAAAGAAAGCTAGAGGTAGCGGTCATAGGGGAGGATTTGGTATGGCTGGAACTGGAAAACGCGGAGACCAGAAAAAGACTCAGATCTTAAAGCTTGGAATGGAAGAGTATTTTGGTAAGAGAAAGACTAAAATGGCTCATAGTAAAATAAAATTAAAGACATTAAACCTTGATAGAATTGGAGAAGTAAAAGACGGAACAGATTATTCAGATTACAAAGTTGTAGGACAATTGAATAAAAACATCAAACTTAACATAATAGCAGCTGCTGCAAGTCCCGGAGCAATAAAATCAGTAGAAAAACACGGTGGGAAACTGACGATAAAAGAAAGATAATAAGTCATTTCCAGCCCGCGCATTAAATTAAATTCTTTACCAAACTACCAAACAAGAAACTTATTACTGAAACTCCCAGAGTTATCATTAACATTCCAAAGAATTTCGACTTGAAACTAATACCTTGTCTTTTTGAAACGTAACCTGTGTAGCCTGCAATTATTATAATTACTAATGAAAACATTACGCCAGTGGCATGAAGAGCATTTTGAAAAATGAAATAAGGAGTTATTAGAGCTATAACAGCCATTAGATATGCAAGACCTGTGTGTGTTGCTGCTTTTCCTGGTTGTTTTTGATTGTCTTCTTTTGCTGATAAATATTCTGAAGCTGCCATTGAAACGGCTGCGGCAAAACCTGTAATTAGACCTACTGTAGCAATTGTTTTTGTTTCCATAAGTGCAAAACTTAAACCTACCAATGCACCGGATAATTCAACTAATGCGTCATTAAGACCGAGAACAACAGCTCCATT
>VGKS01000026.1 GCA_016866935.1 Candidatus Pacearchaeota archaeon
AATAGAATTACAGGCTAGATCTTTTGATGAATTTGAGTCTATTATGAATGAATTAAGAAGCAAGTTTCCTGGAATGATAAATGATTTTGAATTTGTTATAGCAAGAGAAGAAAAGAAAATGGAGTATTTCCCATTCTAGCCAATATTTATTAATTAATTTTCATAATTCTTTTGTGGCTAAAAGTCTAACAGATAATAATCCGAAATTATTCTTTTGGGCAAAGTTTTTTGGAAGTTTTAGTTTCATAGCTCCGGTAATTACCCTTTTCATGCTTCATAGAGGGCTTAATTATTCTGATTTACTCATCAACCTTATATTTTTGGTAGTTGCCATGTTTATATTTGAAGTGCCTACTGGAATGTTTGCAGATAGATTTGGCCCAAAAGCATCATTTATTGCAGGCCAGTTAGCATTTACTATAAGTCTTACAATTTTGATTTTTGCGAACAACCCTCTAATTTTTTATCTTAGTTGGACAATAGTAGGGCTTGGAATAACTTTCTTCTCAGGGGCAGATGAATCATTTATCTACGAATCGCTTAAAGAAAGTAAGAAAGAGAAACAGATGAGTAAAGTTTGGGCCAAAATAACTTCGGCCACATTTATTCCAGCAATTGTAGGCATTATAATAGGTTCAATACTGGGTAAAGACTTAATCGAGAAACAATTTGTGTTTCTTATCTTATTAACAATTATTTCAAGTGCAATTCCTATGTTTATTTTTATCTTTCTCAAAAACCCAAAAGTTCATATCAAATCAAAAGAAGTAGGTATGTTTAAGCACCTCAATCAAGGTTTTAAGACAATTAAATCAAGCCCTTCTCTTCTTTTTGTTTTCTTTCACGAGATTCTTATTTTTATTCCAACATATGTATTCACAGAATATAGCCAACCATTATTTGTAGAGTTGGGAATTTCTGTTCCTACCCTAGGGATTATTTTAGCAGTTTTTTCTCTTGTTTCTTTCTTATTGCTCAGAAATCTCTCTAGAATAACAGACAAGATAAGCGGAATTAAACTAATCTATATATGCGACTTTATTATATTCCTAGGATTTGCAGGCCTGATTTTCTTCACAAATAGCATAATAATATCTTTATTAGCATTTTACTCAATCAAACTTTTGGGCCTGATAAGGTCTCCTATTTTCTCTCAAATAAAGAATGATTATATCCCTTCAGGAAGCAGGTCAACAACTCTTTCATTACTTTCCGTTATTGACTCTGCTTTTGATGTGATAATTCTTCTTTCATTAAGTTTGATTGCAGATGTAGGCTTGAATTTAATCTTTATAGGATGTTTATTTTTAGTCCTAATAGGATTACTCTTTCCGATAAGAATAAAAGTTTCTAGTTAATATCGTCAAAACTTCCAGATACGCGAGCCGTATCAATCTTACACGACGACATAAAGTTAACTTAACTGAATGAGTCACTAGTATATGACAAAGATCTCGATGCGCGGGCCGGGTATGTATACTTTTTTCCATTTTGATGGGAACTAGATTTCTTAAAGAATATAATTATTCTAGACAATCCTTAAAAGAGATATGCGCGGGCAGTAAAGGTGGATAAAATGTCCCAAACGATGTGCTTTCTTATTTCCTTACAGCCTTAAATTCCATATAAGTAGGTACATTCCATTCATTACTATATTTCTTACCAGATGGTTTATGCTCATCAAAATATTCAATTCTAAATGATTTAAATAAAGCATCTGAGAAGTATTCCTTAAAGGTGTGATGGAAGAATTTTATTTTTACTTTCTCATATAATTTCATCTCTACAGCGTCTTTCTTTAAATAATCCTTAGCTCCTAATTGCATATAACCAAATATTGGATGATGGGCTATTAATATCAAAATTCCCCCTTTCTTAAGAACTCTGGCAAATTCTATATAAGCTTCATCTAAATTTTCCAAATAGTGTATTGAATGCTTACCTATTATTATATCAAAAAATTTATCCTTAAAAGGTAATTTATTCATATTTCCAATAAAAATATTATCTGGCTCTTTGACAATCTTTTTTGCTTCATCAACCATTACTTTTGAGGAGTCTATACCAAAAACCTTTTTCGCACCTAAATTATTATATTTAAGGATATTATTCCCATTACCGCATCCAACATCTAAAATTATTTTATTTTTCAAATCTGGAAGATTGTTTAGTATGAATGTCATAGCCCTATCCTCTTTATCTGAGAAAAACTCTTTTTGTCCAGAAATATAATCTTTCCCTATGTCTTCATACTGCTTTGTTAAGTTCATATAAAACTCTTATTTATCAAAGATTAAAAGTGTTACCTTTTTTAGAAATTTTCAAAATACTTGGGAAATAAGTGAAATCTTAGTTCTTCAGTCACTTATGGGTGGTCGATCACCCTTAAAAATCAAACCTCTTTTATGAGAATAACAAAAAAGCACACCAAACGGGACAAAACTTCCATATGCGCTGGCAGCGCATGTATACTTTTTTCCACTTTGATGAGGCTAGAAAGGTTTACTTTTGTTCCAAAACTCTTCAAAATATGCTCTGAATGAATCAGCTATTTCTTTATTTATTATTTCCAAAGTTATAGGGCTAGAAGATGGGAAACCTATAACGGTTACATCTTTGTAACCCATAATCCATGCAGGAGTATTAATTTTAATCGGCATATATCTAGCATCACATAATTTGTAACTATTACGATTTTTTAGTATCTTAGAATCTGTATCTGGGTGAAAAAGTAATTTACAATGAATTCCTGCTTTAGCCCTTCTCAAGTGATCTCTTTGCCAATAGAGGTGAAAGTGTTCTGGTTGTTCTGGCTGAATACCTAAGTAGAAGAATTCCTCCCCACTCTTTAATTTGTCATAAGTATGTTCATGAACGGTTATCATTCCCTTGAAACCTTCATAAATTGTAGCTGTTTGCTTTTCTGAAGAGTTTTGCTTTGCTAATAGAGAGGGTAAAAGGTTTTCTACTTTTTTCTTATTTTCTTGGATTTTCTTTTCATTTTCTTCTATATAATCTACTATTTTATGTGGATCACTTGCTTGGTAATATTTTGTTTTTTCTTTAGTAATATAAGAAACAAGGCCTTTTTGCATTAGTTTCTCTAATAGCTGGTGTATGATTGATTTAGCTACTCCAGCTTTTTCTGTTATTGGGCCAGTAGTTGATGATCCTATTTCCAATAATGCTAGGTATACTTTAGATTCTCCTTCTGTAAGACCAGCATCCTGCAAGGCACGAATATCCATGTTTAATAAGAAAAAAACTGCTTAATAAACTTTTCTAAGTAGTACACCACTAATGGTAAGCTCTTTATTAAATATCCATTATATTATATGTTATTATCAAGTAGTTACATTAAATGTAATGAAAGGAGAAACTAACAATGGAAAACGAAAAAACAAGAAAAATTGGAGAAAGAATAGGTCATGTTGACTCATCTAGGAGACCCTATGCCTCATTCGTATTAGGTAATCCTCATGTAAGTACGACTGATTTAGCAGGATATGCAGCACTTTCTTGTGCGGTTAGACATTCAGATTTGCTAATTCCTAAATACGCCGAACTTAGTCTCGTTCTTTCTGAGATGGTTAAAAATTTGCCACGTGATGGTCCTATGCTAGAAGATTGGGATATTGTTGGATACTCTCATTTTGAAGAAGTTGCACAAGACTCTTTTATGGAATTAAAAAAGATGCACGGATCCAAATGTAAAATATTATCTTATTCTGCTCACGCAGGAGATCCTGAAAGTACTATCTTAATCGATCTGTATGGAATGCATCTTCTAAGAGACATCCCTCTAGATAAACAGAAGAAAATTTTTGAAAAGGGAGCGTATAGAGGTTTATTTCGCATAGGAAATTCAGACTCTTACGATCATTTAAGCATTAATGAACTTCAAGGCGTTATTAATCTGGGAAAGGAATGGCAAAGTAGGGAAGGTGCTAAGTATAATCAATTACGAAAATTACAAAAAGTCTATGGAAGAGGAGTAGAATTTGCAAGATTACTTGAACAAAAAGCAGGATTTGATTACGGGGGATATTTATGGAGTAATGAAGGGCAACGACATAGCGAACCTGGCTTGACAGATGGAGGTCATAATGTAAATGTTCTTACTGGTAAAATTTTACTCATTCAAGGATTAGAAAAATTGCTTCTGAAAAAAGAAAATGGAAAATAAAATTGCAAAAGCTTATGGGGAATGGGTAGAAGATAATAGAAAACTCTTTACAGATTCTTCTTTATTCCTACGCCTTAATCACATAAGAGAATGTGACGGAAATAGAGATTGGAATTCTGTCCCAGTACAATTTAAAGAAGCAACAGGCCATTATCAAAGTGGAGAGATTAGATCCTTTAACGAAGTCTCTAAAGAGTTTAGTCATTCTTATGGCCAAGTTGTGAGAAATGGTGCTAATCTACCCGCAGCAGATTTGGATAGTTATGGATTGTATTATGCGTACAATGGTATTTTGGCCCCGGTTCTTTCTACACCCCAATTCAAAGTGGTTAATAAAACCGTAGGCAATAAACAAGGATACGTAATTGAAGCTCCTAGAGTTCCTGAGCAAATAGGTCCAAAAGAAGGAATAAGAATTGGTCTACATGTTGCTTATGCACATAGCTTACTACAAGGTATTGCAAAAAAACATTGGCCAGGCGTTTTTGATTACAGTGTGGGTGATAGGTATGTTGAACCTTCAATGAGAGCAGGGCTACTTTTAAATTCGGAAGAATTATTGCCTGATGAATTAAGGAGTATTGGAAGAAACATTAACTCTCTTGACCGGAAGGTTGTAGAAGCAATTTCTCTTCAAACATGCTTGAAATTTGATCTAGAAGAAGCAAGAAAATACTTTGAAAAGTTCCCAGAAATTCCTTTTGAAGAAAGAGAAAGTCATTTAGGAACTCAAGCCCATGAAATGAAAAATGCTCGTAGTCCAAGCATTTATACTCCAGTTCATTTAGGAACAATTTGTAGAAGACTAGGAATTGACTATAATCCTTCACTAAATTTTGGAATTGATTATAAATCATCTCATGAACTAGAAAATGGTAGAAAAGCATTGAACGATCCAACACTTTTTGATTAAAAAATAAAAAAGTCGGCCCATGAATTATCTCTTTGGCTCTAAGCAACTTACAAATGTTTGGTACAGTTAATTAAGTGTATCTTATGTTTTCTATCTTCAAATATTTCAAAAATATTTACGGCAGTATTATCGTTCCTGAAATCTTTTATTTCTTCCATATCTTTTTCAATTATGTTTGAATATAGGGCTTTGTTAAACCATCCATGTGCTACAAATAAAACTGTCCCAGTAGGATATTCTTTATACGCTATATCCAAAGCTTTCTTAGCTCTTTTTTTTAATTCAGGGTAAGTCTCAAGGTTTTTAGGAAGATTAGATAAGTCGCATTCAGATATCTTCTTTCCCGCCCAATCTCCTCTATCTAATTCTCTCATCTCTTTTAGAAAAGTAATCGGTGTATTTTTATGATATTTCTTAATTTCCTTTAAGGTTTGTTTCGCTCTATTTAATGGGCTTGAAAAGATTGCATCAAATTTATCATCTTTTAGTCTTTTTGCTAATCTTTTAGCTTGTTCTTTGCCTCTAATAGAGAGTTTCCCTCCAATAGTTCCACCTTCATGAATCTGCGCTATATTACCAAGAGTCTCACCATGTCTGACTAAAATTAGTTTCATGATAAAGACATTCTAATTTTGTTTAAATAATTTATTTAATCTTATAGAAAAGCCCATATATTTATTTTCCAGCCAAGGATTTTACTATTTCATTGGCAATTTTATCAGGAGTTTTTCCTTTTGTATAAATAACTAAATTACAAAACTTCTCAAATAATGGTGGAAATCTATTAAAGCTTCTAATTGTCTTTTCCATTAACTCTTTTTTATCCATTTCTTTAAAATGAGGCCTTTCCTTTTCTCTTTCAAATAATAATTTTATTGATTCTTCCGAGTTTTCAGAAGGTAATAGTCCTACAATAATCGAGTGTTTCTTTGCACAGTTTCTGACTTTTTCAGTAGCTTCTGGAAGTTTATCTGAGCTAAATGAACCTCCAGATAAATCAAAAACAAAATTATCTTTTGTTTCGTAAATATTTGTAATCCTGCCATAACCACCTTTTTTTATTGACTCTTCCACTATTCCAGATTTCATTGCTTTGTCTAAACCGCCGTGTTTTTTGAAGACCTCCTCACCAATTTCATCAGTAGAAATATACTCTAATCCTAGCTTTTTTGCAACCAACTTTGAGATTGTTGTTTTGCCTATACTTCTTGGACCAGTTATGGTTATTTTCATTAACTAATAAATAATTTCTGAATTTATAAATTTCTGGAGGCACATGAAATTAGACAAAACTTCCAAATGCGCGGGCCGGGAATTGAACAATAACTACTTCTTACCAATAACTTTCTTGCCATGCATATAAGGCAAAAGAACTTTAGGGATTTCCACAGAACCATCTTTCTGTTGATAATTTTCAAGAATAGCA
>VGKS01000027.1 GCA_016866935.1 Candidatus Pacearchaeota archaeon
AGAGCAGCACCAACTGAAGCAAAAAGAAATTATGTAGTTTTACTATTATATGAGCTCCAAGAAAGAATAGAAGAGATGCAAGAAGCAGGAAGTGTAACAACGGATGAGGCAACAAGCCTTATTGCAAAAATAGTAGAAATAAAGAAGATGATTTTAGCAGGAGAAAAAAGAGCAGATATTGCTATTAAGATGCGAGAGTTCAAAGAAGAATATAAAAGTGTGATTGGAGGAATAGAATGAAACTCTTAATTTGGGGAATAGTAGTATTAGTAATTATTGGAGGATTGGCATGGTTTATGTCAGGTGATTCAGAAGACTCAAGTACAGAAGGGGGATCCTCAGTGGCTCCAAGTAGTGAAATTACAGAAAGCTCAAGCATAGAATCAGATGATGAAGTATTTGCAGAAATAGATAACGCATTGGAAGACTTGGAATAGTTTATTAATAATATGTTTAAAATAAAAGTTTTTCTGATATTAACAATTTTTTTATATCATCCTTTCCTATTGTCACCTCTTCGGCAGGTATAAGGGCTACTTGTTATGATGATAATGATTGTGTTATAAAAACAGAATATACATGTTGTTTACCTCAAGGGTATAAAAAGTGTAATCTAATAAATGACACTGTATCGACCGACACGAGCAATTGTAATCCTAATGTGGCATGTGAGTCGCCTTATTTTAAACCTCCACAAGATGACATATTTTGTCAGTGTATTATGAGGTCCTGCGTTGGAAGTAAGGAAAAGATAATAAGTTGTGAAAGCCAAGTCGAGTTAAGGGCTAGGATAAAATGCAGATTTGAAAATCCTGAAATCGCTAGAGACGAACTTAGATATCGTTTGCAGGATGACGACTGCAGGCGTAATACTCACAGGGATTATAATGAATTAGATATGGACTGTTTGAGATTTTATGAGAAATCTGCATATTGTTATAAGTTAGAAACCTCAGAGCTGAAAAAATCATGTTTATTAGAGAAATCAGGAATAAATTTCGAAGCTAAAAAAAGTTTTGAAGAATTTAGAGAAGAAGAAAAAAGAAATTATATAATATTATTGCTTCATGACTTACAAAAAAAGTAGCAAAAAACCAGATAGAAAATAAGATTTCAATAGATAAAGCGACAAATTTAACCGAAAAAATAGTAGTTATAAAAAAGATGATTTGGCTAAAAATGCCAAAAAAAGAGATATTTATTAAGTTAGACGAATTAAAAAAAGATTATTATGGATAGATAAGTTTTATTAATAACAATCTTATCAAAATAACATGGAAAGGATATCATTTCGCGACGAAATTAGTAAAAATAAAATAAAATCATTTCTTTTAATGGGGTTCATAATAGTAATTATGATTGCATTGGGTTATGTGATTTCTATGCTTTTCGATCCATCATATTTCTTCTTTGTAATGATTTTATCAATAATTATCTCTTTATCTTACACTTTAATAAGCTATTATCGAGCGGATAAGATAGCTTTAGCATCAGTTAATGCTAAACCTGCATCTTCTATCCATCATAGACAGTTACTCTCTTCTGTAGAAAATATGGCCCTAGCTTCAGGATTGCCAATGCCTAGAGTATATGTTATGCAATCAAATCAAATAAACGCTTTTGCATCAGGAAGAAACCCTCAAAACGCAGTAATATGTGTAACGACGGGTTTGCTTGAAAAATTAAATAAGCAAGAACTAGAGGGAGTAATAGCTCACGAGATGTCTCACATTGCAAACTATGATATAAGATTCATGACATTTACAGCAATTGCAATAGGGATGATATCAATAATTGCTGAATTATTTTTAAGGAGCTTATGGTTTTCAGGAAATAATCAAAATCGTGACGGAAGAGCCCAAATATTTTTAATAATCTTAGGAATAGCTCTATCAATTCTAGCACCATTATTATCTAATCTAGTATCTCTAGCAATATCAAGAAAAAGAGAATATGCTGCCGACGCAACAGGAGTAAAATTAACTAGATATCCAAAAGGTTTGGCAGAAGCTCTAAAAAAAATAAAAAATGAGCACGTTTCAAACCAAGACAAGCATAGATTTCCGAAAGCAGTAGCTCCATTATTTATAGGCGATCCATATAAAAAGAAATTTACTTCTCTTTTCTCAACACACCCATCAATCGACGATAGAATAGCAAAGTTAGAAAGAATGTAATCTCAAAAGTTCACTTTAATATAAATCCAAAAATCAAAAAGTTTTTTAATTTAAACTTTTGGATGCTCAAAGTGTTCCATCAAGATACACTTTGACATATAGAAAAGATTATAAAGCGATTATTCTATAATAACTCATGAATAGACAGACAATTAGTTTGTGTATGAAAAACACTAATTGGAAATCTATTAAGATTAAGAGTCTACATTTTAATTAGTGTCTCTTAATTTCTTCTAAATATCTTTTATCACTAAATGAGCGACACTATTAACAGTCCAAATGAAATTGCAAGCAACTTGAATAGACAGAGCTGCGTAAGAGCGCTTCATCAATCAAGACTACCAGTTATTCTTAAAGTTGAAGCTGAAAAGTTCATAGAAAGAAACACATTACAAGATTGTGGAAGGATCCCACCTAACTGTTTGAAAGCCTTCATGATTAAAACAGCTCAGAAAATGGGTCTTCAAAGAATAATTCCTTATGTAAAGAACATGTTCAAGTCAAGAATCGGATATAATGGATACTACTTAGACTGCGGCAAGCTGTTCAGAGTCGATTTGTCTGATGACATTAGAAACCTTACTTAAATCGGTGAGTAAATAATCTGGTCTCTTAAGCGCAATAGCTTTTCTAGAAGACCAAGAGCTCTTATTAGATATCGCTACACTATAAACTCCTGCCCTGTGAGCAACACCCACATCAATATCTTTGTCTCCTACATATACTATTTCGCTTCTAGATAATCCATATTTTTTCCTTAATTTATCAATCATCCAAATCTTATTATAAGAATAGAATTTATCAGAACCATAAACTCCATCAAAAAAGTTAGCCTTTAAGAAATTGAGAGTTTTTTCAACAAAAAATGTAACATTATTAGTAACAATTACTTTCCTTGTTTTAATATTTTTAATAGTCATTAAATTCTTGCAAGGCTTTATCTTATGGTATTCTTTAGAAAAGTCATCATGTATTCCAGCACAAACACTTTTAATTAAATCCGAAGGTAATCCTACAATCTTAAGATAATGCATAAGAGGAGTATTACCGAAGAAAGTGACTAAGTCCTTACTCAAAGATATCCCGAAGGCAAGAAGATGCTTTTTTATTATTCTAAGCATTAGCTCTCTTGTATCTGCAAGAGTACCATCAAAATCAAAAATAACTAACTTTATTCCAGGCTCCTCTCTATTTGAAATAATTCTTCTAAAAAGATAACTCATTTACTTATTCCTATCAGAAAATCTCTTGATAAAATCCTTACTTGGAGAATAATCTATAACTTTTGTAACTTCCCAAACCCCCTGATAAGGAGATTTCTCAGCCTTAACAGTACTTATTAGTTTTCTTCTTATTGAATCAGAGATGAGTAACTTTGCATTAGAAGCATGAGCTAATCTCTTAGCATAACTAATTAAGTTTCCAGTACTTGTAAAGTGGAACTTTCCCCCTTCTATTTCGCTTATTATTTCTCCATCGCTTACTCCAAGCCCGAAGTTTCCTTCAGAACTCATACTCATATGTTCAAGAAATATAGCTTGCATACGTCTCGCAACATTAACTGCACTTCTCTCATTATCTTGGTTTCTTGTTAATCTGGGAGAGAATAAGACTATCTTGTAATCTCCATCGACATAAACCTTAGCTCCATTTTCCTGAGCCAAAGACAAAGCTCTATTCATCGTATTAAGAACTGCAGGAGAGTTTGATGTTACATATAATGCAATTGCAGCAGCGCGTTCACGTATTCCATGATTCTCCACTCCAAATAAGTTAACAGGGTTTACTTTAGGTGCAGTTGAGAATGGTACTGAAGCAGGGGCGGAAACAATAGGTTTAGGTTTATTGTTAAGCCAGGACATATCAAATTTCTTGCTGCTAGTAGTTTTAGAATCAATATTACTTCTTGTATTGGGAGTAAACTCAATCTTACTTGGCTTGAATACATTATCAGACTGTGTCGTAGGAGATGGAGCAGGAGAAGGCCGAGGCATCTTCTGAATTCTTATTTTAACCTGAACTAATATGACAACTAAGACAAGAAGAGCAACTCCAAGCCACCATATCAGCGGACTTGTGAATGTATAAATAAAGTCCTCTTTAAAGTTTGTAACTTTTACAGCATTTCCAGTCAAGAAAGCACTTCCAAGCTCCTTAGCCTCACCTTCTTTATCCACAATAGCTATTTTATACTCTCCATCTGGAGCACTTATACTTAATTTCTCAGTCTGACCCGGACCAAGTTTAATTTGTCTTATTTCTACAATATCACCAACACTTATCTCAATAGGGCCATTATATAGAGCATTTCCTATATTTGTAATAATTAAAGTGTCGTCAATTAAACTACTTTGCAACCTATTTACTTCAGCTAAATAAAATAGTTTTCTATTCTTTATTCCTTCGACATCTGTTTCGATACTCCAGTACCCTGGCAAATCACTAAGCATGAAACTTATCTTTTGGTCTTCCCCAGATTTTATAACTTTCTTTATGAATGGAATTCCTTTAGGCTGATTTATAGTTAAGCTAACTTCTTTCAATATAATATCTCCAGCTTGATCAATAGCATCAACTCTAAATATAAAATCAGATTCAGGTTTAGCGTTTTCTTCATTAACATTTATTTTAACTTCTTTCAATATTTGCCCAATTGTAAATTTACCTGCATTAGAACCAAAGTTTATCTTTTTAGAATTATAATCTGTGTTGTGCACTTCTAATTTATAATCATGTTCTCCAGATTTAGCATTCAATGGCAAATATATAGTTAAATTAAATTCACCATCTGTAATAATAGAAGACTTATATAAGTTAAGAGATGGAATAAATAGTTCAACAAAACCATTGACAGGAACTCCACTCTTTGTAATTGAGTTGCCAGATATTCTAAATGTATTCCCTGGATTCAAACTGTCAAATTCTAACTCAGATTCTAAATTTAATACCTTTGAAAGTGTAAATGTATTGCTATTTACCAATTCCCCTCCAAAGCTAGCTCTAAGATAACAAGGATCTGTTAGATTTTCAAGTAAGGGATTCAATAATTCAGTTACAACAACAACAGGCTTTTCAATCCCAGATTGTGCTTGGAGGAAATTGTTGAATATGTTGTAACTTATAGTTGTTCCACATTTTAAGTCAACAATATAATGAGAAGCAGTAGTAGTTGAAGGAACTATTACTGTATCGACACTTATTTGGTCTCCGTAATTATAAACATTTTTCAGAGGTTCAATAAAAATGCTCGAAGAAGCTAACGGTAATAAGGCAAAAGCCAATAATACAATCATCACCCTCAATTTCATGGGACTAAGAGTTAGGCATTATATTTAAACGTTATCAAAAAAAGGATTACCTTTAAGATACAATAATTCCCTAGGTTTAAGCGTCCTTAAACGAGTAATAGTTGCAAGAGATATTCTTGGTCTTGTATCTGATTTGAATTTATCTGCAAAAAACGGTCCGCCTTCAGAATCAGTATCAATTAAAAGAGCCATATGGGTGTAATCAACTCCTTCCTTACGAGCAGCATTTAGATTGTCGGGATGAGTAAAAAAATATCTAAATCCTACTAGCATACCAGGTTTTAACATCCCCATATTAGCAAAATCAGCTAATTCTTGAGTGGAATGTATGGGTATCGTCTCAATTCCAGGAAAAGATCTCATTTTCCAGGCATGACCGACTGGATATTCTAAATCAAATAAATCTTTTGCAGCCATTCTAGCATATCTAGCACAATATGAAGTAGGAACTTGACCTTCAGAATATACAGGTCCTCTTATTACAGGTTTAACTATTAGTTTGTCTTGATTCATAATAATTATACAAAGAATCCCTATTTAAACCTTACTAATATCGTCCTACTTTAGTAGTAACACTATATAGGAGCATCTTTTAAATAATATGTGGATTATAATCAAACATGAGAATATTAACATTACATTGTGATTATATTAAGTTTAAAGCATTAAAAAAAGCTGTAAAAGACATAGAAGACTCGACAGATAAAGAGGGAGAAGTAAAAGAATGCCTTGTTGTTTTGACTTCAGTAGAACAAGGAGACAATGAACAAACAATCAAACAATTAGTAGAAGCAGTTGAAAAAACAGCTAAAGAAGTCAAAACAGATAAAATAGTCCTCTACCCTTATGCTCACTTATCTTCTAATCTAGCAAAACCAGTTATCGCTTTAGAAGTTCTTCAAAAAGCAGAATCAAATTTAAAAAAGAATTTCAAAGTAACAAGAGCTCCTTTTGGATATTACAAAGAATTTGAATTTAAATGCAAGGGACACCCCCTAGCAGAATTAAGTAAAACATT
>VGKS01000028.1 GCA_016866935.1 Candidatus Pacearchaeota archaeon
GCGTCCTGCAAACTCACAACTTGCCTAGCAGAAGAATCCAAAGCGTCCTGCAAACTCACAACTTGCCCAGTAGAATTTTCAACATTAATCTCTCCAGCAGAGTGTCCCATAACAGGAGGATTTCCTGCCCGCATATTAGATTGATAAGCATAAACTCCAACACCCAAAGCCAACAAAATACCAAAAGCTATCAAAGAATAAAGCCATTTGTTTGTTATGTTTATTTCAAGTTTGATTGCCATATTCTCACCTTTTTGTATAATAAATAAAATTACTATTATATATATCTCTCTTTTTTTAATTTCCTCTAAGATTATTTTTTCTTTTTTTTAGGAAAAAAGAAGAAAAAAAATCGGCGACTCACAAACGAAAACAATAGAACAACAATTTCTCAAATTTTAACTTCCCGCCCTAAAGAGAATTCTTAACTCACGAGGAAACCTTTAGGTTTCAGCTCGTGCCTCAACTCTGATGAGTTTCGGTCTGGGAACAGCAGATTAAGAGGTAATTTCTTTTGCCTTTGGCAACTTTTTTCGTAAAAGACAGAAATTAGCCCAAATGTCAATCCAGCTCTCAAAAATTTCTCAGCTCGTCGCTTTGCTCCAGAGGATAAATTTTTGGAGGGATTGCCACTTCTCTTAATCGCGATGTTGCTTGGCTTCGCTCAAATTTTAATTTTTCTTTCTTTCCCGCCCAATGAGCTGTTTTTACTCCTTCGAAAAATCAAAGATTTTTCTCTGTAACGCCTTGCAGTCTCTCACTTCTGATGAAGTTCGCACGACTTAACGGCAAATTAGTTTTCAATATATTTTAGATAAAAATAAATACTAGTTATGCTTTAGTCTACAGTGTCCACCGATAGAGATACCGATGGTTCGGAAGATAGTTCTGCTAGAGCTTTTGTTCGAGCTCTTTTGAAACCTCATTTAGGCGATGTTCCAGACACTAAGTTTTTGTTAATTAGTTCTAATGGAAGATTTTATGCCTCTGTAGCAAAAAGCGTATCTGGAATTGAAGGTCTTGTTAAGTTATATCTTAGACCTATTCCACAAAGGCATTATGAAATGATCGGAAAAGTTTACAAGGATTCTTTTGCAAATACGTATCCAAATTTGGATCTTACAGATCGTTTGGAAACCGATGCAGCCAGGGAAGGCAATAATTTGAGGGTACCAAATAGAGAACAGAGAGAGTATCTAGACAAGATTCAATCTAAATAGGCTTTAAAACCCTGTTTTGTCTAGATTTATTATGGCTAAACCTGAGATGAAACCTCTATTTGAGGAAAGAATGAAGAAATTACTTAGCGATGCTAATGACTTTGTTAGGTATAAAGAAATAGTGCATACTAAACCTTTGAATTATATTAGATGTAATACTCTTAAGATTTCTTGTGATGAATTGTTTGTTAGATTGAATAAAAGATGGAAAGTTGTTAGACCATTTAAAGAACATAAAGAAATAATGCTTGTTGAATCTGAATTGGGGCCTGGACAACTAGGAAACGCAATTGAACATTTGCTTGGTTATTATTACATCCAAGAAGTTTGTAGTATGATGAGTGTTATTGCACTAGATCCTAAACCTGGAGATAGAGTATTGGATGTTTGTGCTTCTCCTGGAAGTAAGACTACTCAAATGGCAGCTAGAATGGAAAACAAAGGCACATTAATTGCTAATGATGTTAAACTTGATCGTTTACGCATACTTGCAGCTAATCTTGAACGTTGCGGGGTAATGAATTCAGTTGTTGTTAGAAATGATGGTGTTGGGCTTTGTAATAGACTGGCTCGTGATGGCTTTAAGTTCGATAAGATTCTACTTGATGCACCATGTTCTGGAGAGGGAACTCTTAGAAGTTCTGCTAAAGCATTTTTGATGTGGAATGTAAAAGTTGTGGATAAACTTTCTCGCGAGCAGAAAAAATTGATTGCTAATGCTATTAAATGTTTGAAAGTCGGAGGAGAGCTTGTATATTCCACATGCACTCATTCTCCTGAAGAGAATGAAGAGATAGTTGATTTTGCTTTGAAGAATTTCCCTGTTTCGGTTGAGAAAGTACACTTACCTCTTAAATGTAGAATTGGAGTTACTCATTGGGAGGGAGCTGAATACTCTAAGGAGATGGAAAAGACTTGTAGAATTTACCCCCAAGATAATAATAGTGAAGGTTTTTTTGTTTCCAAGATTAAGTTGTTGGAGGAAGTGAAATGAGGATAATAATCTTAAGACATGGGGAAACTGTTGAAAATAAATTGGAAGTCACTCAAGGTCATAATCATGGCCAGCTTAGCGAATTGGGCTTAAAACAGGTTAAAAAATTAGCCAATTATTTGAAAGATGAAAAGATAGATCTAATTTATTGCTCTGATTTAGGAAGATGCAAGAAATCTATTGAGCCTTTGTTAGAAATTATTAATTTAAAGGCTATTTACACACCATTATTAAGAGAAAGAGGGAAAGGTATTTTTGAAGGCAGACCATCTAAAGAATTAAGAGAATGGAGTCATAAAAATCCCGGAAAAGTTCCTGAAGGCGGAGAGAGTGAATTAGATGTTGATAAAAGGGTTAAGAAGTTTTTGGATGAGAATATGAATGAATGGAAGGGAAAAATAGTATTAATAATGACTCACGGAGGCACTAAGATTTCTTTATTAAAGATACTTAATAAGGATGGTATTGCAGGTGTAATCCCTAATGCTGGTATAACCATTATTAACATTAAAGATGGTGAAAAGAGAATTGAAAAATTTAATTACAATGAATACTTGGGAGATTTAAAATGATTCGTCGCTTTTTAGTGCATTTACTTGGAATACAATCTGCTGTTGCAGGCATTATTGTTAGGAATGGAAAGGTGCTTCTTACTAGAAGGTCTAAATTACTTGCTGAAGGTGGGAAATGGTGTTTGCCTGGTGGTGGAATAAATAAATGGGAGAAATCTATTGATGCGGTTAAACGTGAGGTTATGGAAGAAGTTGGTTTAGATGCTCGCGAATGTAAATTGCTTTTTGTTCATGAAGAAATTGTAAAAAAATTAAACTTGCATGCTAATGTCTCTGTTTATGAAATTAAGTATTCAGGAGATATTAAAACAAATTGGGAAGTGGTTGAATGGGGATGGTTTTCGAGATCTGAAATTGTTAAAATGAATTTGGCTTTTACACATAAAGATATATTGAATAGATATTGGGGGAAGAAATGAAAGTTGAATTTTATAATAGTAAACAAAGAAAAGAGTTATTAGAAAAACTAAAATCTACATTTGGAATAAATGAAGTTCCAAGCATTTTATTTGAAACAGGAAAGGAAAAAATAAGAGGTTTTAGCGGAGATTTGACAATAGATGAATTATATGCACTTGATAAAATTACAAATATAGAATTTTTAGGTCTTTACTTGTTTAGACAGGAATTAGGATATACGCGACTTGGTTTTGACGGAGCTTTGCTTTTGAAAGATGAAATAACTAAAGGTATTATAGAAATTGATGAAAAACAATTAGAGAAATGGATGACGGGACATAACCTTGATATTATTAGGGAAAGAGGAATTTATGTTATTAAATGTGGAAAAGATACTTTTGGTTGTGCAATATCTGATGGAAAACATTTAATTAACTTCGTTCCAAAAGAAAGGAGAATTAGAAGGAGTTAATATGGAAAAGTCAGTTATTGATAAAATATTGAAGGCTGGAAAAATTGCTCAGGAGCTTAGAAGATATGCTAGAGAGATTGTTGTGAAAAATAGGAGTTTGTTTGAAATAGCTACATTGATTGATGAAAAGATTGAGAAACTTGGAGCTAAGCCAGCATTTCCTGTTAATTTAAGTATAAATGAAATAGCTGCACACCACACTCCATCCGTTGGAGATACTTTCGTTGCTCATGGACTTCTAAAGGTTGACATTGGAATTTCAGTTGATGGGTATATTGCAGACACTGCTTTTTCTGTCGATTTAGAAAACGATTCTGTTAATAAGAAATTAATTGAAGCTGCTGAAGATGCTGTTGCTGCTTCTGTTTCTAATTTTGGGGTAGGTAAGAAATTGACTGAGATTGGTTCTAAAATAAGTGAGGCGATTGAGAAGAAAGGGTTTACTTCTATTTCTAATTTGTCAGGGCACAGTATAGAAAGATTTGTTGTTCATGCTGGTTGGACAGTTCCTAACTATGATTCTGGACAGACTGATGTTTTAGAAGAAGGATTGTATGCTACTGAACCTTTTGCTACTAATGGTAATGGCAGGGTTAGAGATGGAAAGGGATCTGGCATATTCAGAATTGATGGAGATGGAAATGTTAGGGATAGATTTGCTAGAGAAGTTTTAGCATGGATAATGGATGAATATAAAACATTGCCATTTGCTTCTCGTTGGATATATAAGAAGTTTGGGGCCAGAGGTATGTTAGCAATGAAACAGCTTGAAGCTGCTGGAATATTGTATCAATATCCTCAATTAATTGAAGTTTCTGGAGGCAAAGTGGCGCAAGCAGAACATACAGTTTTATTATTGGAAGATGGGACAAAGTATATTACAACTAAGGAATAAGTTTAAAACAAGACTTTTATCATAAAATTTATGGCTGGAATGAGAAATGCTTTTATAGGCGGACTTGCAAGTTTACTTCTAGGTTTAGGGAGTTGCTCTAAGAATTCTGATACTGTTGTTCCTCTTAATTCCAGAACTTATACTGATGCAGATTTATTTTTTAAAAACTTTCCCGGAGAGGGCTTACCAAACACAGAACATATTTACAAGTTCCAGATAGATGGAGCAAAACACTGCCTGGTCCATATACAACAACCTAACTATATTGATCCTCCCATTAGTATGGCTGAAGCCAAGTCTAATCCTTTTAAACTAAATGCTGCCACTGATGAAGTTTTAAGACATTATCCATATTCACCCGTTCCCACTTCATCAGGAATTGATAAATATAGGGAGGTTTTTAGGTATGGTTTAGATGAGAATTGTTCTGTTCAAAGAGATATATTTACACAGCTTAGTTTTCTTGGAAGTCATGGTATAATGAATGTGCGTAGTGAAGGGCTTTTAGCAGATGTTAAACCACAGGATTGCTATCCTACTTTGATGTTCAGAAATCATTTTGCTGTTAGAGATGGTTTTGCCATCCAAGAAGAAGTTGTTGATCCAAACAGATATTTTATGCTTGGTGGGCGATATTTAGCTTTCGGAATGAACGCTTCTGGATTAGGAAAATTAGGTGATAAGAGTATTTTTTATGAAGCTGCAAGAAAATCCCCTTAAATCGCTGTTAGGTGAGGGTGAGCAAAGCGAAAGGGTGTAACCCGTCCCCAAAATTCTGAAAGAATTTTGCGTATCCACGCAGGTGGGCTCGAAAGTATCTTTGGGGTTTTAGGGGGTCGGCGA
>VGKS01000029.1 GCA_016866935.1 Candidatus Pacearchaeota archaeon
CAAAAAGGGTATCTCAGTACTAAGCATTTAAAATTTCTCCCCTTTAAAGTATTGTTAGTAAACTGGGGTAGGGTATTATTTAATCATCAAACTCTGATAGAATAATTATTTAATAAACGTGATAGTTGAATAAATCAATTTGTTTTTGATGTGGGGGATTAATTATGTATTAGAGGTAAGCGTAAATATTATTGAAGCATCTAAATGAAATATGAATAGACACACTCATAAAGACATTATATATAAAAATATAAGATGTGAATTCAAAATCTATAATATTAAACGCACATTTATATCAATTAAACCACACTGAAAGTTCCTTCTTTAATAATGTTTCCCCTTTTTATTCCGTTTCCCTCTCCTTAATCTTCTCCATTTCCATTTCCCTTCTTTTAAGCTCCTTAGAATAGGGGGAATTCATTTTCCTTTGTTGGAGTTCATAATTCTCTATTTCCCTCTGAAAGCGGCCCCTAATGTCCATTAAAGCGGAATATAGTTCTATGTTAATGAATAGGTTCTCAGTATTATCATTCATATACTGATTTAGTTTGTTTAGTTGCTCTGTTGCACTTTTATAGGAGTTTATCATATTGTTACTTTAGATTCAATGTTTAGCGATTTATAATAATCTTCTAATTCGCTTACTTTAAATAATCTCTTCCCATTAAGCTTTACACCTTTAGGGAATTTGTTATTTCTAATTTTATGATAAATACTAAATTTATTCATACCTTATGAAATCTAAAATTTCAATTGAATATTTTATTTCATAAAAAAGAATAAAGAAAACGAATAAACGAAGGAAAATCGCTTTGGGAGTGGTCCTAAGAGGTATTATATCCAACTACTATGAACTCAATGGAAAACCCGAATTGAATGAGAGAGTTTTCAGATATACTCTCAGACACACCAATCGTTTACTACAGATTGGTGCAGCTTCAGTAGGAATCCGAAAAAAGAATGTTTCAACCCATAGTTTAAGAAAGAGTGGTGCGAGATTTATTTGGGAGCTTCACAACAAATCTGATGAGAGCCTCATAAAACTGAGTATGGTACTCAATCATTCATCAACCACAATAACGAGAAGGTATTTGGGGATTACAAAGGAGGAAATTGCAGATATTTACGAAGGCTTTGAATTTTTTATATAAACGAAATATGTAATATTAAGTACAAATGTGATTCATTTCATTTTTAGCATATATTTGAAATGGTAGATATAAAAAATACTCTTTATTTAACTCTAATCCATATTAAAAAATTAATCTATGCAAAATCCAAATTTGATAAAACTAGAAATGGCTCAAATGTCAATTCGTGGCGGACGTTTTGATGAAGGTGAAAAAATGATAGAAGATTTAATTTTTAATGCGAGTTTAGATAATGAGTCTATGAGTATTGCATGGTTTTCATATGGAACATCAAAGTTCAAGCGTTTCATAAATAGTCAAGGTACTTTTGAAGAATTTATATATGCAATGAATAAATCATTTGAAGCAGATAATAATTCTGCCCAAATGATTTCAGATTCTACTGTAAGTATGATATGTTCTTTAATAAATAATTATTCACTGATAATTAGTAACTGTATAGAGGAGTTAAGATTAAACCGCAAAGAAATTCGAAATAATAGTATTTTGGCTGTTGGTGCTGTTGTATTAGGCTCAATGACAGACAATAAGTATTTAAAATATGGAGCTTACTCATATGGAGCTCTTAAAGGTGCATCTATAATTGGGGATACCCTAAACAGTATATCAGCACAAGAGAGAATGAATTTATGTAAACTCAAATTACAGCAGATACTGAGTAGCATTAGCTCATTAGATGTTAGTTTACAAAATTTGAATAATCACTTATTGAACGATGAAATTCTAAATAATAAAGCAATTCAATTTATTTTAGAAACTCAAAATTCGGATTCAATCGCAACCAAAATTTTAAATTTTTATAATTCTTTAAACGAAAAGCAACGTTCTAATCTCGATATTAGATCAAAGGAAGAAGTTATTAGTTTAATGAATTCAAAAAGTATAATATCACTTAATGCTTTTAAAAATTACTCATCAAAATATCGTCATTTGATTTCTAATGATGATGATATTTTATTTGCTATAGAATTTAAACAAGGGGCATTTCTAAAAACTAGTGGTTTTATTTTATTTCTTAAAGATTCAATTATCATACTCCATATTTTAGTTGTATGGAAGGCTACAGTTACATTGGAAAAATTATTGTATTCGGATTTGCCATTAGGATTTATGCAATTTGAATCTGCTTTAGTTGGCTCAAAGTTAATATTACAGTATAATCAACAGGAATTAGTATTTGTTTGTCCAAATCAATTATCAACATTATCTGAACTTTTTTCTGTACAATAATTATTTAAAAAATTATTTTAAATAAGTTGTGAAATTTTTAGTTTAAAATTCGTTTCTGTAATTTCTCCGTTCACTTTCTTATCTAAGAGAAATTGTATTTTTTCATCTTTTGTGAGCTTTTCATATTCTTCCTCTGATAACTCCTTAAGTGAATTTTCATTCCATAACTTCTGCATCTTACTCAAACTATTCTTATTTACTCCTACGTATCGCGAAAACACTCTCTTTGATAAATGCCCCGTTACTTTCATTATTTGGTCCGCATCACCAATAATCTTCATAGCTCTCGTTGCATATGTTCTACGCGCGGCGTGAAAACTTAGGACCTCTGAAATTGCTTTCTTTTCTTCAGTTCCTTTTTTTATTGAATCTCCCGATATCAACTGCACTGATACCTTCCGCGAAAGTTGTTTTGCTAATTTTTCAATCTTAGTGATATCCTTCAATATCACATTAATCTTCTGATTGGGGTATGGGTTGTCAAATTTAGTCCGCGGGAATACATATTGGTTATCATTCTTACCACTTACATATTTCCAAAAGATTCTCCTCATTATATTATCCTTCTCAGCTCCCATTGGTATGTTTACTCTAATACCACTCTTTTGTGTTTTCTGAGGAACAATTGATATATAGGTATTATTATCTTCTATGCAATTGCATTTAAGATTAACTACATCTGAATATCTTAAACCCGATACACACGCAAATATGAACATATCTCTTACTAACTCATAATTGGTAAGAAGTTTTGTAGTTGAACCACCCATAACTCCCTTTACTGCATCTCTTCTATTAACTACATATTCTGATGTATAATCTTTATGGTTCTTATTCTCTATATAGTTCTCTCCATCATATATTTCGTATTCAAACTCATTGAAATTCCAAAGCGCTAAAACCTCTTCTTCAGTTAAATAAATGATATCGTGTCTGCCAACTGCCATTTTGGGAACATAGTTAGTAATAGCAGTTGAATGGTATTTATTATCTAATGCCCAACGAAGGAACGTTTTGAATGTGTATATATGTTTCTTTATTGTATCATTACTATATTTTAAAGTTTCAATACAGTAATTGGTGTATTCATCAAAGAAGGTCCTATTAATATCTTCAAACCTATTGTATTTACTTCCTTCCTTTATTGCAAAGAAATCTATAAAGAAGTTGCTTACTGATTTAACTGTTTTCTGATAAGATTTAGATTTCAGTTTTGATTTTTCAATGTTATCCTTCCATTTATTCAGAATATCAACCATCGGATAATCAATCTTTACCGATGGATTAGATGATTGCTGCGTAAGGATTAAGTACTCAATATTCTCTTTGGTAAATACTATACCTTTTAGGTGTAGAATCCTCAGAGCGTTTTCAATTGAATTTTTGAAATCAGCGATGGAAATCTTTTTGCATTGATTTTAGGGGCAACTTGTGTTTTATTTTCTGCTCTTTTGCGACTGAATACTTTATATCAACCCAACTCTTTTGACGTACTAAGTTGGACAGTTTTATACTTTATATTGCTAAAATATATCAAAACAAATGATTTCAAGTGGCTTTATATAGGAGCAATAGCTTTTGCAATTGGCTTTTTAAATAAGTACAACATTGTTTTTCTATTAATCGGACTTATACCTTCATTGTTAATAACAGAGCATAGGAAAATATTTTTAAAACCCACTTTGTATTTTGCCATTTTAGTAGGTTTAGTTTTAATCTTGCCTAATCTTATTTGGCAATACGACAATAATTTCCCAGTCTTACACCATTTAAAAGAATTGGCAGAAACACAATTAGTAAATGTAAATAGATTTGATTTTTTGAAAAATCAGTTACTCTTTTTTATAGGTTCACTAATAGTAATCTTTGCATCATTTTATGCATTGCTTTTTTACAAGCCTTTCAATAAGTATAGAGTATTTTTTTTCTCTATCCTCTTTACTTTAATAGCTTTTATTTACTTTAAAGCAAAAGACTATTATGCTATTGGTATCTACCCAATTTACATTTCCTTTGGCTCTGTTTATCTTGAAGCAATATTAAAAGACAGTTGGAAAAAATACTTACAACCAGTTGCGATTGCAGTTCCTTTACTTTTATTTATTCCAATTTACAATGTTGCGTTTCCAAATAAAAGCCCAGAATACATTGTTCGGCATTCAGAAAAATATAAAAAATTAGGTTTACTGCGTTGGGAAGATGGCAAAAACCATTTATTGCCACAAGATTTTGCAGATATGCTTGGTTGGAAAGAATTAGCACAGAAAGTGGATAGCATTTATTTAAGATTACCGAAAAAAAATAATACGCTAATTCTTTGCGATAATTATGGACAGGCAGGGGCAATAAATTTTTATACAAACCAAAAAATACGAGCAGTTTCTTTCAATGCTGACTACATAGATTGGTTTGATTTAAATAAAAAATATGAAAACTTAATTAGAGTGAAAGGAGCAGAAGAAGTAAATGTAGAATTGCAAGAAACATCACCATTTTTTCAAAATTCAACCCTTGCAGACTCAATAACTAATCAATATGCAAGAGAGTTTGGGACAGGATTATTTCTTTTCACAGGTGCAAAAATTGACATTAGACAAAGAATTAAAGATGAAATTGCCGAAAAGAAAAACTACCGCTAACATCGTATTGGCAATAGTGGGGCTGACAGCCACCATTCCTTGGTCTAAATAAGCCTTATACCATTTGTAAAAAGTACTTTTGGCAATTCCTAGCTTCAGTAGTGTTTGATTTACACCGAGTTCCGAACCCTCTACTAATCTAATTACTTCCTGCTTCTCCTGGGCTGTTAGTTTCATATACTTGACATACTTTTCATTTAAGCCAGCCTGTCTATACTTTTTTTTAGTATGTTATTGTCAAGCAATA
>VGKS01000030.1 GCA_016866935.1 Candidatus Pacearchaeota archaeon
TGCTATTCTTGAAAATTATCAACAGAAAGATGGTTCTGTGGAAATCCCTAAAGTTCTTTTGCCTTATATGCATGGCAAGAAAGTTATTGGTAAGAAGTAGTTATTGTTCAATTCCCGGCCCGCGCATACTAATTTAGATCTAGACTTATCTTTAATGCCGAGTCTATTTCTTTAATTAACTCATTATTTATTGAACTTATTTTCTTAATTATTCTTGATTTGTCAATTATTTTTAATTAATTTGTTTATAACCTTCGAGAAACTTTTCAAGCTCAAACTTGGGCATAGCCCTAATTGGAATTGACCCCCATAGTTTCCCTGTGTTAAAATAGTGTTTATCAAAGAATTCTACAATATTTCTTATAATCGGAACAGCATCTTCATATGAAAACTCGGTTCTGGGAAAGTCACCTGCTTCTCCAATAGCAAAATTCTCCGTATAATCTCTAAGAATGGGGCTATCAAAATTCGTATCCGAGTTTGCGTAACTTGCTTTAGAATCTTTATCAAAAGGGTATAGGTGAACTTGCAAGCCTTTATTTTTTGGCCTGTCTTTTCTTGTCAAGAGGATATTTTCGAATAAACTTTTTTTATGAGAATCTATTAATCCTTCGTAACTCTGTTCATTATCCACCATAAATAATCTTTCAAGGTCATCTTCACTGATGCCTCTACCTATACAGAGTAAATGTTCTGGCATGTCAAATCCCAAGCTTAATGTAAAGTCAGCTATTCCACTAATTTGCAGATCTTTCTCTAATGAAGCTAAACCCCTAACATCGGATTTATAAAATTCATCGAGTAGTAAATTTCTATACAGATAACTAGTCAAAAGTTCTCCACTTCTACGCGGTGATCTATCCATAAAAAACATCAATTATTTGTATAAATAAAATCTTCTATACTAATATTTTTACAAAGCAGATAGTTTTATAAATAATGTTTATATTTGTAAAATATGTTAAAACTAAGTAAGAAAGACTGGAAAGTCCTTTTTGAGCTTGAGAAAGATGCTCATCAGTCTGTTCAAGGTATTGCTAAAAGAGTTGGTTTGTCTAAACAATTAGTTAGTTATATGCTTAAGAAGTATGAAGATCAAGGCATAATTCTTGCTTATACTGCTGTTATTGATTCTTCAAGGCTTGGGTATTACACTTATCGTGTTTATCTTAAGTTAAGAGAATTAAATCTTAAGGATAAAATGGAAGATTTTCTTAATTTCTTAGTTAAAATTCCCGAGACAACTATAGTTAATGAACTTGATGGTTCTTGGGATGTTGGTCTTACAATTTCTGTTACTAATGTCTTTGATTTTTATACTGTCTGGGAAAGAATTATGGCTTATCGCAGTTTTATTGAAGATTATAAAATATCAGTATACTCTCCAATTTACCATTTTACTAGAAAGATTATTGTTCCTGAAATTCATAAATCAGAAAATCAAGTAAGAATTCTTGGGAGTAACTTAAAGGTTGAGCATTCTCCTGATGATGTTAAAATCTTAAAAGTTCTTGCTAAGAATGTTCGTCAGCCAATAATTGAAATTGCGGATAAAGTTAAGCGTAGTGTTCCTTTTGTTATCAAAAGGATCAAGTTTATGGAAAAATCAGGCATTATTCAAGGTTATCGTCCATTATTTAATTGGTCCTTATTGGGCTATCAGTATTACAAAATTGACCTTAATCTTAATAGCCATAAGAGGAATGAGGAATTATTTAGTTATTGTGAGAACAATAAGAATGTTATTCAAGTAAACAAAACTATTGGTGGCAGTGATTTTGAGTTTGAAGTTTATGTCCAATCAAAAGAAGAGTTAGATAAATTAATGGTTGAAGTCAAAGAAAAGTTTTCAAATGTGTTAATTAACTATTCACATTTTACTGTTTCGAGACCATACAAAGAAACGTTTATGGCTTTCTAAGTTATTCTGTCACGTATTGGTGGTCGGGCCTACTTAAAAATAAGGCCAGTCTTACATATTTAACAAAATAAGGTCCAAAAATGCCCATCAAATTAGACAAAACTTGCTAGTGCTCGGCCCGCGCATATCTCTTTTAAATATTGTCGAGAAGGAAAGGATGCTTTGGAAGCAGTACATCTAGAAAAGAAAATTAACTGACCGTTTATAATTTATAATGACTTTTTATCATTAAGGCTACTTTTTTAGGTAGTAATTTGGTGTTATCTATCTTAAGACTTTTAACATAAGGGATATGAGGGAAATTTGAATATTTACTCATAAGTTTTCTTAATACCTTAACTTTCTTTACTTTATGGAACTTTTTCCTTGATTCTGATTTTACTCTTTTTTCTAATTCTTTCTTTTCGGCAGTCAAATGCACAAAGTGAATCTTGCCATCGTATTTAGCTATAATTTTTCTTACTTTATTTACAAAGAAATCATCTTCTTTTGTAGGGGCGTAACAAAATGTAAAGATAAAGTTAGCCTTATTTTTTGCAGCTGTTTCTATAAATTCATATCTTAATTTGTCCCTATAATCCTCAAACTCTTTTTGACCATAATCAAAAATAACTTTAGCTAAATCAACAGTAAGATGATTATGAAATAGAGAATATCCTGTTAGTTTAGATAATTCTTCTGCAACGGTCAGTTTTCCAGTAGCTGGAGGGCCATAAATCCAAATCATATCCATAACAAAATTAGGTCAATCTATTTTATAAGGTTTAGGATTAAATAAGATTATCTTTTAGCATATAAGGAGATGATGGGTCTGTTTATATATCTAAAAGTTATTATTTTAGAAAATGAAAGATACAAAATTTGATAAAAAGTTAATTCAAAAGATATTTGAAAAGTATAAGCTTGATAAAATTAAAAAGATTACTTACTCAAAAAGTGGAGCAGTTAATCCTTGCTTATTCATTAATGATAATTATGTAATGAGGGTTAACGTAAGAGATCCCCAATTATTAAAATTCCAAAAAGAGAAGATAGCCTATGATTTGTTAAAAGATACCATTGTTCCCGTGCCAAAGATTATTGTTTTAGATGAAAGTAAGGAAATTATCCCTTATACTTATATGATTATGACTAGGATAATTGGAAAGGAGTTAGAAAAGAATTGGAAGAATATTTCAGAAAAACAAAGAATAAAAATAGCTTATAAATTTGGGCATTTACTAGCAGAGATTCATAAAATTAAGTTTAGTAAGTTTGGAGATTTCACTGGAAATAAATCTAGAAATTTTAAATATTGGGATCAATATTTGATTAATGGTATAAAAGAAAGGCTTTTGAAATGTAAGAATCTAAAAATATATGAAGATAAATTAATAAAAAAGATAATTAGCCTTTTTGAATCTGAAAAATATCTTTTTAGAAAAGTAAATGAATCTGTATTAGTTCATAACGATTATTTCTTTGATAATTTAATTTACTATAAGAATAATCCTTCAGGAGTCATAGATTTTGAATGGGCAATAGCTGGAGATTCCGAGTTTGATTTAAAAAATTTAGATTATTCTTTTAATAAATCTCCTGGAAGTAAAATTCCTTTCATGAAAGGTTACACTTCAATTTCTCCATTATCAAAAGATTTCGAATTGAAAAAACTATTTTATAAGTTATTTATTGGTGTTGATTTGGCCGTAGTATCAAAGGTTCATTGGGATAAGAAGTCTTATAATCGAATAAGAAAAGAGATATTTCCAATTATAAAAGAGATAGAAAAAGCACTTAAAAATAAGTATTTAAATGAGAATTCTAATATCATTATAAATTAAAATGGATATGACTTATTTTATAGAGGAATATAAAACTACTGTTCCATCAAAGATTGATGAATGGAAAGTTGCTTTTCCAGAGAAAGTCGTTGAAAGATTCATAAAAAATTACTCTAAAAAAGGAGATGTAGTCTTTGATCCATTTGCAGGATTTGGAACAACCATTAAAGTTGCTAAAAAATTAGGCAGAAAAGGATTTGGAACAGAGATAGAAAAAGAGCCAATTGACTTTGCTAAGAAAAATTTTAATGTGAATTTAATTAAAGAAAGTGCATTTGATTTAGATTTAAATAAACATCCAAAAATTGATTTATGCATATTTTCTCCACCTTATTGGGGACCAGCACTCGGGGCAAAAACTTATTCAAGTTACATTAAAAAAGTCGGGGATTTAGTGAAGAAAATTAAGAAAAGAATGAATAAAGATTCCCACCTAATTGTTTTGATACAAAATTATTGCACTGAAAGAGGATTATTAACTCTTGCTTGGGATGTCGGTAATGTAATTAAAAAACAAATAAAATTCAAGCAGGATATTATATGGTGTATTGATAGAAAAAATTCTAAAAGGGACATGATGCATGAAGCAGCAGACCATCATTATTGTTTAATTTTCAAAAACGAATAAGAGCACCTTTTATTATACGCCTTTAGAAAATATTGTGGGAGCTAATTTAAAGTAAAGAATACTAATCAAATGATGGACTATCTGAAGTTTTCAAAAAATAGGGAAAAAGAAGCTAATAAAATTCTAATGGAAACCAATCTATTTAGCCTCTTAAGAAGATTTGGAAAAGTCAAACGAATAGGGAGCTATTCCCTTGGTTTAATGATTAAACCAGATATAGATTTTGTAGTGAAAGTAAAAAATTATTCAGATATACAAAAAACAATAAAAGAAATATTAAAATTATATAAACAAATACCTAAATTGAAACTTAAAAAAATTGTAGATAGGAATAATCTTGGTCTAAAAGGAAAATCAATACATTTTGAATATCCCGATAATGATGTATGGGGTATTGATGTTCTTGTTTCAACAAATGATTTTAGAGCATATGAAAAATTAAAGGCAAAAGTAAATAATAAAATAACTCCTCAAAAGAAAAAGATTATTCTAAATCTTAAATATCATTTTTTTAAGAAAAAGGACAAGGTAAAAAATACTTCTTACCCTATCTATATTTCAGTTTTAGATGGAAAAGTTAAGAACATTAAAGATTTTTATAAGTATTTAGAAGTTTAACTTAGTTTACCTTTAGTTCTTACTGGAAATAGTAATCCTATTAGGACTAAAAATAAACATCCGATAAATATTACATTCAAGCCTACATCTGCAATCAAACCTAATGAAAGAAGAATTATAACATCAAAAGCAGAATCAATAACTGAAAGTAATGAA
>VGKS01000031.1 GCA_016866935.1 Candidatus Pacearchaeota archaeon
AATAAACAATACTCAAGATAATACTGAGAAAATAGTAAAGAATTTTATTAAAAGAGCTAAAAATGTTAGTTATATAAAATTCAAAAAAGGTGGCAAGGGCTTTGCAGTAACAGAGGGTTTCAAATACTTTATAGCAAAGAAGTTTGACATGGCTGGTTTCGTAGATGCCGATCTAGCTACTTCCCCAGATGCATTTTATGATTTAATAAATAATATTAATGGTTACTCTGGAATAATTGGAAATAGATGGTCTAAAAAGTCTAAAATTTACAGAAAGCAACCTGTAATTAGAAGATTGGCAAGTAGAATATATAATTTCTTGTTAAGAATAATGTTCTTTATGAAATATAGCGATACTCAGTGCGGGGCAAAACTGTTTAAAGTAAATGAGTTAAAAAAAATAGTAAATAAAATATTTATAACTCAAT
Organism: Candidatus Pacearchaeota archaeon; assembly: GCA_016866935.1. Taxonomy (GTDB): domain Archaea; phylum Nanobdellota; class Nanobdellia; order Pacearchaeales; family GW2011-AR1; genus SICU01. The sequence continues at coordinate 429 of VGKS01000031.1, forward strand.
GGGCTTTTGATATAAATATATTATATCTTTGCAAACTATATGGGCTTAGAATAATTGAGTTTCCAACTGCATGGACTGATGAGGAGAATACAACTGTTGATACAATAAGAGCTTCAATAAAAATGTTCTCCGGAACATTAAGATTGAGGCTTATTTATTCTCCTTTTAGTTTTATTGTAAGAGTATACGATAAATTACCAAGAATATTAAAACTAAATCACTCAATCATAGAATAATGGAAGAACCAGAGATACATATCATCCATTTGAATGGGGAGAAAGTAATAGACAACTGTTTGAATTCAATATATAAAGATGACAAAAAGGCTAAAGTAATCTTACTTTTTAATCAAACTACGGATAATTCTATTAATATTGTCAAAAGGAAGTATCCTTCTGTAAAGACATATTTAACTGATAAGAGAATGGGGTTTGCAGAGGCATCTAATTATTTAGTAAAAAAGTCTAAATCAAAGTATGTTATATTACTTAACAACGATACTGTTGTTAGTAAGAACTGGAAGTCTGAAATGTTAAAGACTCTCAAAAGAAATAAAAAATGCATAGCAGTTCAATCCAAAATAAAATCTTATTACGAAAGAGATAAATTTGAAAATGCTGGAGCTGCTGGAGGTTTTATAGATAAATATGGGTATCCATTTTGCAGAGGAAGAATTTTTGAAAGTGTTGAAAAGGACAAAGGCCAATATGATGATGAGATAAGAATATTCTGGGGTTGCGGAGTATCATTTCTTGTAGAAAGAAAAGAATTTATTAAACTCGGCATGTTTGATGAGTCATTTTTTATGTATGCTGAGGAGCTCGACTTTTGCTGGAGGGCTAATAATAATGGAAAAGAAATATGGTATTCTCCTAAATCTGTAATTTACCATATGGGAAGTTTTAGTATAAAAGAAGAGAGAATAAATTTCAAGAAAGAATATCTTATATCAAGAAACAATTATTTTGCTTTAATAAAAAACAATAGTCTTCCTTCAGTTTTAGGAATATTATTTGGTAGAACTCTTCTTGAGCTAATATCTCTTTTAAGATTTCCATTAAGAAGAGGATTACCTTTCTTAATGAGTATACCTTCTGTTATATACAGAATAATATTTCATTCCAGAAGGGGTGTAAATTATTTTAATACTGGAAAGATGATATATCCTCGAAGCATAGCATTGGATCATTTCATACGTAATAAGAAGACATTTAAAGAGCTAAATTTTGCTTGATTCATGGACAAACATCTTACAATAGTTATTCCTACATTTAATGAGTCTCATGATATTAAAGAATGTCTAGAATCTATTGCTAAACAGACTTATGATAAAAAGAATTTTGAAGTAATAATAGTTGATAATTATTCTACAGATGATACTGTAAAAATAGCTAGAAAGTACTCAAAAAAGATAAATTTGAAAGTAATTTTTAATAAAATAAAAGATGCTGAAGTTAGTAAAATGAAGGGTTTTAGAGAAGCTAAAGGAGAATATTTTATGTATATGGATGCTGATATGGCATTTAGTGATCAATATTTTATAGAAAAGATGACTGTTCCGTTAAGATCTGATAAAAAAATTGCAGGGGTATTTGTAAGGTTTTTAGTGAATCCAAAACACCCTCCTTTAACAAGAACGCTTTCTTATGACTCATGGCAGAGAGATCCAATATTCAAGTTTTTCACAGTATCTCCAAATAACATAATAGTTCAAAATAACAAAGATTACTTTGTATGTAAGGTCTCTAAATATAAAATACCGCCCCAAGGATTAATGATATACAGAAAGAAAATAATAGAGAATTATGTAAAAAATAAAGAACAACTTATAGATAATGATATCCCTGTAGCTATATTCAATGAAGGTCATACTAAGTTTGCTTATGTCCCTCAAACAGGAATTTACCATAAATTATTAAGAACATTCAAAGAATTATCTAGAAAAAGGATAAGGAATCTTAGAAGAACTTACTTTCCTAATCAAGAAAAAAGACTGTTTAAGTGGATTGATTGGAAAAGAGATTGGCCTAAAGTAGGAATATGGTTGCTATATACCCATTCGCCATTTCCATTCATTACCGCTATATATAATTCTATAAAGCATAGAGATTTATGCCTACTAAATGAACCTGCTATAAATATAGTATCTACATACTCTATTATTTGGGCAGTTATTGTTAATGCAAAAAATGGAAAATAAAAACAAACTCTATGGAAGAGAAAGGGTGTGTGCTTCTATAATAGACACTAAAATAAAAGGTAGGACTTTAAATATAGGTGCTGGGGAAATGCAATGGATCGAAAACATATTATTTGTTAAAAATAAAGACTTCTTTTCCTCTGATTTGGATAAAAAAAATCTAGGTAAAGAAAATAAAGCAATAAACAAAATACAAGCTGATGCCACCAAATTACCTTTTAAGGATGGATATTTCTCACAAGTAATTATATTAGATGTTCTAGAACACATAAAAGATCATAATAAAGCTCTTGAGGAAATAAATAGGGTTCTGAAGAAAGGTGGAAGACTGGCTATTTGCGTTCCTAATGACACACTACTTAGCTACCTAAATCCTGTACGTTATGTGCAGCATGAAAGACATTATACAATTCAAGGAATAGTCTCTCTTCTTAAAAAGAAAAGATTCAAAATAAAAAACGTATTTGCCGGAGGAAGAATATTTGAACTTTTAGCATTATATATTCATTTCTTTGCTAAATATATCCTTAGAACAAAAAAAAGCCCTTTCCTAGAAATAATAGATAAAAAAGAATATTGTAGGCATATACCTAATGGAAATGAGATTGCTATTCTAGCAATTAAAAATTAGACTCTTCTGTAAATAATAACTGCTGGTTTAGTTTGCTCTGCATCAAAGAAAAACGCTTTAACCGGAACCAATAAGTTTTTACTAACTAAATCATTAACATATTCAACAAAATTAGGGCTAACTTGATGAAGACCCGTTAATACCACATAATCTGCTTGTAGATTAAATCCAGTATAATTAAAATTCTCTGAAAGAACTTGTATTTCTCTTTCTGCATAATATATCGAATAGGGGTCTGCCCATTCTCCAGTTACTACTGCTTTTTCTGGAGTATTATATTTAATCCAAGTAAATGCATCTTTCATTTGTTTATATGTTTCTTTTTTATCCGTTATCATCGTCTGAGCAAAGATAATATTTGAGTATGCAGACCATAACAAGAATAATATTATTACTATAGCTGCTAATTCCATTTTATTCTTTGATAATAAATTATAGATATAAGAAAGAGAAAGGGCTGGAATTACAAATAATATCCCGGATAAACCTAGAAGATATCTATCTTCGGAAGCTTTTATGCCAAATATAAAGAATGAAAGAACTGTAAATAGCATTATTATGTTGAAAATATGCATTTTAGTTTCTTTCTCTTTCAATATAAAACCATAACTTATAGAAGTCTTATACAGTATAGCAATAATCCCAATGTAAAATAACCACACTAATGGTGAACGCAATATATGGCTTAGAAATCCAAGAGTATACCATGCAAATTCAGCTTTTTGTCCAGCGCTTGATATGTATTCTTCACCAGCAGGAAGAATAGAACCGTAAGTAAAGATATTTATTATAATAAATAATACTATAGGAATTGATCCCGTCAATCCTCCTTGCCAGAATTTTTTGTTACCTATTAATTTCTTTTTATGAACCAATACTAAGAAAACGATATACGCGAATGCTATAACTCCATGGGAATATCTGAATAGTACTGCTAAAGATAAGAAGAATACTGAAAATGACCAGTGTTTAAGATTTAATTCATTATGGGATATTATAAAAAAATATATGCTTGCAAGTATCAAAGCCATTGAAGGTATGTCTGTCATTATCCTTGTTGCATAAAAGATATGTATCCATGAAAATGAAGCAATTATAGAGGCTATTATTCCTACTTTACGACCATACATCTCCTTTCCAATAAGATAAACCAAAAATATCGAGATTATTGACGGAATTAAATTGGTTAAAAGGA
>VGKS01000032.1 GCA_016866935.1 Candidatus Pacearchaeota archaeon
CACCATAATGCTTAAAAGTAAATTATAGCCCTAAATAACATGAGATTAAAATTAGAGGACCCTAGAATTCTTGCTCATTTGATAAGCATAATTTCAGAATTGGTTACTGAAGTTAGAATTAAGGTTACTAAAGAAGGGATGAGCTTGACTGCACTTGACCCTGCAAATGTTGCTATGTGTTATTTCAATATTCCTAACGATTTATTCTCTGAATTTGTTGTAGAAAAAGATGAAACACTAGGAGTTAACTTAGAAAATTTGAATTCTATAATGAAGAGGTGTAAAATGGGTAGTTCTCTTATAATTGAAAAAGAAGATAGCTCATTAAAGATAATAATTAATGATAAGATAAAGAGAGAATTTTCTCTCGCTTTGATTGACGTTGAAGGAGATGATAAACAAATGCCTGCCTGGGAATTTAAGAGCGTGGTTAAACTTGATGCTCAAGCATTTGTTGATGCGATAGAAGATTGTGCAGTTGTTGCAGATGCATGCACATTTATTGCACAGCCTGACAAATTTATAATAGAATCTAGCAACTTACACTCAGCTAAAACTGAGTTTTCAAGTGATGAAGCACAGATATTTTCTGATGCAAGCTCAGCCCGCTTTTCTCTTCAATATTTGAGTAAATTTGTAAAAGGGGCTAAGATTGCAAATAGGGCTGAGATTAATTTTTCAGATAATCATCCAATGAGGCTTAATTTTCCAAGTGGTAAGGTAATGCTATCTTTTGTACTTGCGCCTAGAGTAGAACAAGATGATTAATGAGAGAACATTGAAGATTTTATTAGTCTTCTATTTCTTCCAATATTTTACCATATAACTCTGGAGAAATTCTAAAACCTAAAGAAATTAATCTTGAAATGCCTCTTTTAATTTCTTTTTTATTAATTATCTTTTTATGATAGGCCCTTAATAATACATATAATATCCCTTTTGAGTTTAAGCCTAAACTTTGCGAGATAATTCTAGCAATGGCATCATCGATTAACAATAATTTTGATTTTATTTCTTTAGCTAATTTTATGGCTTGAATTTCCCCCATATCTATTTCTCCATACAGAGTTTTATCAAAATTATCTGAAACTTTTCTAACTTCTATCCACCCATCACTAACTGCCTTTTCTATTATTCTTGCGTCTAGAAAACCTTTTTCCTTTCCATTCAATACTGCTTCTTCATACACAGCTTCTGGAATATAAATTTTGTTAAAAATTATTTTTAATATCTCTAGGTTCCCAAGTTTTGCCAAGTATAGCAATGGACTTGTATTTGAAACAATCATGCTACTCTTTCAGTCCCTTTAAGTCTTCTTCTAATTCCCTAATTCCGTATGGCATTGGAATCTTTCTTTCTGCAACTATCTCCATCATCTCCCACAAAGAAAGCCCTGCTACTCTAGCAGCTTTGCCAAGACTAATTTTCCCCTTAGAATATAAAATTAATGCCTCTTGAATTTTCTTTTCTCTTATTCCTAAAATTAGAAGATCTCTTATTAATTTAGACTTATCAGTATCTTTAAGGACTGCTAGTTTTTCTAGCTCCTTATCCAAATTAATGCTCAAACGGATAGTTGTTAACTTTTCTTTCATAATACATAATACATCTTGTGTATTATTTAAACCTTTTTAAAATACAATCTAAAAAATTCTCAGCAAAACGGAAGATATAAAAATGAATAATTGTTAGTAAAATATTGATGGATAAAAAAGGGCAAGTAACTATGTTTGTTATTGTTGCTTTGATAATTGTTGCAGTTATTTTTGTAGTTACGCTTTTGAATAAAAGTAGTGTTTCTCTAAGAGAGCAAGACTTTGATAATCCTGAGGTTTATCTGAGCACCTGCATAAATGAAAGAGCAAGAGTTATTCTGGATAATATGCTTGATAATGGAGGGCTCCTATCCACTGAAGACAAAGTATTATACAATACAAGGGAAGTTTCCTATTTATGTAAAAATATAAACAACTTTGAACCTTGTATTAACCAATTCCCTCTTTATGTTACTCGCATGGAAAAAGAATTTGATGAAGCAATACAAACTGATGCAGAAGAATGTTTTTCATCATTACTTTCCGAGTTAGAAGATAGAAATTATGAAATTTCAAGCAAGGGAGATGTTAATATTGAGGCTAAATTTAAACCTGAAGTTGTATCAATTAGTTTTGAGAATGAATTTATTATGACTAAGTCAGGAGAATCTAAGAAATTCTCAAGATTTGATACGTTTGTATTTACAAAAATACAAAGTATAGGATTTGTAGTTAATGAGATATTAACTCAAGAAGCTAAATGGTGTTATTTTAGTAATGATGGTTTTATGATTTTATATCCTGAATACGATATAAGGGTTTACACTATGGAAGATACAACAAAGATATATACTGTTAAAAATAAGAAAACAGATGAGGGTGTGCAATTTGCTACAAGGGGGTGTGCGTTACCAGCAGGATGGTTCTAAATAAGAAAAAAATTGCACTATTTGAGATAAGTTTGATTTTGTTAAGCGCGGTAGCTTTTGCGCATATAATGGGCGAGACTAATGGATTAGATTATTACAATAATCATAAAGAATCTAAATTTATTTCTTTTATTAGAGAAAAGGCTTTGGATTATTTATCTCATGGACTTGTATCTGCTCAGACTACTTCTATTCAAACATGTCTTCTTGATAAGAAAGGAAGTTATTGTCAGGAATATCCTTCAACTGTCTGTAATTCTGAATGTAATTCCTCTTGTTTTCCTGGAAGAAGAGCAGAGTTTTCTTCATGTCGGCTAGGAACTTGTTTTGATACTAATCTTGGATTGTGTGCTGCTGGTTCTCCTTTCTCAAGTTGTCAAGGCTCCGGAGGAACTTGGTATCCGGAACAACCTCCTCAGTGTAATAGAGGATGTTGTTTAGTAGGAGAAGACAGCTCTGGAGGAGCATCGCAAGCACAGTTAACGACAAATAGACAATGTAATGTTTTAGGTCAAACTGTCGGGTTCAAAGTTAGATGGGACCCTCAAATTATTGGAGAAATTCAATGCATTGAAAAAGTAAGAACTCAAAGAGAGGGTGCTTGTGTTCTTTCTCCTCTTGATGGAGAAACTTTGAACAATTGTATTTTCACTACTGAAATTAGCTGTCTTGGAAATAGGGGAGGAGATTTTTATCCTGGACAATTATGCACTAATTCTCAATTGAACACAAGATGTGAAATGACTGAAAACGCTCAATGTTTTGAGGATAAAGATGGATTATATTTTATAGACTCATGTAAAAATAGAGCAAATATATATGATTATCAAAAAAGAAATTTGAACTCTTACTGGCAGAGCGTTGTTTCTATTGAGCAAAGTTGCAGTTTGAATAGAAATGGTCAAGGAGAAATAACAAATGAACAATCTTGTGGTAATTGCGACTATCTAAGAGGAAGCATCTGTGGACGCGTAAGAGCAAATATTGATACAAATCCTACAAATAATGGACAATATGTTTGCAGAGATTTATACTGTATTGATGATGAGGGGGAAAGAAGAGAACATGGAGAAAGTTGGTGTGCTTTTGATTCTTGGATTGGATTAGACGGTGCTGATGGGACAAATGAGGAGAGAGCAGTAGATGTTCCTGGAAGTAGGCATTACAAAAAACGCTGTTTGGAAGGAGAGATAAGAACTGAGCCGTGTCCTGAATACAGAAATGGAGTTTGTGTTGAACAAGATGTTACTAGCGAATTTACTAACGCTAATTGTAGAACAAATATGGGAGCATTATGCACCTCATATAATGAAAATGCAGATAAACTTGCAAAATGTGAAGAAATCCCTGACTGTTACTTAAAGCACGTAGAAATTGATAAATTCAAGTTTGATGTTTGTGTTCCAAAATATCCTCCTGGACTTAAATTAGGTAATGAACCCAAACCTGACTCTGTTGCAATATGTAAAGCTGCGACTCAAACATGTACATTTTATGAAAAAAAGAATATAGAAGGAAGATGGACTTGTAAAATAAATTGTGGATGTAAGGAGGCAAAATTTGCAGAAACAATGAATAATTTATGCATGTCGCTTGGTGACTGTGGCTCACATGTTAATTTGGCCGGAGAACTAGGAGAAGGATATTCAACTAAAGGAGATAGACAACCAAAAATATCAAATTCTTATATTGAAGGATTAAGAAAGTATACAACTCCTAAAGATGGTCAGAGAGTTGAAGGCTTTACTGAAGGACA
>VGKS01000033.1 GCA_016866935.1 Candidatus Pacearchaeota archaeon
ATACCTATCAGGTATACCGCTGGTCACTGTTACTAAAGACTTTTCTATTTCTGAAGCCATGGTTGGAAATAGCATATTGAGGGGGCGATCACGAGATTGGAACAACGCTTTGGTTGAGTTGTATAGGGCTACACCAGTATCAGAAAGGGAAAAAAATGGTATGCATCTTTATCTTAGCATTATAGGAAAAGATGTAGTAAACTGGGAGGTCGTAACTAAAAATCACCCTATTGCAAGGTATGCTTTCAATCGTCTTGAATCAGGAATTGTTGTACCTAAGACTTCAGAGATAGCACAAAGAACAGGTATAGAAGTTATTTCAGAGTTAGTAGTTACACCCTCGGATAGGTTGATAAGGGCCGTATTTGGGCCTAGAAGTCCTGATAGCTATGTTCTTCCTATTTTTAATAAAAACGCGTTTGAAACTTTTAAGGAAGAAAATTACAGTTGGGATGCTGTGAGTAAAGAGACTCTCAACGAAGTTGCATTACGAGTTAGTAGGGGAGACTTGAGTATGTCTCCTTATAAAAAACAAGTTTTATCAGATGTACTTAACACGCTAACCTTTAGAGAAAGGTATGTCCTTGAAGGAAGATTTGGTCTTCATGATGGAAAAATAAAGTCCTTTGAAGAAGTCGCGAGAGGTTTACATGATAATCCTACTCGTGAAAGAATAAGACAGATAGAAGCAAAAGCTGTTAGAAAACTACAACATCCTCTAAGAGCATACAAACTTTCAAATCTCGTAAGTTTAGCAACCGATGAAGAAGTTAAAGATAGAATTTTGCGAAGTCCGGCATACTCTGAGGCAAATGAAAAAAGAGAAAATGTCCCTATTGATGAACTAAATCTAAGTATTCGAACAAGAGCGGTTCTCACAAGATTGAGAATCCACACTTTAGATCAACTTGCTCAAGTTTCTACGGCAGACTTACTTTCACAAAAAAACTTTGGAGAAAGTGGTATTCAAGATATTAATAATGCACTCGCTTCATATGGTCTACCAAGAATCTAAGTCTTATAGATATAATTCTTAAATTACTTATAAAATCAAATCTCTAAAACAGCATAAACAGGGTAGTGATCAGAAGCCTTTTCGCTCAACTCATTCTTGATTATGCCAGAATCTAATATTTTGATATCTTTAGAAACAAATATGAAATCTATTCTTATTCCAGTAGATTTATCCAAAGAACAAAAATCAGTTGGAACAGTATAATCAAAGTTCTTGTTTTTAGTTAAATAAGTATCAATAAGTCCTTTACCTTCAATATACTTAACAACTTTTGGTTTAAAGATATCCCTAATTATTTTATCAGCTAATTTTTTATCTATACTGCTATCTTTAAGAATAACTTTTTCCTTGAAATTCTCTGCAAATTCTTTTGTATAATTATCAGAATAAGAAATAGAATTAAAATCTCCACATATTATTTTAGGAGGATCTTTTTCTTCAAATAATTTCTTAATCAATTTAGTTTTTTTTGATTCATTTGCATAAAAACTAGGATGAATTATGCTTATAGGAACAGTTTTCTTTCCTATTTCCATTAAACAATAAAGTGCAACGCCTCCATCTTTATAGTTCTGGCCCCCTATTCTTTTTGAGAATTTTATAGGATACTTAGATAGAATAGTGTTTCCATCTCTCACATCAATGTGAGGGTAGCCAAATATCTTTTGATAATCCATGTAAACCCCTCTGTAATTCTTGGAAGAAAATAGTGCCTCTGTAAGACATAGAATATCCGGATCTTCTTCTTTTATCAATCTCTGTGCAGCCAATAGTCTTTTTTTGTTGATTATAGGAATATTATAAGGGTTAAAATCCCAATCACATAACCCATTTAATAGATTATAGGCAATTGTCTTAACCTTCATAGTATTTAGTATATTTACACAGTTATAAATTTACTTTAATTCTATATCAAAGGTTCCATTTTCTATTAAGCTATCCAATGTCTGAGAAAGTCCTCTTTGTGCTGAGAGGTTTTCTATTAATAGTTGGAGTCTCTGGTTATATCCTACTTCGGTTAAACTTGTTCGATCAAGGGCTCTCTTTGACTCTTCTAATCTACATAATGCTAATTGTAAGTTTTTATCGTAGTGTGTTTGCCCTACTTCGATTCCACCACTCAAACCTACTATCGGAGGAGATATCCCAAGAGGATATCTCATTACATGAACGTATGGCTGAATTATAGCATTCTCTGGTAAAATTAGTGTTGATTCAAGAGCTTTCTTTAAACGTGCAGAACCAGAATTACAAGAAGCTAGAATATTTTCTACAATAGTATTTTGTTCAGCAGAGTTATTTTGTAAAGTATTTGCTTTTTTAAGAGCTTCCATTAATTCTTTGCTATTTGGTGAAATTGCTTCAAGTGCTCCCGGTAATGGATCGTTGCCACAAACATCATACCCTCCAAACCCTCTTAGTGTTTGTAATGTTAGAATATCTTGTCCAGATCTCATAGTATATAATGCACTTGGTTTATTCTCATCACCCATTCTAATTGAATATATTCTGTTTCCTGATGGGTGTGCTACTACTATTCTATTATCAGTCCTTGCTTTTGATTCGGTTACATGCCTATATACTTCCAGTTCTATTGGTCCACCATAAACAAAAGGCAATGCTCTTACTTGCCCAGAAACTCCTTCAATATTCTGGTCAAAGCCACTTATATCTCCAGTATACTTTCCAGAAGGCTCAGCTAAATGTTGTGCTAGACCAACATAGTCTTGTAAAGTATGCATTCTTTCTTGCAATTCTTTTCTTGCTACATCTAGAGACTCCTGTCTAGACCTTACTATTTCTTCGGCTATTTTTCTGTTTTCCATAGATTTCTATGAAATAATATCTAGTTAAAATAAATCATTCATAATTTTGACAAAGAGTAAGATATATAAACTATAAATTATATATTGTCTTAAATGGAACAAGAAAATATAAAATTAGACCAGTTAGATAGGAAAATATTGTTTGAATTAGATAGAAATGCAAGACTTACTACAACTCAAATAGGCAAGAAAATACGCAAATCAAAGCAATTTGTAGATTACAGAATAAAAAATTTGGAGAAATCTAAAGTGCTTAAAGGATACACTTCAGTAATTGATTATTCTAAATTAGGTTACTTAAGTATGAGGGTCTACTTTAAGTTTCAGAACTTAAGCCCTGAAAAACAAAAAGAAATTGAGGAATCATTAGCAAAAGATAAAGAAGTTTGGTGGCTAGTCACTTTAGAAGGAGTATGGGATGTAGGTTATGCCGTTGCAGTAAAAGATGTAATTGACTTTTATGGATATTGGGATGAAGTAATAAGAAAATATGGAAAATATATTCAAAAGCGTTCTGTTGTAGTTTATACCCATATTAGGCAATTTCCTAAGTCTTACTTAATTAATCAAGAGAATTCAGATAAAGGAACGCTAATTGGAGTTAGCAAGCTCCAAGAAGTAAAAGAATTCGATCTTAAAATGTTAAAGATATTATCTGATAATGCCAGAATTCCTTTAATTGAACTGGCTGAAAAAATGCATACAAGTCCTAATGTTGCTAAGAAACATCTGAAGGATTTAGAGAATAAAGGAATAATCCAAGGTTACAGAGCTATAATTGACGTTTCTTTCTTGGGATACAGATATTACAAATCTTACATTAATTTTTTACATAGCGATAATTTAGATGGTTTTGGGGTATTTTGCCAAAAACATCCCAATATTCTCAATACAAACAGAACAATTGGTGGAAGAGACTTTGAAATAGAGTTACAGGCTAGGTCTTTTGACGAATTTGAGTCTATTATGAATGAATTAAGAAGCAAGTTTCCTGGAATGATAAATGATTTTGAATTTGTTATAGCAAGAGAAGAAAAGAAAATGGAGTATTTCCCATTCTAGCCAATATTTATTAAT
>VGKS01000034.1 GCA_016866935.1 Candidatus Pacearchaeota archaeon
ATTCCTTGCCATCTTTCTAATTCGTGCTTTCTGCCGATAAACATAAATAAAAATAATAAAAATGTTGTACCCAACAAGACCAATAAATCAATTATCGCGAAAGTTGGAATTGTTATTGGGGCAATTAAAGCACTTACTCCCAAAATCCAAAAGATGTTAAAGATATTGCTTCCAACTACATTGCCTATAGCCATATCCGAATCTCCCTTAAGAGCAGCAATAATTGAAGTAACTAATTCTGGTAATGAAGTGCCGACTGCAACAATAGTCAAAGAAATGAAATATTCGCTCATACCAAAAAGTCTTGCTAGAGCAACAGCCCCTTCAACAACCAATTTTCCGCCAAAATAAAGAGCTACTAAACCTCCAAGAATATATAAAAATATTTTCAAAGATGATAATTTTTTAATTTCTAATTTATCATCTTTCATCTGACTTTTATTTCTTCTTGCTAGTTCAATAACATAATAAAGGAATATAGCAAAGAAGAGTAAAAGAATAATTCCTTCAAATCTTAAAATAGAGGAGATGGCTAATTTATCTAAAAACATTGTACTAGCAAAAACAAGAAGGACTATTGCTGCTAAAAGCGAAAAAGGTATTTCTTTCCAGGTTGTAGAGTGCTGAACTTTTAGGAGTTTTATTGTAGCAGTTATTCCCAAAATTAAAAGTATATTTGCTATATTGCTTCCAACTATATTTCCAAAAGCAATGTCTCCGTTTCCTTTTAATGAGGCAAGAATATTTACAATTAATTCTGGCATAGATGTTCCAAAGGCAACAATAGTCAAGCCAATAACTAAAGTAGGAACCTTAAATTTTTTTGCAAGAGAAGAAGAACCATCAACAAGATAATCAGCTCCTTTTATTAAAAGGAAAATTCCTATAACAAATAAAATATATTCAAGCATTTTTATCCTCTTTGGTAAAATTAAAATGTTGTAGTTTTTAAGCTTTTGTTTTTCGTCGTCTCGTCTGCCCTCCTCTCGATTTAATAATTCTGAAACTTTGTTTCAGCTATCTTTCGGCTTTCCCGTCTGGGTGGGGGATGGAATAACTAAAATTAATTCTCGCGCAGAGTTTTTTCCCGCAGGAAAAAATTTCGTTGAACATCGCGATTAAGAGAAGTTGATTTTTCAGAGATGAAACGAGCCCTCGATTTTCTCCCTGAGCGAATGAAATGAGCGATTGGCTGAGAAAATCAGAGCTGGCGAAGTTTCCTCGAAAAATCAATTTGGGCTGAGAGGGTGCAACTATCGAACCTGTTAATGCCTGTTCAACGACCTGAGGGCATCAGCCCGAAAATGCAATGTGGCACGACTGAAAGGAGTGAGTTTTTTCTTCGGCGTTAAGAAATTCAAATCTCCAATCTTTGGGCGGGGACGGCGCGCGTTATTTGTTAGGATTATAGTCTGTTCCATATCCCGGATTTGTTTTTGGTCTGTATTTATTTGGATATTGAATATCGGTTTTTACTGCATGCGAGACTTTCTTGAAGAATTTGAATACTTCATATGGATTATCTATATTGCTTATGGTGTAAGGTTTTTGGACAGGTCCTCTTCTTGTATAAGTAAAAGTCCCTGCTGTTGAGATTAATATGCTTCCAGAACCGCCTCCAAAAAGTTTATCTAAAACTCCAACATTTACTTCAGCATTTGTAATTTGGTCAAAATCAACCATTTCAAAATCTCTACCAATTAAACCTTTTTGGAGCAGAACTCTTTTATTTGTTACTGCGTAATATGTATGTTTGTAAACTAAAGCTTTGTATATAGGCATACCAAAAACAAACCCTACACCTATCCAGAAATGTGGAAGTAAAATGAAAAAGTAATTACCGCTTGCGATTCCTTGAACTACAAAAATTCCTCCTACCACAAGAAAAATTAATCCAAATATTGCACCTACAAAGCCACTTAGGAAAAATGGCCAGAATTTTGGTTTTCCCTCCCAAAAGACTTTTTCATTTTGGTCTAATACTTTGTCAAGTTCTCTCATATTAAAGTAATTTATTTTAGCTACTTTATAAATAATTCGTTTTTGTGCGCCGTCGGGCGGGGGTTTGGCAAATAAGAGATTTAAATTTTAGCTGAAGAAAAAATTTCGTTGAACATATGCGCTTATCTGAAGTTCTTTTCCATTTATGAATTATAATATTAAGAAAAGAATTTGGGTAAAATCCTGCAAGGATTTTCCAGATAATCGCTGTTAAGTCGTGCGAACTTCATCAGAAGTGAGAGACTGCAAGGCGTTACCGAGAAAAATCTTTGATTTTTCGAAGGAGTAAAAACAGCTCATCGGGCGGGAAATATAATAAAGCACACATATTAATTTTAAAAAATACTTTTTTCTTATATAAATATGAATAATTCAATAAGTGCATGTTTAATTGTAAAAGATGAAGAAAAACATATAGAAAATTGCTTACAATCTCTTAAGAATTTAGCTGAAGAGATTGTAATAGTTGATACAGGTTCAAAAGATAAAACAAAAAAGATTGCAGAAAAATTTACAGATTCAATATCAGATTTTGAGTGGAATGGAAATTTTTCTGAGGCAAGGAATTTAGCTCTCTCAAAAGCAACAAAAGATTGGATTTTAAGTATTGATGCAGATGAATCTTTTTCAGAAGAGGATTGCAATAAAATTAAAAAAATGTTGGAAAGAGAAAAAGAAGCAGATGGTTTTCTTCTAAATTGTAGAACTTATACAAATGATATGGGAATTGCTGGTTGGGAATCCTGCAAAGATGATAGGTATGAAGAGAGTAAAAAAGCAACAGGATTCTATGTTTCAAAACTTTTGAGATTATTTAGAAACAATAAAGGGTTTTTATTTGAAGGCAAAATCCATGAAACGCCTCATAATTCAATAAAAAAAGCTGGAGGAAAAGTTTATGATACAGATATAATCTTCCATCATTTTGGAGCATTAGATAAAGAAAAACTACGGGATAAAAAAGAGACATATATAAATTCTCTAAAAGATAGATTAGATAAGAAAGATTTTTCAGAAAAATCTGAAGATTATATTTGTTTTGAATTAGGAAGGGAATTAATAAATCTCAAAAGGATAGAAGAAGCAATTCTGTATTTTGAAAGAGCAATAAGCATAAATGAAGAATTTAACTATCTTTTAGCTTTAGGCGGATTATATTTATATAAAAACGAATTAGATAAAGCTGAAAAAATTTTAAAAAGAGCGAATGAAATAAATCCAGGAAATTCTTCGTTAAATGACAATTTAGGAGTTATTTATGCAAAAAAGCAAGAGTTTAATAAAGCAATAAGAAAATTCGAAAAAGCAATTGAATTAAATCCAAAATCAGCAGATGCACATTTTAATTTGGGTTTAGTTTATAGGGATAAGGGAAAAATAAACAAAATGCATTTTTATTTTGAAAGGGCGGTAGAACTAAACTCTTCTTATAAGAAAAAAGTAGAACAATTTACTTAGTGTGTGTCTATTGGGTGGGAAAATGAGCTGTTTTTATTCGACTTAACATCGGAATTTAACGAAGTTGAATTTTGAGAGTTGGAGCGAGCCGAGGCAACCCGTGGCAAGCGACCTCCAAAATTCAATTTGGGAAAAATGCGAGCCGAGCATTTTTCCGTTAAATTCCTG
>VGKS01000035.1 GCA_016866935.1 Candidatus Pacearchaeota archaeon
ACTTTAAAGAACAACAACAAACATTTGATCAACTTTTGAAATATGTTAAGGAGCAAGTTTCATTAATAATAGTAGATGGAATGACTATGCTTTATAGGCTTGATTTTGCAGATGCTCGATCTAGTGATAAAGATATAGAAAATATGCAGATAGTAAATACTGCATTAACCAAACAAATGAGACTTTTAGTAGAGATTGCTAGAAAAAATGATATGCCTATTTTAGTTACAAATCAAACTTATAATTGGAATGATGAAATTAGGATGGTTGCCGGAGATATAATCAAATATTGGAGTAAATGTTTAATAGAGTTAAGTAACGAATCCGGTAAAAGAACAGCATTTCTTAGAAAACATAGGTCTATAGGGGATAAAAATTTGGTCTTTCAGATATATGATGGAGGAATTAGAAAGAAAGGGTGGCTTTAATGAATGTTGTTGTAGACCTTGTTTCTTTAATAGTTTAAAATATAGAAAATTTAGGTTTAGTAAACAAAGACCAAAAGCTTTAAGATAAAAAATCTCTTTTGTTTTTTATGTTATATTCAGAATTTACAGAACTTTATGATAAGCTTGCTTTAACTACAAAGAAACTTGAAAAGGTCGATATTATAGCAGCATTTTTACCTAAATTGAAGGGAAGTGAAGAGTTAATTTATCTTCTTCGAGGAAGAGTCTTTCCAGACTATGATATTAGAGAATTAGGAATTTCTACAAAACTAGTAATAAGGTCTTTGAGTGTGGCTTCTGGCTATTCTATATCTGATGTTTCTTCTAAGTTTAAATCAATTGGTGATTTGGGCGATGTTGCAGTTGATCTTCTAAAGAAAAAGAAGCAAAATTCTTTGTTTTCAAAGAGATTAACTGCACAACATATTATAGATAGCTTAAGAAAAGTTTCAGAAACTTCTGGAGATGGAGCGGTTGATAAGAAAGTTGCTATTATATCAGAATTATTAATTGAATCTAACTCTAGAGAAGCTTGTTATGTGGTTAGAACTCTTTTAAGCGACTTACGTATTGGGGTTGCTGATGCTGTTTTACTTTCTTCTATAAATAAAGCTTTTTTTAATAAAATTGAGATGCTCGATAAAATAGAGAGAGCATATGACTTAGTCAATGATTTTGCTCAGATACTAAAGCTATCTATTGCAGGAGAGAATGCATTCGAGCATATATCTTTGACTCCGGGTAGACCTTTGAACGTTATGCTTGCGACTAAAGTTTCTAGTATTGATGAAGCTTTTGAGGTATGCGGAAGACCTGCAGCGTTTGAACATAAGTATGATGGGTTTAGAGCTATAATTAGTTCCGATGGTAAAAAAATAAAAGTATTTACTAGAAGATTAGAAGATGTAACTAACCAGTTTCCTGATGTTGTTGAAGTAGTCTCAAAGCACATCAAAGCTAAGAACTTTATATTAGATGCAGAGGCTGTTGGATTTGATGCTAAGAAAAATAAGTATCTTCCATTTGAAGCTATAAGTCAAAGAATTAAGAGAAAATATGATATCCATGAGCTTGCTTCTAAGATGCCTGTTGAACTTAAGATATTTGATGTTTTATATTTAAATGGAGAGAATAAACTAGATATTCCTTTTTTAAAGAGAAGAAAACTAATAGAAAGAATAGTTGAAAATGTTCCTTGGAAGATTTCTAATTCTACTCAAATAGTAACTGATTCCAATAAAGAGGTTGAAAAGTTCTATAAAGATGCTCTTAAAATAGGGGAGGAAGGGATAATGATAAAGAATCTTAATTCTTCATATATTTCAGGACGTTATGTTGGAAATATGGCTAAATTAAAACCTAATAATGCTGACTTAGATTTGGTTATTGTTGGAGCAGAATATGGTACTGGTAAGAGGGCTGGGGGTCTTACTAGTTTTATTGTGGCTTGTAAATCTGAAGATAGATTTGTAGAGGTAGGAAAAGTCTCTTCAGGTCTTAAAGAAAAAGAAAGTGAAGGAACTACTTATCAAGAAATTGATTCTTTATTGAAACCATTGGTAATAAGTGAGGATGATTCTAGTGTTAAAGTTAAACCTAAAATTGTTGTCTCTGTAAATTACCAAAACATTCAACCTAGTCCTACTTATTCTTCAGGGTTTGCTCTTCGTTTTCCAAGAATTACTCATTATAGGCCTGAAAGGGGTATTCATGATATTGCTACTCTAGAAGACATTAAAAAAGAAGTTTCTAAGTCTTTTAGAAGATTGAATAAAAAAGGCTTATAATCTTTATTTATTGAAAGCCCAAGGTTTATAAAGCCCCCTATTTAAATATCCGTAAGATGTCTGACGTAAAATCAAATCTGACGGTTCAGAATATTGTTGCGACAGCTTCTCTCGGCAAAGAGGTTTCTTTAACCAAACTTGCTAAAATGCAGAGTAATACTGAATACAATCCTGAGCAATTCCCTGGTCTTGTTTTACGTGTTAAAAAACCAAAATCTGCAGTTCTTGTTTTCTCATCTGGAAATTTAGTATGTACTGGAACAAAAAGTATAGCTCAAGTTAAGGAAGTTGTTGATCAGGTAATAAAGCAACTTGCTAAGATAGGAGTAAGAATAACTACAAAACCTAAAATAACTGTTCAGAATATTGTAGCTTCTGGAAGTATTGATGTGGATTTGAATCTAAACATCTTAGCTTTGGAGCTTGAGAATACAGAATATGAACCAGAACAATTTCCTGGATTAGTTTACAAATTAGGGACTCCTAATGCTACTTTCCTATTATTTTCTAATGGTAAGCTTGTATGTACTGGAACTAAAAATAAGAATGAACTTGATGATTCTATGGTTCAACTTAACAAAAATGTTAAGGATGTTCTAAAGAGACTTAAGAAAGAGAGTGGATAATCTTCCTGCTTAACATTGTAAGGCAATGGACTTTTTATTTTCTCTAGTCGTAGATAAAAATTTAGATGAAACTGCTTAATTTGCTTTGAGTTTTTTTCATTTTCAATATTATTGATTTGTTTGTATAATTGGAGATTGGTTGCTTTAGCCTAGATTGAATGTCTTTTAGGGCTTCGTCCAAGGTATTGAAACTTCTTGATTTGTTTTTGAATGCTTCTCTGCTGGTTTCTCTTAAGATGCCTACTCCACACGGAGCATAATATTGTGGTCTTATTTCTCGCATTACTATGCATGTTGCCTGGCGTTTTATTGATTCTAGGTATTCTGTTAATGCAAGACGGTTTGCGTAATATGCTCCTGTTACGCTTTCTGCATATTTCTTTCTTGAAAATATAGTTTCATAATCTTGCCAGACTGCTTGACTAAAAGGGTTTTTTATTGATATTTCTATGACTTCAAATGAGAAAGAGTCAGGTATAAGTAGAAATTCGTAATGGTTTCCTAAGTATTCCGCTGTGAAAACCAGATATTCACTTATCT
>VGKS01000036.1 GCA_016866935.1 Candidatus Pacearchaeota archaeon
GTTGTTTTGCCTTTCACCTTTGCTACTTTATCTAGCTGGGCGTAGGCTTCGTTTGAAAACACTAGCCTCATTGTTTATAATATCATACCACTAGATTAAAACCTTTTATGTTAGTAATTTTACTAGTATAATAATGGCGATGATATGGAGGTATCGCATTACAGATGTTAGGGTATAATGATAAAGCACCAAGATACAAGGCAGGAAGAAAAAAGCCGTATGGTGATTTTACAGTCAAACATTACAGGAGTGAATGACATGTCGGCCAAACAAAACGTAGTAAAGAAAATGCTTGCCTGGAAAAGATCAACCCCTCCAAAGGTGAACCAAGATGTCAGTTGATAGCATAGCCAGAGCTGGCATTAATGCGATAACTACCGTAGGCATCTATACAACTACAGCAAGGTCAATCAAGCATGCAGTTGACAAGCTGGAAGGAAAGCCAAAGAAAAGAAAATCAAAGAGGAAATGACGCCAGAGCAATTGGTGATGTATTTTGGCATGGTCGCCTTTTCTGGCTTTCTTGGTTCTTTTTTCTGTGATAGATTGGATAAGATAGAGTTGATTAAAAGAAAATGAGTTCTACAAACAATGATTATCCTGAATTTCTTTTGGGTGGTAATCGTTATTATGTAATAATTGGTTGGTCATTAATTATGGTTGCAAATATAACAGTTTTTGTTTTTGGCACCGCTTTTAATCTTATCGGGATTGTAACATGGCCTCTTGGTATGATTTTTTTATATCTAAATTATAGAGCAATAAAACATACTAACAGATTTAATAAAATATCAGCCTAGGCGTTTTTGATAATAAAGAACTAATGTGATGAGAACTGCAAAATCAAGACCACCTATATACCAAATTATGATATCGTTTAGATAGGCTTGATGTGCTAGGGTTTCAAATAATACCTTGGCGAGTTGGTCAAACACCGTAATAATAATACCAATAAAAATCCATTTAGTAATTCTAAATTTTTTAATCATAAACAAAGATGAGCCAGCAACAAGGCCAAATATTCCACCCAAAGAAAAATAAAGCCATTCTGGTTGTGGTGTTGGGCTACATGTAACCTTCATCAATGAATAATTTAAAACACAGCTAGAGTCGAAACTATAGCCAACAAGAAGATGCCCTAACTCATGTACAAACCCTATTGGATAAAATAATATGATGAAGACTAGGCAAGATTTGATTAAAGGTATTACATATTTTTTTAATGTTTGTTTTAACCTAATCAAGTATTAATCTAGGTGTAAGCATCGCATAAATGATATATGATTCGCCAGAAGGCGAGCTTGTTATTTTACTACCTCGTATGGTTACATTTACTACTGATTTGGTTCTGGTATCTTCCAGCACACAGCCGTTCTTTACATTGCCTACAAACCTGATATATGGATAGTTTTCCTTTAGGAACCTTTCACGTAGTACGGCATTATCAAGCATCTGACCGCACCATTCAAACCATTTTACCTCTTTGCCTATTATAGTATCAAAAAGCCTTTTTATCCTCTTGGACTGATCTACCTTGATTGATACATTGGTCCATCCCTCAACAGGCATGTTAGTAATGAAATAGTAACAGGTAATTATGTGTTTTATAGCCTAACTTGACATAATATAGTTATTAGCACGCACTAGTAATATTAATATGTTTAATTAGTAGTATAACTATTCTTTTACTATGTCAATCCTAATCTTCAAAAGCAGAGAGGATTTCCTAAAAAAGTATGAGAAACCAAAGACAAAAAAGTTTGTTATTACTTGTTTGAATGTCTGGGACTCATTTCTAAGGCATATGCAAACAGATGAGAAAACCATTCTATCTATAATGCAGGATGAGGGCGAAAGATATTTGATTCTGGCACACATGGTAAACTATTGGAAGCGGAATAAGAGTCCAAAGACTATACGAGATTATTTTAGTTTTATCAAGAAATGGTTAAGGTACAACAACATAAAGATAGATGATGAAAAGATAAAGGACCACATCACATTTCCAAAGAAGCTAAAGGAAAGACCTGTACCACTTGACAGAGACAAGATTAAGATGTTGGTTGAAAATTCAAAACCAATCTACAAGTGTTTGTGGCTATGTCTTGCATCTACTGGTATGAGGGTAGGCGAGTTGTTGCAGATTACAATATCTATGATTGATTTTAGAATAGAACCAGTAAAAATAACAATCCCTGCCAACCTAACAAAGACTGGCGTAGAAAGGATAACGTTTCTTACCCCAGAAGCTGTACGGCTGTTAAAAGATATTATCAAAGATAAAAAGCCAGAAGATAGGGTTTTTTCATTTACTTACTGGGCTGCAAATAGGTACATGGATAGGTTACGGAAAAGGCTAGGTCTAAACCAGAGAACAATAAACGGCAAGTGGTTCCATACCAGGATTCACAAGTTCCGCAAGTTTACAGAAACCACAATATCAAATAGTGTGGAATCAGAATTTGCACATGCCATAATAGGCCATGAAAAGGATAGGATGGAATATTACGAAACGCCAGACATGGAGATGGCAGAGATGTATAAAAAGGCGATACCACGACTGACCATATCAGACGAGCAAAGGTACAAGGACAAGGCAGATGTTTTGGAGACCAAACTAAAAGAGAATGATGAGCTAAGGAAGGTAGTTATGGAACAGGCAAAAAGGATAAAACGATTGGAGGATTTAAACAGGAGGTTTTAATCCTAGTTTCTTAAACTCTTTTACTAGATTAGGATCTTCCCACAAAAATTTAATATGTTCACAATCCACTTTTTCACAATAACTACAACGTAGTAAATTATTCTTATGAAATATTTCGATTAGAAGATTATTATCGATCTTTATATCAACAACTCTTATTATATTATCTTGGATGTTAAAATGTCTCATCTGTGGATTATGTTGTATTAACAATTCACGTATGGCATCAACAGCAACTTGTGATGCACTTGTATAACCTAATTCTTTTGCCTGATTTGATTCAAGAAAATCTTTAATGTTATTAAGTAGACCTTTTGGTATTCTAACCTGTTCCCATTCTTCTGCTGTTTTCTTCCTCATATTAGATAATACAACTTCCAAACTTGAAAATCTACCTTTTATAAATAATTGAATGATATAGATCAAGAAAATATGACACATCCATGCCACAAACTTTATTAACTATATGTATCATATATGTGTCATGTCAAAACAAGAAGCTGAGTTTTGGGATCAAGTTCGTATTCCTGCATCTT
>VGKS01000037.1 GCA_016866935.1 Candidatus Pacearchaeota archaeon
TTATCCTTTCTAAATTCATCAGCGCGAGAAAATATGTCAAATATGATTTCAGGAGTAAGTTGTTGGGATTCAATAAAATGCTCCATCAAAATAAAATATATCTTTTAGAGTATAAAAATAAGATTATTTAATAAAAGATATATTTTCTTTTAGAAAAATAACTAATATTCCACTTACAAATAAAATAATTGAGCCTATATAGAAAATAACTGATAACTTAAATAGGTCAGAAATATAGCTTCCTATTATTACCGCAAGAGCAGAAAAGATAGCTATCCATCCATGATATTTTCCAATTATCTTTCCTCTTTCTTTCCCATCTGTAAAATCAGCAACAATCGCTTTCTCGCTGGTCTTATGCATTGCTCCAAATACTCCAAGAACTATTTGTAACACATACACGTGCCATAATTCCGAAGCTATCGGAAAAAGAAGAAATAATATTGCTGTTCCAAAACTATTTATCAGTAAAAATACTTTTCTTCCAAATTTATCAGACCACTGCCCAATTAGTTTATGGACTAAAGCAGAACTTAAGGAGAATAAGGCGTAAGCTATTCCAAATTCTGTAAAATTTGCTCCTGCTTCTTTAATAAATAAAATATAGAAAGGGAAAACTAGCCCTGTTCCAAACAAAGTTACGCTTTGAGATACAAGCAGAGATTTAATATAATTATTCTGTTTCTTTATAAGTTGCATAAAAATTATTCATAAATATTTCATCATAATCATATTGTTTTTTCTTTTCAAAGAATTCATCTAGCTTAGGATATGCCAGTCTAATTTGTTCACTTGAAGCATATAATTTGTAAGGTAAATAATAAGTTCCATTATATTCAAGAGCTTTATCAGTTAATTCCCTCGTCCACATTTCTACTTTTTTTTGTTTCTTTTCACTTAAACCAACGTTAAAGTATAAAACTATTCCAAATGATTCTTCCAAGCTATAAGATAATAAAGATTCATTATTTGCAGGCAAGTAACGTATTGTTGCACTAAGCAGATTAAGGTCTTCTCTTTGATTAACCTCACGTAAATCATCAATGAACTCCGATAAATAATTTACTGGAATAAAGTATTCTTGTAATATGTCTGTCTTTCTAGAAGAATGGTAGTCCAAGAATCTTAAATCTCCATTCATTAAATTATTTCGAGATATAATTGGAGGGTCAGTCAAGTCACTTTTCTCTTTTTGTAAATACCATCTTAGTTTTTTCCCCCAATCATATTTTCTAGACAATCCAAATACAAATTTTTTAACAAAACCACTTGAACTATTTTCTAAAATAAAATAAGTCTCATTTTTTTCATTAGATACTTCATATACTGTAACAACCATATCTTTAAGCAATGAATCATCTTTTGCAATCGATAGGCGTGCGAATAAACTGCCTATATTTTGGTTTTTCTTAGTTTCAAAAAAGAATTCATTGTAATCTCTATAGTCAATCACTATCTCTCTTTTTTCATATATCTTATTATCTGTCAAAAGTAAATCAACATCTAAAATCACTCCAAATAATCCATATCCTCCAATAACTAATCCAAATAACTCGGAATTTTCTTTTCGGTCTACATTTAAAATTGTTCCATTGGAAAGAAGCAATCTAAATGACTTCACAGTTTCAATTAATTGTCCGTAGTTTGGATCGCTTTCATGAACATTAACACTTAGAGATCCGCCTACAGTAAATCCATTATATGCCTGCATTACTCTGACAGACAAATTATAATGATTAACAGCTTCTATTACATCTTTCCAAGTTGCTCCGCTTTGAACTGTAACTGTTTTTTCAGTAGTATTTATGCTCAATATTTTATTAAAAGAGGTCATATCTAAGACTACAGCTCCAGGATAAAATGCATGTCCTCCCATACTGTGGCGCTTTCCTGCAATAGAGACATTTAGGTTTTGTTCCCTGGCAATTTTTAATGTTTCTCTTATTCCTTCTATTTCACTATTAAATACTATTTCTTTCACATAAGTGGGATTTAACCTACTTACATCATTAATTAATAAACCATCCTGACCACTTTTATTTATAGATAAAAAAAGAAATAAAATATACACAAGAGCAATTAAAATAAAATAAGTGATTTTTTTCTGATAAATTTGCATAAACTTATCTATTTCTACGCTTTAATAAATAATACTAAAACTTTTTCAAAGAGAGCTAAACTACTTTAATTGTTTTTAATGGCTCAAAATCTTTAGAAAGAACATTGCATGTGGGATTATATGCAAAAATGTCATAATTTGCTCCATCAGATAATGGATTAGGGAATTTCATAGGAATCTCATAAACCCTAATTTCAGCATTTTTAAAAATCTTCGAATTATTCCCTTCTATATACAGATAAGAGTCTCTTAATGAAATATAATATGTCAATTTATCTCCTTTTTTGACTTCAACTGCTGGTTGATTGCCATATCGAGCATAGTTGTATTGAGGGTAGATTTCATTAACTACCTCATTAGAATAAATTTGAGGAACGTTTGGATATAGATTATTAAAATTAGGCTCATTAGTTGTGTAAACGGTCCAGTAAGCAGTTACCTCAGAAGAATAGGTGGGAATAGTATTGGTTGAAGAGAAAATAGCTGTTTCTCCCAAATCAAGACAAGCCACTAAACGAGGAATTTCTACAACACGGGATAACGCCCCTTTATTTTCAAAAGTCATTTTTCCAAGAGTAGTGGAGAATGACTGCATGTTTCGTTTAGGAGGGGCAATGGAATTATTTATTAAGCCTCCGAAAGCATTGTAAAGTTGTGCTTCAGGAGAAAGTTTTACAAATATTTTATCAGTAGAAATTGTTTCCTCTAAATCGAGGCTATATTCATAGTCTTGAACATTATAAAATATAACTGCTGCAACAGCAAAAATTATCGCTAAAACAAGTATAATTGCAAGGATTGTATTTTTCATCTTCTATTTTCACTTGAGAATATTCTAGAGAAATACCATCCAAGGACCATGAATAATACTGCAGATATTACTAAAACAGTCAGTATTCCACCCTTGGTTAGATTAAAAACATCCATATAAAATGCTGCAGTAAATATGTATAATGATATCGATGCTACATAGAACACATGATAAAGTTTCTTAGTGTTTGAAAACATAACTATAGAGGTAACAAGT
>VGKS01000038.1 GCA_016866935.1 Candidatus Pacearchaeota archaeon
TATAGCTCAAGTCAGTTTAGCAGATTTACAGAAGAGAGATGAAGGGAAAAAGAAGGATATTGGAAAAAACATTTTTAAAGATTCTCTTAAGTTTTCTGGTAATGAAATTGAAATAATAGATTAATATTATTGTACTTTATAGATAGTTGTGTAAATTGTATCTTCTTGGCATGAGAAAATTACTTCAAAACTATTATCTGCGTCTTCTTTAAGGATTTTATATTCTTCTATCCAAATAGGTAATTCGCGATCAGTCATTAAGAAATAAGCACTTTCTATGTCTCTGTCTCTTACCTTGGCTCTAACACTTTCTACGCTAAGGGGCCATGGGTAAGATAGAGTTTCTTTTTTAGTATAATAGAAAGCAACGCTTGTAAAGTCTGCTATAATCGTTCCGTTTGGTATTTCTTTTAATACATTCATACCATCTAGAAAACATTCACTAGATAGATTATAGTTTTGATTATGGAGTATTACCCCCCATATAGTAATATGTAAGAACATTATGAGAACTACTAGTATCGTTACTGCGCGCTTATTTATTTTATTTAATGCATATCCTGCTAGAATTGCTAATGGTGGTGTAATTGCAAGAATTAACCTTTCTTCTTTATGTGGCATATACATTGCCATTCCTAAGAAATATGCCAACCAAATAAGAAGAAAATAAGTTTCTTTTTTTAGGTAATCTTTATTTTTTATTAATATTATAATTCCAACTAAAGCAATTATTCCACATGCAGAAAATATACTCACCCATTTAGGAAAGAAGAAAAGTGCCGATTGTACTCCACCCCAATAAGTGGATGCTTTAAACCCGTGTATAAATGCTCCTGCTACATTTCCATATTCAATTAAACTATAAATTAAGAGTGGTGAAATAGTCAAAAAGAAAATTGCTGCAGATAACCATAAGTATTTGTCTTTTATCCATTTAATTGATTTGTTTCTTATTGTAAGATATATTACGAATATTGGGAAAAACCAAAGAGTCGTATATCTACTAAGTAGAGCAAGACCCAAAAATAAGCCGAATAGTAGTTTATTTTTCTTGTCATTTTCTTCAAAACCTTTCCAAAAACTAAACATTGCAAATATAATAAAGAATGTAAATGGTACATCTGTCAATATTCTTGCGCTATGCAATACATGTAATGGAATTAATGAGAAAAGAATTGCACTATAAATCGCTGTTTTTTGACCATATAATCTTTTAGCTAGTAAATAGACTCCGAAAATGCTAATTGCTCCTAAAATTAGAGAAACCGCATTAATGAAATGGTCTAGCTTTATTAGGTATAATAATGCAAGAGTGTATGGTAAGAGGGGGGCTCTAAAACCAATTTTTGGCCAGTCATAAACCTGGTCTCCATTTGCTCTTATAACATCACTCCAACCTTGATTTCTAAGCGAGTAATCAAATGGATTCTGGCTTAGACTATTTCCTAAATTAGAGTATATTGTTTCGTCCCATATTTTTATTGGTCCTGTCCAAATAAAAGAGAATCTTATTAACAGTCCAATAATAACAATCAATAAAATAATCTTTACATTTTTATTCATATCTTATAAGTCCATAATTTATTTCCCATGAAGTTGATTATTAAAGATCCTGCTGTGGCAAACAACTGTGATAAAATATAGTAGACTCCAAATATTTCTGTAATTATATAAAGAAGTATTAAATTAACTATGGCTGCAATGATGCTAACTACAAAGAATTTGGTATATCTTTCAGCCGTCTTTTCTTTTATTTTTCTTTTAAACGTAAATTTAGTATTCATTATAAAACTATTGGTAACCGCCAATACAAAACCAATAAATGATGCTAAAATATAATAAACTCCTAGATAGTCTACTAGAATGTACAAAACACCAATATGAATTGCTGTATTTATGGCTCCTATTATAGCAAATTTTAGAAATTCACTTATTGTTTTTCTCATAACTCTATATTTCTCTTTTACTTTTAAATTAGCCTTTTTTGGTTTAGAAGACTTTAAAAACCATTATTTCTGATGAATAATATGAATGTTGAAATTATATCGCAGGAAAATGATTTGTTGGAACTTAGAGTAGATAACTTGACTGTTGCCGAAATACTGCGTGTTTATTTGAATGAAAACGGCATTAAATTTGCTGCTTGGAGAAGAGATCACCTGACAAAGCCGGTTATTTTCAGGATTGAATCAAGCGGGAAGAATGTTAAAAAAGCTATATCTGAAGCTATTGCTTCAATAAACAAAGATTTAATGGTATTATCTAAGATTTCTAGTAAATAATTAGAGAGTAGACAGGTTTATTAATGATTTTTAACTATTTCTTCTAGATGAAAGGAGGTACTATGAATTGTAAATTCAACTGGGTTGATTCCATTCTTGCCGTGATAATAATAATATTTGCTTATATGGGGAGTCCTTCTTCTAGATGGGTAATTATTATTGCAGCAGTTATATTGCTTTTGCACGCTATTATGTTTAAAAAGGACAAGATGTGCGACGAAACTATGGAAATGGAAAAGTCTAACAAAAAAAGACGCAGATAATTCTGTCTTTTTATTTTATTTATTTTTTGTAATTATTTTTTTATAGTCTTGTTTCTTTCATTTTTCATGGGAAAGATTTCTGCAGGGAACTATGATTTGAATATATGGCTCAAAGGAGGGTATGATTCTGGAATAGTTACCACATTTTACGGAGGTCCAGGAAGTGGAAAAACAAATTTGTGTATGATTGCTGCAGTTTCTCAAGCCAAGAAAGGTAATAAAGTAATATTTATAGATACTGAGGGAGGATTTTCTTCAGAAAGAGTTAAACAGCTATTTAACTCAAAGTCTACAAATGGAAACGGTAAAGATGTCTCTGTAGAAGATGTTTTAGAAAATATACTTGTTTTAAAACCAACCAACTTTAAAGAACAACAACAAACATTTGATCAACTTTTGAAATATGTTAAGGAGCAAGTTTCATTAATAATAGTAGATGGAATGACTATGCTTTATAGGCTTGATTTTGCAGATGCTCGATCTAGTGA
>VGKS01000039.1 GCA_016866935.1 Candidatus Pacearchaeota archaeon
AATACTCGACTTTAAAAAGGCAGATTTTATTAATGTTTTATGAATGAATTTAGTAATTTAGGATTAAGTGCAGGTCTTGTAAAGGCTTTTGCAGATGCAGGTATCACAAGTCCTACTGATGTTCAAGCAAAGGCAATTCCTTTAGTTTTAGAAGGGAAAGATGTACTTGGAAGTTCTGCTACCGGGTCTGGTAAAACTATAGCCTTTGGTGCCGGAATAATTGAGAAAGCTAATCCTGGACAAGGAATACAGGCTTTAATTTTAACCCCTACTCGTGAATTAGCTGAACAAATTGGTAAGAATCTTTCAAAATATTCAAAGCAGGCAGGTTTGAGAGTTATAGAAGTATTCGGAGGAGTTGGAATTGAACCGCAGAAACATGCATTAAGAACTGCTGATATTGTTGTTGGAACTCCTGGGAGAATACTAGATCATTTGAGGAATGCCTCTCTTAATTTATCTAAATTAAAATTCCTTGTTCTTGATGAGGCTGATAGAATGCTCGATATGGGCTTCATTGATGATGTAGTTACTATAATTGATCAATGTCCTAAGGAAAGACAGACCCTGCTCTTTTCTGCTACTATTTCTGCAGATATTTCGAGAATTGCTAAACATTATATGAGGGACCCCGTATATGTTGAATCTGAGAATCAGGTTGACCCTGCTAAATTGCATCAGATATTCTATGATGTACCTTCAAATATGAAGTTTTCATTGCTTGTCCATCTATTAAAGAATGAAAAGAAGGGACTAGTGATGGTGTTTACAAATACTAGAAGGAACGCGGATTATGTTGCACACAACTTGCAAAGAAATGATGTAGATGCTATGGCAATTCACGGAGGTCTTGCGCAAAATAAGAGAAGCAGAATTATGGAAGAATTTCATTCGTCTAAGGCATTAATTTTGGTTTGTACTGATGTTGCCGCTAGAGGGTTAGATGTAAAGAATGTTTCTCACGTTTACAATTTTGATGTTCCTAAAACAAGCACAGATTATGTTCATAGAATTGGAAGAACTGCAAGAGCAGGAAAAGATGGAATTGCTATTACTATTGTTGCTCAAAGAGATTATGATAATTTTAGAAATGTTTTGAGAGACCCAGAGTTAAAGATTAAACAGGAACAGATGCCGCAAGATGTTCAACCTATTGCAGTTCGTTTCAAAGAGAGAGGTAACGATAGAGATAACAGAGGAAGATTGACTTTTGGAGGTCGTGGAAGAGGTTTCGGAGGTAGACGCGACTTTGGAAATAGGGACTCTAGAGGACATGGTGGAAGAGATAGTAGAGGTTCTAGGTTTGGAGGTAGAGGAGATTCTAGAGGTGGAGATAGAAGAGATAGTAGAGACTCTAGAGGCGGAAGAGGATTTGGCAGGTCTTCTGGTAGAAGATATTAATAATTAGGCTTAAATATTCTATAAAATTGGTTTAATCATGTTTGATATTAAATTCTTACGTGAGAATCCTGAAAAGGTTAAGGAAAATATAAAAAAGAAACATAAAAATGACCGATTAAAATTGGTTGATTTGGCTCTTGAAAAAGATAAGAAATGGCGTGAGTTAAAAGGAGATGTTGATAATATTCGTTCTTCGCGCAATAAAATATCTAAACAAATTGCTGATGCTAAGAAAGCTGGTAAAGATACTAAGAAATTATTGAAGGAAGCTGGAGAAATTCCTTCTAAAATTGAAAGTCTTGAGAAGAAAATGTATTCTCTTGAAGAAGAATTGAATGAGATATTAAGTAAGATCCCTAATATGATGCATTCTTCAGTTGCTATTGGAAAAGATGATTCTGAAAATGTAACTATGCGTAAGATTGGCAAGCCACGCGAATTTGGTTTTGAGGTTAAAAACCATTCTGAAATTGCTGAATCTTTGAATGTTGCTGACTTTGATGCATCTGCTAAGACTAGCGGAAATGGATTTTATTATTTACAAGGAGATTTGGCTTTGCTTAATCAAGCGCTTATTAGATTTGCAATTGACAAACTTGTTTCTAAAGGATTTACTTATGTTGAAACTCCTTTAATGCTTAGGTCTGGTGTAATGAATAACGTTACTTCTTTAGATGATATGAAGAACCAGATATACAAGATTGATGAAGAAGACTTGTATTTGATAGGAACTAGCGAGCATTCTATGATTGGAAGATATGTGGATACTATTTTAACTGAAAAGCAGTTACCTATGAAATTTGCTTCTTATTCTATGTGTTTTAGAAAAGAGATAGGTAGTCATGGAATAGACGAGAAGGGTTTGTATAGGAGTCATCAATTTAACAAAGTTGAAATGGTCGTTATTTGCAAACCAGAAGACTCAATGAAGTTTTATGATGAAATACAAGCTGTTACTGTGGAAATATTCAAAGATTTAGAGATTCCTATTAGGATTCTTGGAATATGTTCTGGAGATTTAGGGGATTTGAAGCATGTTCAAGTGGATATTGAAGCATGGTCTCCTAGAAAGAAGACTTATTTCGAAGTAGGATCTTGTTCTAACTTGACTGATGCTCAAGCTCGTAAGCTTAAGATTCGCGCGGATAACGGAAATGGGGAAAAGTATGTCCCTCATACATTGAACAATACTGCTATTGCAACTTCTCGTGCAATGGTTGCTATTCTTGAAAATTATCAACAGAAAGATGGTTCTGTGGAAATCCCTAAAGTTCTTTTGCCTTATATGCATGGCAAGAAAGTTATTGGTAAGAAGTAGTTATTGTTCAATTCCCGGCCCGCGCAT
>VGKS01000040.1 GCA_016866935.1 Candidatus Pacearchaeota archaeon
AGAAGTTTAGCTATGCCTTGGATTAATGAAGAATTAAAAGAAAAGGCCATTCAACGCTTTAAAGAACTTGGTTTAAACCTGAGCTTTGCAGAGCATGTAAATGAAATAGATGACTTTAACTCCTCTTCTATAGAAAGTAGAGTATCAGACTTACATAAAGCATTTTCGGATAAATCAATTAAATTAATTATAACTGTAATTGGAGGATTTAACTCTAACCAACTTTTGAGTTATTTAGATTATGACTTAATTAAAGCTAACCCTAAAATTCTTTGTGGATACTCCGATATAACAGCCTTAGCTAATGCGATTTACGCAAAAACAGGTTTGGTTACTTATTCTGGACCTCATTTTTTCTCTTTTGGAGATAAACAAGGCTTTGATTATACCTTAGAATATTTCAAAAAATGTTTATTGGAAAAAAGCCCATTTGAAATTAAACCTTCTATAAAATGGAGCGATGATAAATGGGCCAACGATCAAAAAAATCGTAATTTTGTTAAGAACAAAGGTTACTGGATTATTAATGATGGTGAAGCAGAAGGCAAAATCATAGGGGGAAATCAATGTACTCTAAATCTTTTGCAAGGTACGGAATTTATGCCAAATATTAAAGATAGTATTCTTTTTCTTGAAGATGATAATGAGGCACATTTTGCTACAATAGATAGAGATCTACAATCAATAATTCACCAACCGGATTTCAAGAAAGTAAAAGCTATAGTTTTCGGTAGATTCCAACCTGCTACTAAAATGACAAGGGAGTTATTGACCAAAATAGTAAAGTCAAAGAAGGAGTTAAATCAGCTTCCGGTTATAGGTAATGTTGATTTTGGACATACAACACCCCTTATTACTTTTCCAATTGGAGGAACTGCTAAAGTGGTTGTTCGCAATAATAATGTAAAACTTGAGATTCTTAAACATTAAAGTTGAATATAATAAACGAGCCTTCTCAATATTCTATCTTGGCTATATGCCTGCTCGGAACACGTATACTTCTTTCCACTTTGATGAGGCTAGAAAGGTTTACTTTTGTTCCAAAACTCTTCAAAATATGCTCTGAATGAATCAGCTATTTCTTTATTTATTATTTCCAAAGTTATAGGGCTAGAAGATGGGAAACCTATAACGGTTACATCTTTGTAACCCATAATCCATGCAGGAGTATTAATTTTAATCGGCATATATCTAGCATCACATAATTTGTAACTATTACGATTTTTTAGTATCTTAGAATCTGTATCTGGGTGAAAAAGTAATTTACAATGAATTCCTGCTTTAGCCCTTCTCAAGTGATCTCTTTGCCAATAGAGGTGAAAGTGTTCTGGTTGTTCTGGCTGAATACCTAAGTAGAAGAATTCCTCCCCACTCTTTAATTTGTCATAAGTATGTTCATGAACGGTTATCATTCCCTTGAAACCTTCATAAATTGTAGCTGTTTGCTTTTCTGAAGAGTTTTGCTTTGCTAATAGAGAGGGTAAAAGGTTTTCTACTTTTTTCTTATTTTCTTGGATTTTCTTTTCATTTTCTTCTATATAATCTACTATTTTATGTGGATCACTTGCTTGGTAATATTTTGTTTTTTCTTTAGTAATATAAGAAACAAGGCCTTTTTGCATTAGTTTCTCTAATAGCTGGTGTATGATTGATTTAGCTACTCCAGCTTTTTCTGTTATTGGGCCAGTAGTTGATGATCCTATTTCCAATAATGCCAGGTATACTTTAGATTCTCCTTCAGTAAGACCAGCATCCTGCAAGGCACGAATATCCATACTTAAGAAGAGAAAAACTGCTTAATAAACTTTTCTAGATATTACACCACAAGTGGTGAGGCAATACTTAAAAGAGTTTTATTTATGACTATCCTGTAGTAGTTACATATCTTGTAACTAATGGATAAAATAACTATGGCAGGAAACAAAACACGAGACGGAATCAAGCTTTCTCATATAGAGAGAGCTTTACTCAGGATTCCAGGAGTTGAAATAGAAAGTGGCTCAAAACATGTAGCTAAAGCAGTATACCCTGGTCAGAGACCATGTCCTATTGCAACCTCTACAGATGCAAGAAGGATGATTGTACCTTGGGTCATCACTATAACAAGCCAAGTATACACGGCAGCACAAATCTATG
The DNA here is from genome assembly GCA_016866935.1 of Candidatus Pacearchaeota archaeon. Classification (GTDB taxonomy): domain Archaea; phylum Nanobdellota; class Nanobdellia; order Pacearchaeales; family GW2011-AR1; genus SICU01. The sequence goes on from VGKS01000040.1 coordinate 2,137, forward strand.
ATGCATTACGCGCAGGAGTGTGGCCCTATGCATAATTTTATTTTATCAACTGAAAGGAGGATTTTATGCACATGGATGAACAAGAACAGCCTAGATTAAGGTCTGAACATGAGGCTCCTTCTTCTGAACAGAGAAGTATAGAAGCAAGGTATTTGCCTATGCGTAATATTGGCCGTTACACGACCCATCTTTCTGGAAGGAGAAGTCAGGAACATGCAGATAGGCAATACCACGGTAGAGGATACCAAGATTAGACCAAAAAATCTATTTTTTATTTTTTTATTAATTACACCACTAGTAGTGAGTTAAATATTAAATAATTATACTTTGAGTGATACTTATTGGAGTTTATCCAAAAACAAGATAAACAATATGGCAACAGAAAGAAAATTAACTGATGAAATGGAACAGTCTCTACTAGTTGGATACCTATCAGGTATACCGCTGGTCACTGTTACTAAAGACTTTTCTATTTCTGAAGCCATGGTTGGAAATAGCATATTGAGGGGGCGATCACGAGATTGGAACAACGCTTTGGTTGAGTTGTATAGG
>VGKS01000041.1 GCA_016866935.1 Candidatus Pacearchaeota archaeon
GCTATCTTTCGGCTTTCCCGTCTGGGTGGGGGATGGAATAACTAAAATTAATTCTCGCGCAGAGTTTTTTCCCGCAGGAAAAAATTTCGTTGAACATCGGAATTTAACGAAGTTGAATTTTGAGAGTTGGAGCGAGCCGAGGCAACCCGTGGCAAGCGACCTCCAAAATTCAATTTGGGAAAAATGCGAGCCGAGCATTTTTCCGTTAAATTCCTGTTAATTGCCCCGAGCCGAAGGCGAGAGCGCAGCGTGGTCGAGGCGAAGCCAAAGAAGTAAATTTGAAGTCCGTCAACAAATATAAACTTTAATTCAAAAATTCAAGGGCAGTTTTCCGTTGGAAAAAATAAGGCATTTAATTATGCCTCATATTCTCCATCTTTAGGTTTTAGATTTCCTATGATTATACGGATTAGGTCAATTAAAGCCCAAATTCCAAGACCTCCTAAAGTTAATAACTTTAGAACACCTAATCCTGTATATCCAAGATAAAACCTATCTACACCTAATCCTCCTAATAAGAGGGATAGGATGATTGCTACCGTTTTATTTTTTCCCATTTTTTACACCTCCTTTCATTTTTTGTCTTCTCGTTTTATAACAAAATAATAAATAATGGCACCAATAACTTGAACTAAAATAATTACCAAAAGCCAGATTATTTTTTCATCTTCTTTTTTGAACTTTCGCTTGATACAATCAACAAGCATCCAAATCCAAAGAGCAAGCGAACCAATTATCAATAGAAAAAATAATCCAAAAATAAACAATAAAATTATTGTTTCAAGTGCCATTATTTTATAAAATAGGATAGTAGATATATAAAGTTATTGAAAAGTTTGGACAAAAAATGAAAGTAAACCATATAGGAAAACTGCCCTTTTCTCTTCGGTAGGACTCCAAATTTATTGCAATTAACATCGGCATTAACAGAAGTGGCAATCCCCACAAAAATTTATCCTCGTGAAGGCCGAACGACTGACTGAAAGGAAGGAGTATCCTGGGCGAACAGAGCTGATAAATTTTTGAGAGCTGGATTGACATTTGGGAAAAATTCTGGTTTTTACAAGAAAAATTTTGCTGAAAGCAAAAAAGAATTTTGCCTGTTAATGCCTGTTGCTTGACCTGTAGCGAAGCGGAAGGCGCGAGTGGAGCAAGAAGCGACCTCGTGAGTTTTAATTTTTCTTTCAGGGTGGGGGAGGAGGATGGTTTCTCCGACGACCAATAAATAAGAGAGATTGCCCGCTTCTTTGCTTCTTTCTTTTTAAGAAAGGAGAGGGGGCACTTTCAAATTATAGCTTTTCTAATTCATTATAATTTTCTTCTATTTTTCTACTTAATCCTCTTATTTGATTTTCGCTTTTTTTAGATAAAGAATGAATAACCAGATAAGAAATAAAACACAAAATAATTAATAAAACTGCTAAAATTATTTTATTTGTAACGCCAGAGATTACAAGAGTAGTTGGAACAAATAAAGCAATTAAAATAGCAATAATTCCAATCAGATAAGTGTTATATTGTCCGAATTGCCATTTATGAAAATCACTTTGAGATTTTAATTTTTCAATATTTATCTTAATCTTTTCTTCATTTTTCATTGTTTTCAATTTTCTTTTTCTCTCTTTCTTCAAAGTACCAACCAATAGCAATTAAAAAAATTATAAAAACCCATTGATTAAATAAAATTGATTCTACTTCAAAGAAAAATAATCTTACAATTAAACCCCAAATAAAAAATAAAATCAAAGTTACCCCAAAAGAAATTAGACCTGTTTTCCAACTTAATGCCTTCTTTTTATTTTTCATTTTTTTAATTATGTTTTTTTCTCCTTTTATAATAAGAAATAATCGTAGACAAAATAAATACTGTGATAGCCCCATAAGGTTCGTTAGGAGCAATGAAAAAATAATATAAAAATCCAAAAGCCAATCCAATTAAAACAGGAATTTCTAAATCTTCTAATTTTATTTTTTCCATTTCATAACCTTTGATTTATAATAAATGTAGGATATAATTAATGCAGGAACAAAAATTACCAGTCCCATTAGTAAAGCTCCTACTGCCGATAAAAATACATAATCTATCGTTAAAGAATATTCTTGAGTTGCGATTACTCCTTGATAAAGCCCAATATAACCAAAGCTAAAGAGAAAATAAATTCCGTACAAAATTAATGGAATTTTAAATACTTGATTCATAAAAAAATTATGAATATATATCTTATAAATCTTTGTTTTGTTTTTTGAAAGTGCTCCTAATTAAATGAAAAATTTGGGTGAACGAAGTGAACCGCTTATCGTTTGTTAGGCGAAATTTTCTTAAAATTTCGTTGCCTGTTTTTGTTGGTTCGATAAGCGAAGTTTTTCTCTTTTGCCGAAGGCAAAAGCTATCTGTTGCGAAGCAACACGGGCAATCTCTCACTCTCTTGGGCGGGAAAAGAAAGAAAAATTAAAATTTGGGCGAAGCCAAGCAACATCGCGATTTAAAGAAGTTTCCTGCCTAACTTGAATAATAAAATAAGCAGGAAATTTGGATAATTTCTGGTTTTTCTCTAAGAAAAATTGCCGTAAGGCAAAAGAAATTATCTTTAAATCGCTGTTCAACGATTTTTGATTTATCAAAAACACGAGTGGGCTACAAAAGACCCTCGTGAGTTTTTTCTTCGGCGTTAAGAAATT
>VGKS01000042.1 GCA_016866935.1 Candidatus Pacearchaeota archaeon
TGTCAGGTGATCTCTTCTCCAAGCAGCAAACTTAATGCCGTTTTCATTCAAGTAAACCCTTAGTACTTCTGCTATAGTAAGATTATCAACTCTAAGCTCAACCATATCATTGTCTTGAGATATAATTTCAATATTCATATTATTCATCAGAAATAATGGTTTTTAAAGTCTTCTAAACCAAAAAAGGCTAATTTAAAAGTAAAAGAGAAATATAGAGTTATGAGAAAAACAATAAGTGAATTTCTAAAATTTGTAAGTCTCTTTTCAACCCAGTTAAGCTGTAAGAAACAAAATATACAAGTTATTTTCAAAATACTTGCGTAACCCATCTTATAATCAATATCGTCGTAGTTTAACCTTAATTTAAGGTCTTTTTATCCGTAAATACCTCAATCACCTAATCTATTATTTCAATTTCATTACCAGAAAACTTAAGAGAATCTTTAAAAATGTTTTTTCCAATATCCTTCTTTTTCCCTTCATCTCTTCTCTGTAAGTCTGCTAAACTGACTTGAGCTATACTCCCCGGATTCTTTCTAAGATTTATTCCAAAAATTTGTTCTATTCTGGAAATTAATACAAAATCGTCAGAAGGTAATTCTCCCAATTCAATCATTTTTACATCTTGTTCAGTAGCATTTATCAGTTGAGCAAGCTTTAGTCTAGGCATATTCTTGAGCTTTCTATTTCTTGAAACTTCCCAATTGAAGTTAGGGATTAAATCCTGCAAAGCATTGTTTTTCTTTACACCAAATTTTCCATGCTTCCACTCACTTATTATTGATCCCGTCTTAATTTGCTCTCTGCTTATTTTAGTATGTAACTGTGGTGTAGAAGAAGGTAATACGTTTTGCTGTTGAACATTACTTATTTTACGCAAAATAAACAAATCTTCTAATATAGCTAATTTCTCAGAAACTCTAATTATTTCACCATCCTTAATAGCTTCCACGTACTCACCACATTCTTGTCTCAAGTCTAAATAATCCATGCAGAAGTTTATCAATATCCATTTAAATCATTTATGGTGTTAAAACCTACTAATTATTTAAGTAAGATTCTATTTCATCTATAGAATGAAATCCCTCTAGTACTGTCTCTTCATTAATAACCAGAGCAGGCAAACTATCAACACCACGTACATTTTTTTGAAACTCAACAATATTTAATCCAAGGTCCCCAGCTATAGGTAGAAGAATCATATCATTTCCCTTTTCCGCTTTAAGATCTCTCAATATATTAGAAATTATCTTTTGTTCGGAAACAATCGCAGAACTAGTAGGCTGACCAGAATACAAGTAAGCAACAGTATCAAACTTAGCATTACACTTTTTCTTTAAAAGAAGAGTATTAAGCCATAATTCTGTTTTAAGAAGACTGTATCTTTTCTTCTCTCTTAATAGTTCGTCTGTTATTTGGTTACTTTCTTCAAACTTTTCTAATTCAAGCCCCCTAATATAAATATCCTCAGCAAATTGAAAGTTCTGTTCAATTGCTCTTTGACAAGAGCTACTATCCATAATTTGATAATAGTAATTCTGAAGTTTTAAGTCAAGTGCTTCTACCTCATAATCTTTGTAAGCATCAATTACTTTATCGTTACGCTTTGATTCAACATATAAACCAAAAGAAAAACCAATTATCAAAATCAGCATTGCAATAATAGCTGATTCGAGAAAAACTCTAAATCTTGTATTCATTATTTTGTATACCATCCAATATCTCCTCGTACTAATTTATAGATTGCTATTATTAAAGGATACGTATATAGCGACCTATAGAAGAAAGAGTAAGCTAATAT
>VGKS01000043.1 GCA_016866935.1 Candidatus Pacearchaeota archaeon
TCCTGTCTCAAGTCTAAATAATCCATGCAGAAGTTTATCAGTATCCATTTAAATCATTTATGGTGCTAAAACCTACTAATTATTTAAGTAAGATTCTATTTCATCCATAGAATGAAATCCCTCTAGTACTGTTTCTTCATTAATAACCAGAGCAGGCAAACTATCAACACCACGTACATTTTTTTGAAACTCAACAATATTTAATCCAAGGTCCCCAGCTATAGGTAGAAGAATCATATCATTTCCCTTTTCAGCTTTAAGATCTCTCAATATATTAGAAATTATCTTTTGTTCGGAAACAATCGCAGAACTAGTAGGCTGACCAGAATACAAGTAAGCAACAGTATCAAACTCAGCATTACACTTTTTCTTTAAAAGAAGAGTATTGAGCCATAATTCCGTTTTAAGAAGACTGTATCTTTTCTTCTCTCTTAATAGTTCGTCGGTTATTTGGTTACTTTCTTCAAACTTTTCTAATTCAAGCCCCCTAATATAAATATCCTCAGCAAATTGAAAGTTCTGTTCAATTGCTCTTTCACAAGAGCTACTATCCATAATTTGATAATAGTAATTCTGAAGTTTTAAGTCGAGTGCTTCTACCTCATAATCTTTGTAAGCATCAATTACTTTATCGTTACGTTTTGATTCAACATATAAACCAAAAGAAAAACCAATTATCAAAATCAGCATTGCAATAATAGCTGATTCTAGAAAAACTCTAAATCTTGTATTCATTATTTTGTATACCATCCAATATCTCCTCGTACTAATTTATAGATTGCTATTATTAAAGGATACGTATATAGCGACCTATAGAAGAAAGAGTAAGCTAATATCTTTAAAACATTTTTGCTACCTGTTTCGGAATTCCTAAAACCAATATTATAGTAAAATACTGCTAAAAATAAGAAACAAAGTCCCAAAAACAAAAGAAGAGTAAAAGAAATATTATATTCTATATATCTCCAAAACTCATACCCTTGTAAAGCATAATACCAAGAATAAATATAATAAGAGCCCTTTATCCAAAAGTACCTAAAAAATAGTAAAAATCCAATTATAGCTAAAATAAAAGAAGCAGTAACATAAGGAATTACAAAATGTCCAAAAGCTCCTTTTCTAAACATTGTTTTCCAATATTTCTGAACAGTCTGTATTCCACCCAAATTCCAACGCACCCTTTGTTTTGTCCATGTTTTAAAGTTCTCGGGAACAGTAGTATAAACAATTGCGCCATAAGACATCTTTGTCTTATAACCCTCACTTAAAATATGCCAGGTGATCTCTATATCTTCCGTTAAGTTTTTAGGATCAAAACCTCCGAGTCTTTTAACTAAGTCTTTTCTATAAACACTTAAGGGGCCATTAGTAACATATACAGAGTCTACAAAATCAAGTAGTTTTCTTGTCCAGGCAATTATTGAATAATCCATAACCTGAAATTTTCCAAGCCAATTTCTTTTATTTTTTACCAGAACTCTAGATGTAACAGCTCCAACTTGCAGATCATCAAAATGTCCAACCATTTTAGTAAGAGAGTCTTTTTTAGGATAAGAATCCGCGTCAACTACTGCAATAAGTTCACCTTTTGCTATTTTAATTGCTTCATTTAAAGAGTTAGCCTTGCCAGAATTCTTTTTATCAAGTAAAATAACACCATTGTATTTCTTGACTAACTCTAAAGCAATATTTTTAGTATTATCCTTACTACCATCATTAATAATTATAATTTCTTTCTTTTCTATAGGATAATCTATATCACTTAAAGCCTGAATAGTTTCAGCTAAAC